>NZ_CP176530.1:1541931-1850317 GCF_046267985.1 Pseudobdellovibrio sp. HCB154 | reverse complement strand
AGAGTACATCATCGGAGCGGTCGGCGAACTTCAATTCGAAGTTCTAGTTCATCGTTTACAAGATGAATACAATTTAGAAGCTAAACTTAACCGTTTACCTTTCACAGTAGCTCGTTGGCCAAGATCGCCTGAGGGAAAACCAGTAGGCCAGTTAAAAGGTAACTTCACGTTATTTAAAGATATGATTGATCAACCCGTATTACTTCTTAATCAAGAGTGGGATTTAAACTGGGCTAAAAAAGAAAATCCAGATGTAGATTTCGCTACGTCGATCTCGAGAGCAAGATGATCATGAACGCATTAGAAGTTTCAAACCTAAAAAAGACTTACGAAGATCCAAAAGATCCTTCGAAGTCGACTCATGCTTTAAAAGGTATTAGTTTTGAAATTCGTCCTGGTGAAATTTTCGGGTTACTTGGTCCAAATGGCGCCGGCAAAACCACATTAATTTCAACAATCACGACATTAGAAAAACCTAGTTCTGGCGATGTGCGTGTGTTTGGCATTGGCGTTCAAGAAAATCCACAATTAGTAAAACAGTATGTGGGTACCGTTCACCAAGAAGTCATTAACACAGGTTACTTCGATATTATCGAAATTTTAAAATTCCAATCAGGTTATTACGGTTTAAATAAAAACATCGATCGCATTAATTTTTTAGTCGACCGTTTAGGTTTAAAACCGCATGCCCATAAAAAAGTTAAACAATTATCAGGTGGTATGAAACGCCGTTTGATGATCGCCAAAGCTTTAGTGCATTCGCCGAAATTACTTCTACTCGATGAGCCAACAGCTGGTGTTGACGTAGAACTTCGTGAATCACTTTGGAAATTCGTGCGTGAATTACAGCGCGATGGCATATCGATTTTACTAACGACACATTATTTAGAAGAAGCTGAACAGCTTTGCCACCGTATTGCGATCATCAACAAGGGCGAGTTAAACTTCTTAGGTGATCCAAAAGAAGTCATTCAAAAATATTCGACTAAAAAATTAAGCATTAAATTTACGAATGGTGAATCAAAAGAAATTCTCTCAAGTGCAGCTGATTCGTTAAATACGATCTTAACGCAACATAAGATTTCTATTGCTGATGTAGCTGATATTCAAATGACTGAAGGAAAGCTTGAAGAAGCCTTTTTAAGAGTGGTGAACAGATAATGCAAACACCAATCGCTAAAATCAATCCTTGGATTCCATTTATGACTCTGATTCATAGGGAAGTTAAACGCTTTATGAAGGTGATCATTCAAACGATCGTGAGCCCGATTATCAGTTCATCGTTGTATTTATTAATTTTCGGAGTGTCGCTAGGATCACAAGTAAGCCTAAAATCAGGAATTCCGTATATTACGTTCTTAATTCCGGGTTTAATGATCATGGGTTTAATTAATAACTCGTTTCAAAACTCGTCATCTTCAATCGTAACGTCAAAATTTTCAGGCGATTTAGAAGATATTCGCGTAGCTCCGATTTCCAATAATCAAATCATTTGGGCTATGGGCATCGGCGGAATTATCCGCGGAACAAGCGTAGCGTTAATCACAGGTATTGTTGGACTTACTTTTCACTACTTTATGACGGGTGAGTTAATTCCGATTCAGTATCCATTTTTATTTGTTTTATTTTTAGTGTTAAACGGTTTGATCTTTTCGTTCTGCGGAATCTTTGTTGCTTTCTTAGCTAGAACATTCGATCAGTTAAGTGCATTTTCGACATTTATCTTAATTCCGCTAACATATTTAGGCGGGGTGTTTATGTCGATTGAAGGCTTACATCCATTTTGGCAGAAAGCCTGTCACTTAAATCCGGTATTTTATTTAATTAATGGTTTTAGATATTCAATGTTAGGCCAAAGCGATGTGGAACTAATGACCACAATCGCAGTCAGTTTCTTAGCGTTAGCGGTAACTTACTCTATGGCCATGTATTCTTTAGTAAAAGGCTCTTTTGCTAGGTGGTAGTATGATTTTTGAAGGTTTGTCAGATAAAATTTTAAATTCAGTTAAAAAGCTAAAAGGTCAAAATAAGATCTCTGAATCAAATATCGAAGATGCGATCAAAGAGATTCGCTTAAGCTTACTTGAAGCTGACGTGCACTTTAAAGTGGTAAAAAACTTTATCGACCGTGTAAAAGCCAAAGCTTTGGGAGCAGAAGTTTTAACAAATGTAAACCCTGGCCAGATGTTTACAAAAATAGTTCATGATGAATTAGTGCAAACATTAGGTGGAGAAAAAGTTGATCTTAATGTTCGTGAAAAATTATCAGTGATCATGATGGTCGGTCTTCAAGGGGCCGGTAAAACAACATCTACGGCAAAACTTGGTTTATACATTCGTCAAAAATTAGGAAAAAAGGTTGGTTTTGTTCCTGTCGACGTTTACCGTCCAGCGGCCATCGATCAATTACAAACTCTGGCAAAACAAAATAATTTCCCGTGCTATCCTTCAAAAGTAGGCGATAAGCCCGTTGATATTCTAACGAATGCCATCAAGTGGGCTCAGGGCGAACTGATCGAAGTATTATTAGTCGATACAGCGGGTCGTTTACAAATCGATGAAGAGCTAATGAATGAGTTAGCTGATCTTAGAAAAGTAGTAACTCCGACTGAAATTTTATTAGTTGCCGATGCGATGTTAGGTCAGCAATCAGTGAATGTGGCTGAAACATTTCACCAAAAATTAAATCTTACGGGCTTAGTTTTAACTAAAGTAGACGGGGATGCCAGAGGTGGTGCGGCTCTATCAATCCGCGAAGTAACGGGTATTCCAATTAAGTTTTTAGGTTTAGGCGAGAAAGTTTCAGCGTTAGAAGTATTTCATCCAGATCGTCTTGCAGGACGAATCTTAGATATGGGTGACGTGTTATCGTTAGTCGAAAAAGCCCAAGACGTGATTGATGCGAAAGAAGCTGAGCGTTCTGCAAAGCGTATGATGAACAACGAATTCACGCTCGAAGACTTCTTAGCGCAGATTCATCAGCTTAAAAAACTGGGCGGATTTGAGAGTATGTTGAAATTTCTTCCTGGTATGGGCGAGATCTCTAAACAAATGAAGAATATGACCCCGCCAGATAACGAAATCAAAAAAATCGAAGCGATCATCAGTTCGATGACCATCCAGGAGCGTAATGACCATAGAGTCCTTAATGGCTCAAGGCGTCAAAGAATTGCTTCTGGTTCAGGCACACAGGTTTCTGATGTAAATAAGCTAGTGAAGCAGTTCGAAGAAGCTAAGAAAATGATGAGCGGTATGATGAAAATGGGCCTTGGTGGTAAGGGAAAAGGTAATCCATTCGGTGGCTTCGGGGGCAAAGGTTCGGGCTTTCCGTTCTAAATCGCCCTAAATGCGCTAGAAAGTGATTGATCTTGCGCAATATAAGATATAAAAAGTTAGTCTTTGAAAAAGCTTAGGCTTTTATTTTTCTTCATAAAGCTGAAAGCTTTTGAGCATATTATTGAGAGGTATTTCAAATGGTAGTTATTCGTCTAGCTCGCGTTGGTGCTAAGCATGATCCTAAATACAGAATCACTGTTGCTGATTCTCGCCGTTATGTAACTGGCAAATTTATCGAAGTATTAGGAACATACATTCCAACTCCTAAAGGTAAGCAAACTAAAGTTGTTTTAAACACAACTAAAGCTCAAGAGTGGTTAGCTAAAGGTGCACAACCTTCAGAAACTGTAAGACACGTATTAAAATTAGGTGGCGTTACTTTACCAGCTCGTAAAAAATCTCCATCTAAGACAAAAAACAAGAACGCTAAAAAAGAAGCGTAATTGAAACAATAATATAGAGTAGATCTCCTAATGAGGCATTTACGGTAAAAATCCTGTAAAATTGCTTGAGGTCTGCTGAATATTTTGTCAAACTTGGATTAGGTTTCGGGGGGAACAATGGATAATCTAAAAGAACTTGTTGAGCATATGGCGAAATCATTAGTTGATAAGCCAGAGAATGTTGAAGTTGATGAGATTCCAGGACAACAAACGACTCTTCTAGCGCTTAAAGTTGATAAAGAAGACCTTGGAAAAGTAATCGGCAAACAAGGTAAAACAGCTGCCGCAATGAGAACAATCATCCGCGCTGCTGGTACTAAGCTAAATAAACGTTATCACTTAGATATCGTTGAATAGCAAAAAGCGATAAAAATCGAACTTCAAAAAAGGAGTCTTTACAAAAGACTCCTTTTTTATTTTCTAAACCTATTCATTCACTCACCACAATGTTAGAAGCACACTTATAAATGGCTAATCAAGACATGCGACTTATTGGAAAGATCAAAGACGCTCACGGTTTACGTGGCGATGTCTTTATCATTTTCTTTTCTAAAGATTATTCTTATGTAGATTTGATCGATGAATTGTACGTCGAAGATACGCCTTACGAAGTGATTAAAGCCGGCGAACATAAAGACGGCCTTAAAGTTCAATTAAAAGGTGTAATAGACCGTAATCAGTCTGAGGCCTTAATTGGAAAACAAATTTATTTACCGAGTGATTTCTTCTTTGAACAAGACGAAGAAGAAGGAATGTTCTTAGCTGAAATTGAAAACTTCAAAGTGATCGACAAAACCTTAGGTGAAATCGGTACCATCACTGGTTTTTCTTCAAACGTCGCACAAGATTTATTAATCGTCACAACAGCTGCAAAAAAACAGGTAGAAATTCCCTTCGTCGATCAATTCGTTGTTGAAATTGATCACGATAACAAAATTCTTCAGATGGATTTACCTGAAGGCTTACTTGATATTAACGATTAGGCCAAACCCATGAAGTTTACGTACTTAACTCTTTTTCCAGAGCTTATTCAAAACTACTTAAGCGATGCGCTTTTAAAAAAAGCTGAAGATAAAAAGTTATTACAATTTAATGTCGTAAACTTACGTAAATATTCAGATAATAAATATAACTCAGTCGATGATACAGCTTACGGCGGTGGTGATGGTATGCTCCTTCGTCCGGATATCGCCGATGCGTGTTTCAATGAATTATATAAATCTCCAGAATATAAACCTGAATCTACTTTAAGAATTTATCTTTCTCCGCAAGGTGAAAAGTTAGATCAAGCCATGTTACATAAGTTTTTAAAGTATGATCACTTGGTTTTATTAAGTGGTCGTTACGGTGGAATCGATCAGCGAGTCATTAACCACCACATTGATATGGAATTATCATTAGGTGATTTCGTTCTAAGTGGGGGAGAGTTAGCTTCTCTTGCACTCACTGAAAGCTTATCGCGTTTTATTCCAGGCGTACTTGGCCACAACCAATCAGTCATTGCTGATTCATTTCACAATGGCTTATTAGAGGCTCCACAATTTACCAAGCCTGCCACTTGGGGGGCCGAAAAAGTTCCTGATGTTTTACTTTCTGGTCATCACGAAAAAATCGCGAGTTGGAAACACCACATGGGAATTTTAATCACGTGGAAAAAACGCCGTGATTTATTTTTATTAGCTCAAAAAGAATTAGTCGGTACAACGTTAAAAAATCATCTTAAATTTTTAAGCGAATTAACCAATGAAGAAATTGAATCATCAGGTTTAACTCGCGAAGATGTCGCCCATCATATGAATGAGGTTAAAAGTTTATGAAACGTAAAGCGCCTTTAGCTGTAGCCTTACTTCATTATCCGATCGTTGATCGCCAAGGTGATATTTGTGCGACCAATATTACAAATTTTGATATTCACGATATCGCCAGAAGCTGCCGTGTGTACGGGGTTGAACGCTATTACCTGGTTCACCCGATGCAAGAGCAACAAATGTTTGTTGGCCGAGTTTTAGACCACTGGAGAACCGGCGAAGGGTCTAGAATGAACCCTATGAGAAAAACGGCTCTAACTGACGTCAGAACAGCTAGTAACGTCGAAGAGGCCTTAGCTGATTGGGGTCATCCCAACGCTCGAATCGTGTCGACCCATGCCCGTAACCTTCCAGGGCAGGAAAAGTTCACCTTTGAGCGCTTTAAAAACGTTCTAGAGAACGATGACGACCCCTATCTGCTTGTTTTTGGAACAGGTTTTGGTTTGACCCAAGATTTTATGAGAAATTGTTACGCGGTTTTGGACCCGATCAAGGGCGATTCTAAGGACGATTATAGACATCTTTGTGTTAGGGCAGCTGTAAGTATCTGTCTTGACCGACTACTTGGGTCATGGTAACACATATCTTCTTTTCGATAAGAATTGGACCATAGGTCCAAATAAGTAAGGACTATTTATGGCAAAAGCAGCAGCAAAAAAAGCGACTTCTAAAAAAGTAAAAAAAGCAGCTCCAGCAAAAGGCGCTGAGACTAATTTCGTTAAGCGCGTTACAGCAAAATCAGCTAAAAGAAATGCTAAAATCGCAACTTTCCAACCTGGTGATACAGTTAACGTTTACGTTAAAGTTATCGAAGGTGAAAAAGAGCGCGTTCAGTTATACAAAGGCGTTGTTACAAAAATTCAAGGTCACACTCACCAAACTTTTACAGTTCGTAAAATTTCTGCAGGTGTAGGCGTTGAAAGAACTTTCCCATTCAACTCTCCAGCTATCGAATCAGTTGAGTTAGTTGCTCACGGTAAAGTACGTCGCGCTAAACTTTACTACTTACGTGACTTAGACGGTAAAGCAGCTCGTATCGAGTCTGAATTAGCATCTACTTCATCTGATGAAGCAAAAGCTTAATACGTTTAACGTTAAGCAATTAAAAGATCTTCCGCTTCCATTTATCGGTATCGATGAAGTAGGACGCGGATGCCTCGCCGGCCCTGTGTGTGCCGGCGTTGTCATTTTAAATGACAAACTTCCTGTTAAACACTTCGTTGATTCAAAAACAATATCTGAAGAAAAACGTGAAGCTATTGCCGCCGAAATCCGTGAGTATCATCACTGGTCAATCGGTTGGGCTTCAGTTGAAGAAATTGATGAAATCAATATTCGCCAAGCTACTTTTCTAGCGATGACTCGGGCCCTTCGTGGTTTAGAGATCAAGCTTGAAGGTAAGATCAATGTTAAAGGCGGAACTCTTCTTATCGATGGCCGCGACCGAATTGCGGATTTAAAAGAGTACAAACAGCTTCCAATTATTAAAGGGGATCAGCACATGCGTTGCATCTCTGCAGCTTCAATCGTGGCAAAAGTTGCCCGTGACCAGCTAATGGCAGAGCTTGCAAAGGATTTCCCTCAATATGGATTTGAAAAGCACAAAGGCTACGCGACCGAAACTCATCGCCAAGCCATCGAAATCGCAAAACCTTGCGTCCATCACCGAAAAACCTTCGGCGGCGTTAAAGAACACCTGTAAAACAATAAGTAAATTTCACGAGCGGGGAATCCTCGCCGAAAATCATGTGCGAAAGTTTTTTCTTTCACGTGGGTGGAGTATATCATCTGAACGCACGAAGTTTGATGGAGTTGAAGTTGATCTCATCGTTGAAAAAGAAAAACGGCGAGTGTTGTTAGAAGTAAAATACTTAGATGATTCTTGGCGTGTATTTGAACGGGTAGGCACGAAGCAGATTCAAAGGCTTAAGTATGTTCTACTCGGAATGCGCAGACGTGAGCGCCACTTGAAGGTTGAAAGTTACATCGTCTTTGTTTTAAGGGACGGGAAGCTACAGTTTATCTCGCTCGATGAAACGATCTAACAGCGGCTTAATGGCAATCCGCCCCGTTCCGGAGCGGGTGTTTACAGAAACACACAAAATCTCTAACGACTAAACGCAACATAACTGGTGCAAAGATTCTAATTGGGTATGGTTTCCCTAAAGGGGAATGTTCACTATGAAAAGCGTGTTTTTGAAAGCCGTGTCGTTATTGTTATTTACCTTACTTGTTTCATCACTTGCTCAGGCGTGGCCTGGCTCAATCAAAACTCCGGAAGAAGAATTAACAGCCTTTCTTCGTGATACTAAAAAAACCAACACCGACGCCGTCATTATTTATAAAGACGGAAAAGTCATTTACGAATTTTACGATCGTGAATATACACCTAAAACAAAACATCTTTCATGGTCGACGGCTAAAACCATGTCAGGAATTTTAATTGGTGTCGCCGAAGGTGAAGGTCTTCTTTCGATCAATGATCCGGTTAAAAAATATCTTCCGACTTTTCAAAACAACGCTCGCATCATTGATGTTTTAGGAATGGCTTCAGGAATCAAATATAAAGAAGCGTTTGAAGGTCTTCCGTTAAATTTAGATTTAACAAATATGCTTTATCTGGAAGGCCAAGCTAAAGGTTACGTGGATTACATGTTAAGAAATCCACTATCTCCAACAGGTGGCCCTGGTGAATACTTCAATTACTCAAGTGGTGATACAAATATTTTGTTAGGTGTGTTAGAAAAAGCTATCAACAATAAAAAAGTTTACGACAGATACCCTTTTGAAAAATTATTTAAGCCGTTAGGAATCAATGCCACGTTCGAACAGGATATGGCTGGTACATTTGTGGGTTCAGCTTATATTTATATGACAGCGCCTGATTTTTTAAAAATGGGTCAGCTCGTTAAAAATAAAGGTGTCTGGAATGGCAAACAGATTATTCCTTTAAGATATATTGAATTATTGAACCGCGTAGCTGACGGAGTTCAGAAAAAAGTTCAAGAAGGAAATCCTGAGAATAAAGCTTACTCTTCGCAGGCGATTACCAACCTTCCGATCGAAGGGCGTAACCAACCATCGGCGTATGATGATTTACCTCTAGATTCTGTGATTATGTACGGCTTTCAAGGGCAAATCGTAGCTTCAAGCCCATCGCAAGATTTAGTGATGGTAAAACTTTCGATGGACGCTAAAGACATGGATCGTTTAGCGTTTTATGCAGCGACGAAAAAATTTATCTTAGCTAAGGGTTATAAATACGAAACAGTCGGTGATTCAAAAACTTTTGATGAGAAAAAACAGACTCTGAAAAATTGGTCTGAACAACCACCAGATGACGCCAACAGCGGCCCGGTGGCTAGTTTTCCGCACCTAATGCGCGCTTTTTCTGCTAAAGAATATTGTTCGTGCCGTTTCGTGATTGGCCGCAGTGAGGAAGCTTGTAAAGACGATCTTAACGCTATTTTAAAGGTCTTACCTGAACTTAAAATTAATGCCGCAGATGGAACAGTCACAGCGCAAATCATTGGTGGCTTGTTCGGACAAAAAGCGATCGCTAAGTATCGCGGAACAGATTACGGCTGCACTTTAATTCAAAGCGAATAGCCGTAAATTTTTTGGAATCAATTATTTAATCTTTAACTCATCCGGCGGAATGATCTTAGGTGGTTTTCCGTCGAACGAGAAGTCAAAGCGCACGCGCCATTCGGCCTCAAGACCAACTTGTTGCTCGCGGTAAAAATTAATACCCCAACATTCACCCGGTGGCTTTAGTTGTGTAATTAGAGAGAATTTTTTTAAACGTGAATCGCTGTTACGATTTTCACTGGTATCAACGATAAATCCAGATAAGACGTTAATATACTTAGTCACAAAACCAAGAGCTAAAATAACGTCATCAACGCGTGGACCTTCGGCACGGTTAGAGTTGTAACCAATTTTAAAGTACTGTTGTAAATCATTTAAGTAAGATACTGCCGTTGTTGAATTTGTCGCTGATAGATAAGGGTAGTAACTAAACTGATTTTCAAGTGTAAATTCACCTAAATACATATTCAGTGTGCCTGATAAATCCGATAACGGCTGGTTCGTTTGACTGTACGGATTATTGATTTGGTATAAGTCGTAAGATTGCGCCAAACGGAAATCTAAAATATTTCTATAAGATTTATCTGATTGGCGCTTTCTGATCACACGATTTAAGAACGTCAGCGTAATTAAATGACGGTCGTAAATACGATCGTAGTAATCGTATTGCACGCCATACGGTGTATTTAAATCAGTATCTGCTAAATTGTTTTTCGACGAAAAGGCATATTCACCATTCGGAATGTTACCAAAAAATGGATGTGCTTTTTGTTCAACAAACGGAATATACGTATATGAAAGTTCAGGAATTAATTCATGTTTGTATTTAAGATCAGGGTTTTCAGATTCATAGATACGGTATAAACGGCTTCGTGAGTTAATATCAAGCTGCGTGTATTGGCGAACGTTGTAACGATCTGCGCCTTCAGGAAAGAAGTAGTGGGCTTCGTTATAAGATAGTTCTGGCGAAACATTTAAAAAATCAACCGGCGTAAATGTTTGAGTTAAAAAAGAAGCTTTGTAAAATACGCGCTGGCCGGTACGTAAGAAGTCTGTGCCTTGGTTAAAAGTACCATCGTAAACAGGAGAACAACCAGCGACGTTGTTGTGATCACAAGCTGGGTCATTAGCAACGTTACTTACATATTTTTGATCGCTAGATACACTGATATCATCCCATTTTCTTTTTCTATAAAAAGCATCGTACTGGGCGTTGAATTTAAAATAGAAAGGGCTATCAGCGATTTGTGTTGTCGTAAAATCCAGCTTTAGTTCTGGTAAAATGTGAACTGCCGATGTGTTTGACTGAAGCGGATTGCTTTCTAAAAGGTGCTTATAATAGATAGAATCAAATTGTGTTAATGAGTGATTAGAGCGCGCCGAAATATTAAGACGATTTTCTAAGCCGCCTTCAGCATAAGTTTTAAATTCTTCGTAAAAATCTTTAGGGTATTGTAGATCACTGATCTGGTTTAATTTAACACGCGCGTGGGCTACATCATTAATTTCTTGTTGAGCATAACCTTGAACAGCCCAGCGTTTAAAAGTGTCGCCTTCGGCCATTAGGCCGCTATCAACAAGATCTTTTGGAATCACCGAATCGTTAAAGTGGGCCAAGTTAATTTGTCCGCCACTGAAGTCGCTAATGGCATAACGATATTCGATCAGTTCTTTTAAGCCACCTAATTCGTAGTTTTTCAAAGTGAATGTTAAATCTTGTGAGCGCGACATGGCCCAGAAAAAACTTTCAGAAAAGAAAAGACCACGGTTGCGGATATAACCAAACTCTGGAGTTAAAAAACCTGATTGACGT
Source organism: Pseudobdellovibrio sp. HCB154 (assembly GCF_046267985.1). Lineage (GTDB taxonomy): Bacteria > Bdellovibrionota > Bdellovibrionia > Bdellovibrionales > Bdellovibrionaceae > Pseudobdellovibrio. The sequence goes on along the minus strand of NZ_CP176530.1, from coordinate 1,839,326 downwards.
TCGTTTTTAAGTGGCAGTACTAAGTAAGGTAACCAAAAAATAGGAACATTACTTACTTTTAGGAATGTATTTTTTAAAAACGCATAACCACCAAGTTCAGCGCGAATTTGACTGCCTTCAAAACTCCAAGTCGAGGGACAGTTCGTACAAGTCGTATAATCTGCATCAGCTACGAAAAACGTATTCGGTCCGCGTTGCTCGATGAGCTTTCCTTTGAAAGTAATATTGTTTGATTGCACATAACCATTGGTGATTAAAGCCTGGCTAGAATAGTAATCAAGCGCGATCTCATCACCGCCGATGTTGTATTCAATTGTTTGAATGCTCACGTGACCACGAAAGTACGCATGCTTTTTCTTTAAATTTAATTCAACAAAGTCAGCACTGAAATGTTGGTTTTGATAAATGATCTGTACGTTTCCAGAAATTTGAACTAAGCCTTTTTCTAAGTCGCGGTACAAATTTTCTGCGGTAATCGTAAAGCCAGAAATTTTAGATGTGGTTAAAGCCCCTGAAGAAAGTTTTTCTGAAGGAGATGGCGCAGCTGTTGCCGTTTGCGACGTCGGTCCTGTTTGAGCAAGCGCGTTGTTGGCACAAAATAAGATCGTTAATAAAAGTAGTCTAATCCAGGTGTAAATCACTGAATAAAAGTCTAAAAAGAGAAAAATAATTTGTCACTTCAAGACTGAGGTCTATTCACTATTTTTGCGTAATTTCGATAAGTCTTGTAGGCGGGTGAATATGCAAGCAAAGTTCTATGAAGTTGGCCAAGTTACAGTTGTTGAAATTAAAGGCCGTATCGAACCAGATCAAAATAAACCATTTAGAGACGTGTGCGAGAGAAAATTAAAGGGTCGTAAGGTCGTTTTCTGCCTTGAAGGCTTATCATTCACAGCGTCAGCCAATATTACCACATTTTTTGAGTCTATTAATGTTATTCCTGAGGCAAAAGTCGTTGGCCTTCAGCATGATTTCTATCGCCTGTTAGAGCTTAAAGGGATCAATATGAAGACCTATTTGACTTTATCGGATGCTATTAGATCTGATGATCTTTTAGATTTAAAGAAAGATTAGAATTTAACTTTTCAAGCATTTTGAGTCTTAAAGTTAAATCTTCTACTTCTGTGATTTTATGACTTAATTGTTTTCTTGTAGCGTCAAGCAGTTCAGTTTGTCGCTCCATCTCAGCCTTCGTCACATTCATTTGATTTTTATGGTTCGATTCTGACAATTGGCTTTCAGTCAATTGACGTTGTAAATCGTTTTCTTTCAAACGTAATGCATTCATAGTTTGGATATGTTCATCTTGTACGCGTTTGTACTTAACCAGTTCATTTTCAACGAAGTGCTTCGTTTCAACTTGCTTTTTCAGGCGAAGATTTTCGTTGTTGGCATCAAGAGTTCTTTGTTGCTGTTCAACGATTTCTTTAGATAAGAAGTGAATTTGCTCTTCGTAGCTTTGGATTAACGATTTTTTCTCATTCGCGTAGCGCTGAGAGTTTGTTTCAATCGTTGCTTCTAAAGTTCTGATGTTAGTTTCTAACTGCGTCTGGTAATTTTCAGCTTGAGTAATAAGCTTTGTTTTTTGCTCGTTTTCAGCAGTTAGAGTAGCGATTTGCTCTTTTAAATTTTCAACAAATGGCTTAATAATATTTTTAACTTTTTCATGAAACTTTGAAAGACGACTTAAATCCGTTTTTTGCGTTTCAATAAGCTTTTCTGCGATTTCGATTTTAAGCGCTTGCTTGTCGATCTTTGCAGACATGCTGTCGTGGTCTTCTTGTAATTCTTTGTTTTTTTCTACAAGAATTGAATTGTGTTCCGCGTACATTTTATTTTCAAAAAAGAACGCGTTTTTTTCCTGAATTAATTTTTGATTCTCAGTCTCATAAAGTAATAATTTGCGGTAACTTACTTTGATTTTACTTTGAAGTTCTTCAATTTGCTGAGTCAGGTCTTCTAAAACCTGAGATTGACCAAGAGATCTCGGTGTCACATCCTGTGATCGAGTGGCTTGAGTCGTGCGGCCGGCTGAGGTATCACCTTGAACCATTTCCAAATGCTTAAGCTCAAAATCCATAACTTCCTCCTGAAGTTTTCACTATAATTGTCGCATAACCAGACTAGACCTGAAATAGGGGCAAGCCTTAAAACCATAAAACTGGACCTAAATCGGGTGATTTGACTGCAGTTTTTTTGCTCAAATGCCGATAAATCAGCTATGGGTGCATTGTCATATAAAGACCGACGAGGAGCGAGCGACCTGGATATCAGTGATCTAGGGGCGCCGGATACCGTTCGCTATAACGTTTTAACGTTTGTGGCGAATGAAGAGTATGACCGTGCTATCACTTACTTAAAAGATTTCTTAGATCGTGATTCTGACTATCCGAATTTTAAAGACAGAGTTGATCGTTATATTAATCACGCGATCGATTTGATTTTTGCCATTCGTACGAAAAGAAATTTTCCGGGAATGAGTTTACTTACAAAATCAAAACAAAATGAATTGCGCGAAAGATACCGTGACCATTTTCAAGAGTTAAAATCGGTCATGAGGAAAGTAGAAACTTGTCAGGAAGAATTGCGTCTTTCAGATATTAAATCCACAACAGTGCTTGTGAAATCGCTATGGTTTTCAATTGTTGTGGTTGTGATTTCTGCGGTTGTGATCGAGATTGTTCAAGGACTTGGTCAGACATTCTTCGTCGTGTTTGACGATTATCTTAACAAAGCCCTTGAGTACGTTTTTCAACTTTTAAATATTCAATAATTACTTAAGGCTGTTGATCGCGCCACGTAGGACGTCGATGTATTGGCCGTAATCAAGTTTTTTGCCATTTACAAAGATCGAAGGTGTGCCAGTGATTTTTGCCATTTCGCCTTCGTCAGTTGATTTTTTGATGATATCGTAAGTTTCAGCTGAAGTTGCGCAAGTTTTTAATTGCGCACCGTCTATGCCAAGTTCTTTACTCATTTGTTCTAAATAAGACGATAGATTTGAATCATGCATCATGGCTTCTTGATGATCAAAAATCCAGTAGTGAATATCCCAACCTTTTTGGAATAGCTTTTCGCCACATAAAGCCCAGCCAGCTAATTCACAACGTGAACCATCGCCTTTAGAAGGGATGTGTGGGTTACACGCGCCATCAAGTGGGTAAGGTTTGAAAACCATTTTTACGTTTTTGTTACTAGCTAAGAAGTTTTTGATTGTTCCAGCGGCTACTTTGCAGTGCGGGCATTTAAAGTCAGCAAATTCAGTTAAAACTGGAGCTGAAGCTTCGCTGCTGCCTTTAACAAGGCCTAAACCGTTATCAAAATTAACCACTGGTGATTGTTGCCAGTGATAAACTTTTTCAGGAACGATTTTTTCCATTTGCGATAAGCCAAAGTTATCGCGAACAGAACCAGAAATAAACCAAGCCAAAACAGGCACAGCTACTAAAGTTCCAAGAATATTTTTCTCGCCAGCAATAGCTGCGAAATTAAACTTGCTGTCTGAGTATAGCGACCAAGTTAAAAACACAATGATAAATGATAGAACATATCCAGCGATACAGAACGGGCAGAATGTTTTTAGCTGCGTTGTAGAAACGAAGAAAAGTACAAGCGAAAAAACTGCCGAAACAGCCGTTAAGCCTTTAACGATAGTTTTATAGCCATCGCTTTCTTCAAACCAACCTAATTTGGCAAAAAGAAAAATGCCCAACATAATAATTGAATAGCTTAGGCCAAGAACTGCGATGGGGATCGTGAAAATTTCAGCGTAAGAACTCATGGCTGCGACATCGCAGTTTAATTTTTCGTTAATTTGACAAAGAGAGCTTCCGCTCATGCCCAGTTTTACCATGTAGTGGTGGTAAGACAGGTACCCAAAAACACCGATTGAAGCCAAGAAACTTAATAACAAAAAGTTCAGTTTTTTACTCATATTTTGTATTCCTAAAGTAAATTATTATAACTAAATGTTATTTTTTGACGATTAAAGGTTGAAATCAAGCAATCATTTATTAACATAGTGCAATGACTTTGGTTAAAGTTAAGTATGATTACTACATGAGAATTCGCAGCAAGGTTGAAGACTTAGTAGGCTTTCGTACGCGTTCTATCCAAAAATACCAACAAAATTACGAGCAAGAATTGAACCGTTCCCCCTGGGAAGTGGGCCGTAAACAAGAACTATTTAAACAAATGGATAAAAGTCAAATCGTTTATATCGGCGATTTTCACGCGCAAGCTCAATCAACGCGTGCGGTTCTTCGTATCGCGCGTAAGCTTGGCGCTCAAAATGTGTGCTTAGGCTTAGAATGTTTTTTCACAGAACATCAAAAAGTTATTAACACGTATCTTCAAGGTCACTTAAGCGAGCGCGAATTTTTAAAAAAAATCGAATGGAAGAAAATTTGGGGTTTTCCGTGGGAATTCACGCGTCCGTTAATGAAGTGGGCCAGTCAAAATAAAGTTCCTATTATCGCGTTAAATGCCGGTGGCAATAAAAAATTCGCCGATCAGGATAAAGCCACAGCTCTTACAATTTCTGAGGCTTTGAAAGCTAATGCTGATCGTAAAATGTTAGTGCAGTACGGAGATTTTCATCTAGCTACTAAACATCTTCCAGCCGAAGTTAAAAAGCTCAACCGCAAAATTTCAGATGTGGTGTTGCTACAAAGCCCAGAAAATTTATATTTCAAAGTTCTAAAAAAAGGTAAAGATCCTTCAACAATTGATTTTATTAAATTATCAACGAATCGTTGGGCCTTGATGTCAGTAGTGCCTTGGGTAAAATGGCAGGATTACTTGTTATATCTAGAAACAGGTCATGATAAAAAAGTAAAAGTTGAGGACTACGATTTAACTGATCACGTTTCGCAAGCTGTACAAGTTTTAAATAACATCTTAAACATCACTATTAAAGTTGATGATTTAGAGGTATACTCAGTAAACGACGAAGTTTTGTTTAGTAAAATTCAAAAGCTTCCAGCAATTGAACGTGTGTACTACAAAGAAATGCTTCTGTCGGGCCAATCCTTCTACTGCCCAGAGCAGCAAATGGGCTTTGTCGCACGCGCTTCATTAAATCAAATTTCAAAAGTAGCAGCTCTTTTTGTATTGTATAAATTGGGCGTTTATAAAAAATCGTTGGTGGATGGCAAAAAAGATTTTTTAAAAAACGTATGGGTAGAAATGCTGACATACTTTTTAACGAAGATCATAAATCCAAAAAAGAAAACCGACACCTTCGACGATATTCGCCAAGCTTTAAGATCAGAACAATTCTCAGATAAAGGTAAAGAGGCCTTAGTCTTAGCTTTAGAACAAAAGTTAAACGAAGTTCGTTTCGCTACATTTCAAGATCTATCGTTTGTTACAAAGAAAAACAGTGCTAGCCGAAACAAAAAAAGCTACGCCACAGCCGCGCAAATTCTGGGTGGCATCATGGGCGAAAAAGTCTATACGGCTTTTCAAAAAAAGATTCTAAAATTGCCTCAGCACAAGCAATTGTTGCTTAAAGACTTACATGGTAAGCACTTCACGCAAGCGTACTATGAGGCGGTTGAAATCATCGACTCATGGCCTTCGTCATTTAAATCAAAATTCGATAAGTTTTAGAAATTAGTTTTTCTTTTTATCAACTAATTGTTTGAATTCTTTTCCAGGCTTGAAGCGGGGAATAGAGCATTCAGGAATCTTGTGTGTTTCACCAGTTTTTGGGTTGCGGCCGGTCTTAGCTTTGCGCGCTTGAATTTGGAATGAACCAAAGCCAACGATTTTTACTTCTTCACCCTTAGACACGGTCTTCTGGATAACTTCTAATGTCGTATTAATCATTGTCTCAACTTGAGACTTTGAAAGTTTAGTTTTATCCGAAACTGCCGTAACTAACTCAGCTTTATTCATCTATTCCCCAATAACATAAAAAACGAACCATGAAGCTAATAAGATCGCGGTTTTCAGTCATCTTTTTCTGCATAACATTACGGATTTTCTTAACTTTAGTCTAAGGATTGCCGAAATGTGAGACATGAGTAGAAGTTACCAATATCTATTTTTGAGCTTATTCTTACTTTTTGGCCTGTCGTCATTTTATATTTGCTTTGACATTTATATGGAAGGCTCAGAATTCGATAAAAAGCGTATTCAGTTCCTATCGCAAGCCTTAGAGCAAAAAAAGCTAGAAATTCAATTAGTTAAACTTGAAAGTTCGCAAAGTTCTGTAGGTAGAAATATCGCTTCAGTTGATAACGATGTTCAAAAAGCGTTATCTAAGATGAAGCATAAAGATGTGGATCTTTCTGAGTTTTATTTCTTACGTATCAGTGAATTAAAACAAAAAAAGAAATACGCAGAAGCCTTAGAAATGGTCGAGAAAATCAAAAAGACAACGGCTAATGATGATCATTTAGCGCGTGCAGATTATGAATCGATCGCTCTTCAATGTGGTAATTTTAAAATCAGCGAACCTTGCATTGATACTTTAGATAATATGGTTCTTCAGTATCCACAGTCTTATTGGACGGGCCGTGGCCTTCAGTGGTTATCAAAATCTTATTCAGCGCTTAATCGCAAAGAAGATGCGTACAAAATCAATGGCATTATCAAGTCTGATTTTGGCGGCTTAAAGGTAGAATAATATGAAAAAAATCGCACTTTCTTTAGTGGTGTTATTGTCGTTAACGGCCTATGCCGGTGGTCATCATGGTGAATCGCACGAAAAAAGTCACGACGATCATAAAGCCGCAAGCGTTAAGAGCGGTCAAATCGTAAGTCAGCCCTCAGATTGCCTAGCTAAACAAACTTTACCATGCACGTTTAAATCAATCGCACGCCATAAATCAGCTATCGGTAAAACTGAATTTGTGTTTTTAAAAAATTCCGTAGTGAAGGTTTTAGATTTCACAAAGCTTAATCTAGAGCCGGTTGTCGGCGGTTTTATTATCACGGCTTCTAAATCACCCATCAGCGTAAAAGGGGTGTCGCTGACGAAGTTTCCGTCGTACGCAGATATTACCAAAGACCAGGTTGAAGTGATTGATGGTAAGGATTTTTATGCCTATAAATTCACAGATGGTGAGCCTGAAAGATATCTTTTAGATCGTGAGCCATTTATTAAAAAGCTTGCAGGCTTTTACAATAATATCGAATCGTTAAAAGCTGAATATAAAAACATTTCGCCTATTTACAACAAAAGCTTCAAGCAAGATGTGGTTCTTCATAAGAAGATTCTGACTCGCCGAATTGCTTCAGTTGAAGAAGAAAAAAAACAAGAAGCCGAGCGTATGAAACGCATTCGTGAAGAGCAGCGTAAAAACAAAGAAACTTTTTTTAAAAGGACTTTCGTTCAATAACTCGCTATTCTGGTTCAATGTTAGCACATCGTAGAGCAAAAATCGTAGCCACAATCGGACCAGCCACTCAAGACCCAGAAAATATCGCAAAAGCCATTCGCGCCGGAATGAATGTCGCAAGACTTAATTTCAGTCACGGTACGCATGAAGATCATTTAAAAGTGATTCATGCTGTTCGCGAAAAATCAAAAGAGCTCAATGCCCCAGTTACAATCTTACAAGATCTTCAAGGGCCAAAAGTTCGCGTGGGTCTTTTTGAAAAAGGCTCGATCAACTTGAGTCCAAACCAAGTTGTCACAGTGACGATTGAAGACGTGTTAGGTAAAGAAGGTTTAATTCCAAGTGATTTTAAAGAACTTTGCAAAGCGGCTAAGCCCGGCAATAAAATTTTAATTGATGACGGTCTTATCGAACTTGAAGTTTTAAAAGTCGGTGAAAAAGCTTTAGAAGCTAAGGTTATCTACGGCGGAATTTTAAAAAACCGTAAAGGAATGAATCTTCCAGGTGTTATGCTTCCAGTTGAAGCTATGACTGAAAAAGATCTTAAAGATTTAGATTTCGGTTTAAAAAACGGTGTTGATTATATCGCTTTAAGTTTCGTGCGTTTTGGTAAAGATATTCGCCAATTGCGTGAAATTATTGATTCACATAAATCTCCGGCTCGTATTGTCGCTAAAATTGAAATGTTAGAAGCGCTAGAAAACCTAGAAGAAATCGTGCGTTTATCTGACGTTGTGATGGTAGCCCGTGGTGACTTAGCTGTAGAAGTTGGTCAAAGCCGTTTACCAAGTTCGCAAAAAAGAATTATTTCTTTATGTAATAAATTAGGAAAACCCGTAATCACAGCGACTCAAATGCTTGATTCAATGGTTGAAAATCCGCGCCCGACACGTGCTGAAATCACAGACGTTGCTAATGCCGTGTTAGATGGAACCGATGCTTTAATGCTTTCAGCTGAATCGGCGAGTGGTAAATACCCATTTAAAGCGATTCGTACGATGCACGAAATTATTCTTGAAGTGGAAAAGTCTGAAGAGAACTATTACAAACTTTCTTTAGAGAACGAATTGTTATCAACACCAGCGGCCATTGCGGCAAGTTCGGTGCTTTCAGCTTTAAAGTTAAATGCTTCAGCAATCGTGTGCTTAACAACTTCAGGAAAAACAGCGCAAATTATTTCAACGTTCCGCCCGAAAGCGCAAATCATTGCGATCACGACAGATGTTGAAGTGTTAAACCGTTTAGAAATTCTTTGGGGTTTACAAACATTAACTCTACAGCCTTACGGTTCTTTAAGAGATATTATTTCTCAAGTAGAGCAACTATTGATTGAAAATGGTTTAGGTAAGACGGGTGATAAGATTATTTTCACTTTAGGTCAGCCGATCGCTGAAAAAGGTAAAACAAATTCGTTACACGTGCACACTCTAGGTGGCGAAGAATTTAAAAAGGCAGCTGATTCACAGCTGCCTTTAAGATTTGCTTCAGTTAAAGAGATTTAGCCGCAACGTCTCCATTTAAATTTTAATCTTTGACCAAAGGCCGCGTCTGTTGAGTCGATCACTAGGCGTGCTCTTGGTTTTAAGAATTTGATTAATTGTTTAACGCCGATTTGTGATTTGATTTTTACACGAATATTTTGACCACCAGCTAAACAAGCTACAGCGCCACCGATTTTACCGATATTGCCAAAGCTTCCTAAAATACCAGGAGCTTGGTTTTTTACAGAAACTACGTAGTTCTGATTGATAGGTCCTTTAAATAATTTTTGTTCAAAACCAAAAGCTTTTCCGCCTTCGATTTCAGCTTTGATAAATTGGTAACCTACAGCGCCTGCATTAGTAACTTCAACGAAACCACGGTAATCAACTTGATCAAAATCAAAAGCCCAACCATGTGGAACGTTAATATCTACGATGATAGAACAGTTTTTTTCATCGTTTGAATCACCAGGGTTTGCTGTGCCTTTGCCTAATTCTACAGAAAAACGATCATATAATACGCTTAAGTAGTTTAAGTCTGAAGTGATGATGGCATTTGCAGAACCTGCATCGCAACCTGAGCCGTCGATGCGTACGCCAGTGACAGCAGCTGAAGGTGGCAGCTGAGCAAAAGCTTTAGTAGTTAATAGTAATAATCCGATAAGAACTGTTTTCATTTTCTTTAGTCTCCGTTAGTGGTTCGGATACGACTAAAGCAAGCGTAGGGCCAAGTTTAGAATGTCAGAGTGGCACTAGCAAAAAAGCGCAAGAATTGTTCATTGGCGCCGAGTTTCGTGAAATTTCTTCTCGAGTTTTAGTTCTAGATTACGCCCAGAACATATAGGCTAATCCACACAGAGCAACGCCAATACCCCAATCAGCAGCAGGCGATGAAGTTACATAAGTGTAACCCATCATTGCAAGCCCGATGAGCATTAAACGCACCTCTGCGCGGCTTCGACCTTGTTTAAAAAGCCAAAAGCCGATCACACTAAATACAAAGGAGGCAAACATAGAAGAGATAGAAATCTCTCCCATGTTAGAACTTCATAGGTTTGCAGTCAGGAGCGATTGTCATTTTACCTTCAGTCGCTTTAACGACAGCTTCAGCTGTTAAGTCTGGAGCATATTCACGTAAGACAAAACCATTATCCGTTACGTCGATCACGCCGTAATCAGAAACGATTTTTTTGATACACTTTACACCTGTTAACGGCAGAGTACATTTTGTGCGAAGTTTTGAATTACCTTCTTTATCTACGTGTTGCATAGCCACAATCACGTTTTTAGCACCGGCTACTAAATCCATAGCGCCGCCCATACCTTTAACCATTTTGCCAGGAACCATCCAGTTAGCGATCGATCCTTGTTCATCGACTTCCATAGCGCCTAATACCGTTAAGTCAATGTGACCACCGCGAATCATTGCAAATGAATCTGCCGATGAAAAGAAACTAGCACCTTTAAGTGCAGTTACAGTTTGTTTTCCGGCGTTGATAAGGTCAGCATCTTCAGTGCCTTCCATTGGAAATGGGCCCATGCCTAAAAGACCGTTTTCGCTCTGAAACATAACAGTTTTAGATGCAGGAATGTAATTCACAACTAGTGTTGGAATACCGATACCAAGATTAACAGTGTAGCCATCTTGAACTTCTTGAGAAATACGTTGTGCAATTTGTTCTTTATTTAATGGCATCGTCTTATCCTTTTCTTACAGTACGTTGTTCGATGCGTTTTTGTAAGTTAGTGCTTTTGAAAATTCTTTGCACGTAAACGCCAGGTGTGTGGATTTGATCTGGATCGAGTTCGCCCACTTCAACTAATTCTTCAACTTCAGCTACTGTGATTTTTCCGGCAGTTGCAATCATCGGGTTAAAGTTACGAGCTGTTTTTCTGAAAACTAAGTTTCCGAATTTGTCGCCCTTCCAAGCTTTAACAAATGCGAAATCACCAACGATACCTTTTTCTAAAACGAAATCACGGCCTTCAAATTGACGAACTTCTTTGCCTTCAGCGATTTTAGTGCCTACACCCGTCGGCGTGTAGAACGCAGGAATACCTGCACCACCAGCGCGTAAACGCTCAGCTAAAGTACCTTGAGGGCAAAATTCTAATTCTAATTCGCCAGACATGAATTGTTTTTCAAACGTAGCGTTTTCACCTACGTAGGAAGACATCATCTTTTTAATTTGGCGAGTTTGTAATAATAGACCTAAACCGAAATCATCAACACCTGCGTTGTTACTTACGCAAGTTAAACCTTTAACGCCTGAATCGCGTAAAGCTTCGATACAGTTTTCTGGAATACCACAAAGCCCGAAGCCACCAACTAACATTGTCATGTTGTCAGCAACTCCTTTTAAAGCTTCTTTAGCGTTAGCGTAAACTTTAGAAGACATCTTAGATTTTCTCCACGATGACAGAAACAGCTTCACCGCCGCCGATACATAAAGTCGCTAAACCGCGTTTAGCATTGCGTGTGTGTAGACCGTGAACAAGTGTAGTGAAAATACGAGCGCCAGATCCGCCGATCGGGTGACCAATAGCAATCGCACCACCGTGCACGTTGATTTTCTCCATTGGAATTTCTAAAGATTTTTGTGCAGCCATTGTTACGTTGGCAAATGCTTCGTTGATTTCGAAAAGATCGATATCGTTTACGTTTAATGAAGCCAGTTGTAACGATTTCTTAATCGCGCCAACAGGAGCTGTTGTAAAGTATTTAGGATCTTGAGCAAATGTCGCTTGAGAAACGATAGCGGCAAGTGGTTTTAAACCACGGCGCTTAGCTTCTGACTCAGTCATTAAAACAACAGCGGCAGCACCGTCATTGATTTTTGAAGCATTAGCTGCAGTGATAGTTCCATCTTTTTCAAAGGCTGGTTTTAAACCTGGCATTTTATCAAACATAGCTTTCGTTGGCTCTTCGTCGATAGAAACAGTCACGTTACCTTTTTTACCTTCGATAACTACATCAGCGATTTCGTTTTTGAAATGGCCTGCAGCCGTTGCTGCTTGAGCTTTTTTGTAAGAATCAATAGCAAAAGCATCTTGAGCTTCGCGAGAGAAAGAAAATTCGCGAGAACAGATTTCAGCGGCGTTACCCATGTGGAAATTGTTGTAGGGATCCCAAAGACCGTCTTTAATCATTGAATCGATCATAGAAACTGCGCCCATACGGTAACCGTTACGAGAATTTTCTAATAAGTGCGGCGCTAGTGACATATTTTCTTGTCCACCGGCAACAGCTACTGTTGTGTGACCTAAACGTAAAGAATCAGCAGCAAGCATAACGGCTTTTAAACCAGATCCACAAACTTTGTTGATTGTCATACAAACAGCTGAATTAGTAATACCTGCGTAGATCGCGGCTTGACGTGCAGGAGCTTGGCCAACACCGGCTGTTAAAACTTCACCCATGATAACTTCGTCGATCTCAGTGGCTTTAACGTTCGCTTTTTCTAAAGCAGATTTAATAGCAATCGCACCTAAACGGGGAGCAGCTAATGTAGATAATTGACCTTGGAAACTTCCAACGGGAGTTCTTTGGGCTGATACAATTACGATTTTTTCCATTTTGATTCCTCGCGGGCTTAGCCCGACATTCCTTTGTTAAATTTTGAATTCAAGTAAAAGCACTATATTCTAACACGACACTGAAAAAAAATTAAAATAAAACCCGTTGACAGTTTTTAGTATATGTCGCAACGCTATTTTGTATATCTCATCAGGAGTGTTCGTGGCTAAATCAATAGTTAAGAAGATTGCGTCTAAAATTAAAGCAAAAGTAGCGGTTAAGCCCGTTGCTAAGGCAAAACCTGCAGCTAAAACTGTAGTAAAAGCTAAAGTTCAGGCAAAAGTAGCAGTTAAACCTGCAGCTAAGCCCGCACCTAAAGCAAAAGTTGTTCTTAAAAAAGAGGCTAAACCTGTTATTAAGAAGGCTGAAGCTCCAAAAAAGGTTGAAACTAAAGCCCGAGCCAAAGAAATAGCTGAGAGCGTTAAAGCTCCTAAGGCTGACGCTAAGCTTAAAACTAAATCGAAAAAAACTGAGAAAAAGACAACTGATGATGATGACGATTTCTCGTTTGATGACAATTTCGGTGATTCTGAAATCTCTGATTATGAAGATGATTTGAAAGACGTTGAAGAACAAGACGAAGAGGAAAATTTAGACTTAACTGACGACGAAGAAGAAGAGCAAAAGGATGAAGAGATTTATCTAACTGACTCTGAAGGTCGTCGTTTATGCCGTGTACGTGACTGTGACCAAGTAGCCAGCGTTGAAGGTTACTGCCGTTACCATTACTTATTACTTTGGAAGAAAATCCAAATCAGAAAATCTATCTTACTAGATGGTAAACTAGAAAAGTATGTAGAAGATTTAACTTCACGTTACCCAGATAAATTCTTAGAAATGATCAAAAAAGATCTTAAATCTGAAAAAGAATTTTTATCTGCGATTCAAGAACTTGAAATTGATGAATCAGCGCTTAACGAAATCGATGGAAACGATGAAGAAACACAAAGCTTCGCAGACGAAATTCGTGGTATTGGCGAAGCGCCAAGTATGGACGAAGACGGAGACTACTAGTTTTGATCAACCTCTGGTTGACCCTATTCTAAAGGGAGCGCTAGCGCGCTCCTTGGTGCTAAAAATGTAATAAAAAAGGAAGCTTCAAGGCTTCCTTTTTTTATTTGATATTGTTTTGGGTTTACATCTTTTGATTGTGTAAACCGAAATACAGAGTGTCGTTTAGTGGGTTTATTTCTTCATTAGTTGTTCGGTCGTTTTACGTAAATTATCAGATAACGTGCGCATCACGATTTTTACCCACGCTGGTAATTTTTCTAACTGATCTAATAAATTTACATACGGTAAAACAACCACTGCTGAATCTTGGTTGGCTTTGATAGTCGCTGATCTTGGTTTTAAATCGAAAAGTGCCATTTCGCCAATAAGTTGGCCTTCTTTGGCTTCGCTGACTTTAACATCTTTGCCGTCGATTTTTTTGATAATATCGAAAGCACCTTTTTTAACAACGTACATGTTGTCGGGGATTTCTCCCTCATAAAATAGAATGGTGTCTTTAGGAATATCTCTAACTTCAGCCATGAGTTAATCGTGACTGATTTTTTAGTTAGTGTAAATCATCCTTTTTCTTTTTTTTGAACATTTGTGGTTCGCTTGAAAGATTCTCTGCAAATTCATCAAATTCTTCTTCAGTTGCATCTAATACGTCTTCAGATTTTTCATCGTCAGCATTTTTTAAAACACCATCGTCATCGGCTAGACCTAAGAGCTTGTTGGCCTCAGCTTCAAGGTCTGGGTTTTCTGTTGAATGTTGAACCCAAACTTTTTTGCCTTCAAATGTTGATTCAGTCCATGTGTACGGAAGTTCAATGTCTTGATCATTTTCAAAGTATTCAGCCACAAGCGATGCTAAAGCATCAACGGCCACAGAAATTGTTTCAAAAATCTTATTTTCATCGTTAGCCGGATTAGGTGGAAGATCTACCGAGGCTTCGAAGTTAAAGTGCTTAAGTTCGCCTTTTGAGTGCAATCCAATGCGTAGCGTTATTTCCTTCTGGTAAATACGGCCATCTACCGACAAGCTCATGGTTTTTCCCAGCTGTTTTTCGAAATTTTGCACAAAAACTGATCTAATCTGTTCGCTAAACTCTGGTGGGAAAGCGGTCCATTTTTGGCTGACTTTATAACGTGGGTTCATTCACTAATCCTATTCTTGTAAATAAGCTCTTTTATTCACGGTCATTGAACATAAGTTGACTGTGACAGAGGGGTTTTTTATATCTCTTGGTCTTACGTTTCACAACCTAAAAAGGATGAGCTCGCAATGACGGATGTCAATGTCACGACAGAAGAAAATTCTCTAAATATTCCAAAGAACTACTTAAACAACGATGTAGGTTTAGGCCGTGGCGTTTATATTTCTACTTACGGCTGCCAAATGAACGTCAACGATACTGAGCGTATGCACTCGTTATTAGAGATGGCTAACTTTTCTCCGGTGCAAACCCCTGAAGAAGCTTCGTTAATTATTATCAACGCGTGCTCTGTTCGTGAAAAGCCAGTTCATAAAGTTTATTCAGAAGTGGGAACTTTTAAAAAATTAAAAGAGAAAAACCCAGGTTTAAAAATTGGCGTTGGTGGCTGTGTAGGCCAACAAGAAAAAGAAAATTTAATTAAAAATCAACCGCTCATCGATTTCGTATTCGGTACGGACAATATCGACAATCTTCCAAACTTAGTGTCACAAGTTTTTGAAACAGGCACTAAAGCTGTAAATGCAAAATTTGAACACCGTGCACCTTACCATGTTGAAACTTTAGTTCGTAACCCAGGTGTATCTACATTCGTGAATATCACAAAAGGCTGCGATAATTTCTGTACATTCTGTATCGTTCCGTACACGCGTGGTCGCGAGAAATCTCGTCCATTATCGCACATTCTTTTAGACGTACGTACGTTAATCCAACGTGGTGTAAAAGAAGTGACTCTTCTTGGTCAGAACGTAAATTCATACAAATCTGAAGATGGTCATGACTTTGCTGACTTGCTAAAAAAGGTCGCTTTAGAAACAGATATCGAACGTATCCGTTACACGACATCACACCCTAAAGATTTTAATGAAAAACTAATGCACGTTATGGCAGATCACCAAGATAAGATCTGTGAATACGTTCATCTTCCGTTTCAAGCGGGAAGTACTAAAATTTTAGAGCGTATGAACCGTAATTATACACGTGAAGAGTACATCGCTAAAATCAACCAGATGAAAAAAATCATCCCGAACTTAGTGTTATCAACTGACATCATCGTGGGCTTTCCTGGTGAAACTGAAGAAGATTTTAACGACACAGTTTCTATGGTTGAAGAAGTGGGCTATGAAACTATTTTTGCTTTCATGTATTCACCTCGTCCATTTACAAAAGCCGCTAAGTTTGAAGACCAAGTAGCTGAAGAAGTCAAAAACCGTCGTTTAAATTACTTATTTGATGTTCATGATAAATTGGCTTTTGAATTAGTGGCTAAATACAAAGATCAAACTTTAAACGTGCTTGTTGAGTCAGTTAATGAGCAAGGTAAAGCTTTTGGTCGTAGCACGCAGAATAAGTCAGTTTACTTCTTAGGTTCTAACGACCTTATCGGCAAAACTGTTCCTGTTCGTATTATGACGGCAACACCTAACGTGTTACGCGGAGAATTGGTTCAGTAATGGTTGTTGATCATCAGCTTAAGGCCGACTTTTTATTTAACGCTCAACAAGACGAGAAATTTAATTTCGACGATGATGATTTAGTTGAGCTTAAGCCTTATGGGTTAAGTTTAAATAACGATAACTCTCGTCCGTTTTTAATTTTAAAAGACGCTTTAGGTGAGCACACGCTTCCTGTAGCTGTTACGCAAATCGAAGCGGGCGTGGCTTTATCTCAATCAAGCCCTACGCAAGTTACATCTACGCCGCATGCATTTTTAGATAAGCTCTTATCAAGTTTAGATATCCGTATTGAGCGCTGTGTGTTTATCGAAATTACCGGCAACCACCAATACGTTCGTATTTTTATGACGGGGCATCCGAAATACCAAAGCATTAAAGTTCGCGCTGATGAAGCGATGAGCTTATGTCTTCATTTAAAAGTTCCGTTCTTTGCGACAAAAAGCTTTATCCAAAAATCAAAAGTGATGTCGACAACATCTATGGATGAAACAGCTCACGTTGTTATGCAGCAGCGTAACGTAGCCGTTAAGAAGGAGTTACTTCACTAATGATTATCGAAGCTCGTGGTAAAAAACCTATTCTTGGTGAAAATGTATTTGTCGCTGATAATGCTCGTATTGTCGGTGATGTGGTTGTGGGTAATCATGCCTCTATTTGGTATAATGTTACAATCCGCGGTGACGTAATGCCGATTTCAATCGGTACTGAAACTAATATTCAAGATGGCTCTGTTCTTCATGGCACTTATGGTAAGTACTCTTGTAAAATCGCTGACCGTGTAACAATCGGCCACAGCGTGATTCTTCATGGCTGCACAATCGGTCGTAAATGTTTAATCGGCATGGGTTCTATCGTGATGGACGGTGCTGAAATCGGTGAACACTCAGTGGTTGGCGCAGGAAGTTTAGTGACTGAAGGTAAGAAGTTTGAACCGTACTCGTTAATTATGGGTCGTCCTGCAGTATTTAAACGTAAATTGACTGAAGAAGAAATTAAGTTTCTCGATCAGTCTGCTGATAACTATCTTCTTTATAAAACTTGGTACGAATAATTTCGTACCTTAAGTGATTATTTTTCTACAATCTTTTTAATTTCAGTTAAGACAAATTGTTTTAGTTTTGATCGGTAAGAGCTTTTTCTTTCAACTAAATGTAAAGATAAGAAATGTTCACCTTCACCGATTGATTTTAAGAGTCCGTTTTTAAGTTCAGATGGAATTAAAAAATGCGGAAGCACTGTCACTCCCAAACCGTTTAACACCATATCTTTTCTGGCAATAGAGCTACTTGAGATCGCCGTGATCTGGGCATTTTTGTGAAGTTGTTTGTATTTGTCAAAAAGCGGAAGTTTGAAAGTTTCAATCCTTCCTTGTTCGCGTGAAGCGATAAAAGATTCTAGAACACTTTTGTTTTTTGAGTGCTCTTTTGAGACCACAAAGACAAAAGGAATCTGTGCAAGCTTTGTTTTTTCAAGATCCGGTGTTAATTCGGGAACATTAAAAAATAACCCAAATTCAATTTTACCCTCAGTGATTTGATCTAGTAGAAAATGCGCAGGGCCAGCGTGATGAATCGGGCGGATTTGTGGGTATTGTTTTTTGATCTGCGCGAGTAGTGGTCCTAAAATATCAGGAGAAAGCGAATCCGATGTGGCAAAGCATAAATCACCTGATGTTTGCTCTTGATGATCTTTAGCGTAAGCGGTGATTTGATCTGTGTGCTGAAAAATTTTTTGCGCTATGTGATAAACTTGGCGCCCTTGGGCGGTCAGGATGATTTGTTTTTTCTGCCTTTCTAAAAGTTTAAAACCTAATTGCTCTTCTAAAAGTTTTACGGCGCGGCTTATCACTGGCTGTTGTACGTGTAAAACGTCTGCGGCTTTGGTGAAGCCGTTTTCGTGCGTAACATAATAGAAGTATTTGAGGTAATTTAGATCAAGATCTTGCATACACAATATGTATCATAAACATATAAACAATCAATTTGAAATATGGAAAAAAATGGCCTACTTAAAGCTTACAGCTAAAATAAGATTTCATGGTGTTAGCCCTCAGTTCCATAGTCTAGGCTTAGGGATAAATACCATGATGTCTTTGGTCAAAAAGATTACAATTTTTGAGACGTGTTTATTCATGACAACAGAGGGAGATTTACGATGTCGAATAAAGATTTAACGATGGCATTAACGTTTGATGATATTTTACTGGTGCCACAATACTCTGAAGTTGTACCTACAGAAGTTATTCCAAAATCATTTTTTGCCAAAGATATTTATCTAAATGCACCGGTGATTTCAGCCGCGATGGACACAGTGACTGAACATCGCATCGCCCGCATTATGGCGCAAAACGGCGGTCTTGGTATCATCCACAAAAACATGTCTATCGAAGATCAAGCTTTTCAAGTTGAAAAAGTTAAAAAATACGAATCAGGAATGATTCAAGATCCCATCACACTTTCTCCGGATCACTACGTGAATGAAGCACTTCAGATAATGGCGAAGTATTCAATCTCTGGAGTGCCAATCACATCTCAAGGTAAATTAGTGGGTATTCTTACAAACCGTGATTTACGTTTTGAAACAAATGTAAATCAACCTATTAAAAATATTATGACTAAAGAAAATTTAGTCACTGCACCTGTAGGTACAACTTTAGAAGAAGCGAAAAAGATCTTACAAAAACATCGTATTGAAAAACTGCCTGTTGTTGATAAAGAGGGGCAGTTAAAGGGTTTAATCACAATTAAAGATATTGAAAAATCAAAAGCCTTCCCACAAGCCACAAAAGATACTCACGGTCGTTTAGTGACGGGTGCAGCCGTTGGCGTAGGGCAGGGGAGTACTGATCGTGTTGATGCACTCATTGCCAATAAAGTCGATGTGCTTTGTGTAGATACAGCTCACGGTCATTCTAAAAATGTCATTGAAATGGTTAAATACGTTCGTAGCAAATACAAAGATGTCGTTCTTGTTGCGGGTAACGTGGTCACAGAAGAAGCGACAAAAGCCTTAATCGAACACGGTGCTGACATTGTAAAAGTCGGTGTGGGCCCAGGCTCAATCTGTACAACACGTGTGGTGGCAGGTGTGGGTATGCCGCAAATTTCTGCGGTGATGAAGTGTTCTGCGATCGCTAAAAAATTAGGAAAAACAATTATCGCTGACGGCGGTATTAAATATTCTGGTGATGTGACTAAGGCTTTAGCGCTAGGTGCAAACTCAGTAATGATCGGTAATCTTTTAGCTGGTGCTGAAGAATCTCCGGGTGAAACGGTGTTATACCAAGGCCGTACTTACAAAGTTTACCGCGGCATGGGCTCATTAGGTGCGATGGCACAAGGTTCTAAAGATCGTTACGGTCAAATGGATACAGCCGAAGAAGATAAACTAGTACCAGAAGGTATCGAAGGAAAAGTTCCTTACAAAGGAAGTGCTAGCGGTATCATTCATCAACTTGTGGGTGGATTAAAATCAGGTATGGGTTACCTAGGAGCCAGAAATATCGAAGAGCTTCAAGCTAAAGCGCAGTTTGTGCAAATCACAAGCTCAGGCCTACGAGAATCTCATGTTCATGATGTTAGTATTACTAAAGAAGCTCCGAATTACAGAATGGAATAGTTTTAAATTATGTTACAGCATTCAAAAGTATTAATTTTAGATTTTGGTTCACAAGTGACAATGTTAATCGCCCGTCGTTTACGTGAGCTCGGGTATTACAGCGAAATTAAAAGTTACAAAACAGATATCACAGAGATCAGAAATTTTAAACCTGATGCGATTATCTTAAGTGGTGGTCCGTTTTCAGTTTACGAAAAAGAATCTCCGACAAAAGATGTGAAAGAAGTTTTAGAAGTAGCTCCAGTACTTGGTATTTGCTACGGTATGCAACTTTTAGCGCATCAAATGGGTGGCGCTGTTGAATCAGCGAAACATCGTGAATACGGTCATAAACCGGTAGAATGGAAAAAAGCTTTTAACAATATTCCCAATAAAGTAAATGTTTGGATGAGCCATGGTGACGTAGTTACGAAAATTCCAACAGGTGCCCAATTGCTTTGTACAACAGAAGATCATATCGCTGGATTTTATTCAGATAGATACTGGGCTTTGCAATACCATCCTGAAGTTTCTCATTCGGAATATGGTAAAGAAGTTCTTCAAGCGTTTTTAGAAACATTTAAAGTTAAAGCAGACTGGAATGCTAAATCACTTGTCAGTGAATGTACCGATATGGTGTTAAAAACTGTAGGCCCTACAGATCACGTGTTATGTGCGCTTTCAGGTGGTGTTGATTCAAGTGTGGTGGCTACACTTTTAACAAAAGTGCTGGGTGCTGATCGCGTTCACTGTGTATTTATTAATAACGGCCTACTTCGTTTAAATGAATTTGAAAACGTTTTAGCGATGTATAAAAAAATTGGTCTTAACGTTCATGGTGTAGATAAAGAAAAAGAATTTTTAACAGCGTTAGCTGGTCTTACTGATCCCGAGAAGAAACGTAAGGCTATTGGCAAAACATTTATCGATGTCTTCGATCAAGTGATCGGTGATGAGTTAAAACATGCCGGTGGTAAAATTAAATTTTTAGCGCAAGGTACTTTATATCCTGATGTGATTGAATCTGTTTCAAGCGTTGGTGGAAGCGTTACGATTAAATCCCACCACAACGTGGGTGGGTTACCAGAAAAAATGAATCTTAAACTTGTAGAGCCTGTTCGCTATTTATTTAAAGACGAAGTTCGTAAGCTAGGATCTGAGTTAGGTCTTCCTGCTGACATGATCGGTCGTCATCCGTTTCCAGGGCCGGGGCTTAGTATTCGCGTGATTGGTGAAGTGACGAAAGAAAAATTAGAAGTTCTAAAAAAAGCCGATGATGTTTATATCTCAGCTTTACGCAGAGAAGGCTTTTACGATCAGATCTGGCAGGCATTCTGCGTAATCTTACCTGTGCAAACTGTTGGTGTGATGGGTGATGGTCGTACGTATGATTCAGTTTTAGCGCTTCGAGCAGTTACTTCAATTGATGGAATGACGGCTGATTGGTTTGATTTTCCGTCAAGCTTTCTTAAAAAAGTTTCGAATGAAATCACCAATAAAGTTAAAGGCATTAACCGCGTGGTTTACGATGTTACATCAAAACCACCGGCGACGATCGAGTGGGAGTAGGGCGTTATACGCCCTCTTGCACTGGAACTTTCTTTAAATAGTCTTCATTTACAGTTGAAGTCACCAACGCTTGCGCTTGCGAGCGTTCAGGATCAGCTAATAACGTTGATAAATATCTTTCAGAATAACTTGGAACAATCACAACGATATTTTTACCTTTGTTTTCATCTAAGGCCGCAAGTTTTAGTCCGACAGCAATGGCAGCACCAGAGCTAATTCCCACAGGAATACCTTCGGTTTTAATTACTTTTTTAGCCATAGCTAAAGATTCTTCGCTTGAAACTTTTTCGATCTGATCAATGGCTTTGGTATTTAAAACCGGTGGAATAAAGCCAGCACCTAAACCTTGAATTTTATGTGGCGAAGGTTTTCCGCCGCTTAATACCGGGCTTTCTGTAGGTTCAACAGCCACCATTTTTACGTTTGGATTTTTCTGTTTTAAAACTTTACCAACACCAGTGATTGTTCCACCGGTACCAACGCCTGAAACCACGATATCAACTTTGCCATCAGTGTCGTTCCAGATTTCAAGAGCTGTGGTTTTTTCGTGAATAGAGGGGTTGTCATGATTTTCAAACTGACGGGGAATAAAATATTTTTTATCGCCATCAGCCATTTCCATCGCTTTAGCGATAGCTCCGCGCATACCTAACGGGCCTGGAGTTAAAATTAATTCTGCGCCCAAAAGTAAAAGCAATGTTCTTCTTTCTTGCGACATTGTATCCGGCATAATAATTGTCAGTGGATAACCTTTGGCGGCACACACAAAAGCTAAAGCAATTCCCGTATTTCCGCTCGTAGGTTCAAGAACAGTCATTCCTTGTTTAAGCTTTCCAGAGGCTTCAGCTCCTTCGATCATGTTAAGACCGATGCGATCTTTCACTGATCCTAAGGGATTAAAGAATTCTAACTTCAATAATAGCTCAGCTTTTAAGCCCTGATTTAGGCGCTGTAGCTTAACAAGAGGCGTGTTTCCGACGGTTTTAGTAATATCTGAATAAATTTTCATAAGTTCTCCAAACTTTCCGTAAAAAATGCTGCTTTAATAATCTAAAACAGAGCTCGATTTGCTGCAAATAGTGCTAAAACTTTAATCGATATTATACACTGCATAAGGCGTCGGAAGTTTTGAAACATAACTCTCGAGACGGTAAATTTAGGGTATGTCATTTTCGCACTTACACGTCCATTCAGAATACTCCCTTTTAGAGGCCTCGTGCCGAGTTAAAGCTATCGCCAAAAAAGCGGCTGAATATCAACAGCCTTCAGTGGCTTTAACTGATTATGGAAACATGTTCGGTGCGATTGAGTTTTACTTTGCTTGTAAAGACAAAGATGTAAAACCGATTTTAGGCTTAGAAGCTTTTATGGCGCCGGGTTCGCGTTTAGAAAAAAAACAAGACCCCAATGCCAAATATTCTGAAATTGCACTAGGTCCGCAACGTTTAGTTTTTTTAGCGCAAAACTTAGAAGGTTACCAAAATCTTTGTAAGTTATCTTCTGTCGGTTACCAAGAAGGTTTTTACTGGAAGCCGCGTATTGATTACGACATCTTAAAAGATTATTCGCAAAATTTAATCTGCTTAAGTGGAACTTCGCGCGGTGAAGTAATTGGAACTTTATTAAAAGAAGGTCCTGAGGCTGCTTTAGCTAAAGTGCGTAAGCTTAAAGAAATTTTTGATGATCGTTTTTATTTAGAATTATCTCGCACACTTCCGCAAAGCGCAGATGCGCAGAAGATGATTAATAATTTTATTATCGAAGCTTCTAAGATTTGTAATGTGCCGATAGTAGCTTCAAATGATGTGCACTACATCACGCAAGACGATCAGATCGCCCAAGAGGTTTTAGTTTGTATCGGTTCGAATAAAACCTTAGCTGATGAGTCTCGTTATAAGCTTGGAAGTTCAGAGTTTTATTTTAAATCAACTGATGCGATGACGAAATTATATTCTGATTTACCAGAAGCCATTTCTAACACGCAGGTTATTTCAGACCGTTGTAATGTTAAATTTAAACTTAAAGACGATAACGGAAAAGCGATTTACCACTTACCAAGCTTTCCGACGGCTGAAGGTCGTACGGTTAAAGAAGAGATCGCTTATCACGCCACTGAAGGTTTAAAAGTTCGTTTTGAAGAATTAAAAGCTGTCGGCACAGAAGTGCCCGAAGAGAAAAAGCCTGAATACTTTAAGCGTTTAGAGTATGAATTATCGATTATCGATCGCATGGGCTTTAACGGTTACTTCTTAATCGTTCAAGACTTCATTAACTGGGCGAAAAATCGCGATATTCCTGTAGGCCCTGGTCGTGGATCGGGTGCCGGTTCTTTAGTTGCATATAGCTTACGTATTACAGATTTAGATCCGATTCCAAATTTTCTACTTTTCGAGCGTTTCTTAAATCCAGAACGTATCTCGATGCCCGACTTCGATATCGATTTCTGTCAAGATCGTCGTCAAGAAGTGATTCAGTATGTAACTGAAAAGTACGGATGGGAATCAGTTTCTCAGATTATCACTTACGGTAAATTACAAACTCGCGCAGCCCTTAAAGACGTGGGCCGTGTATTAGGTATGACATTCGCAGAAGTGGATGTCGTATCAAAATTAATTCCTGATAAGTTGGGTATTAATTTAACTGATTCATTAGCGGCAGAGCCGCGTATTCGCGAACAGATGGAAATGAACCCAACAGTGCAAACTCTGGTTGAGCTTGCACTGCGTGTAGAGGGGTTAGTTCGTCATGCGGGTATCCATGCGGCCGGTGTTATCATCGCCGATGGCAGCCTAGTAAAACATGCGCCGATGTATAAAGGTGCTGATGATGAAAACGTTGTTCAGTACGATATGAAGCATGCCGAAAAAATCGGATTAATCAAATTCGACTTCTTAGGCTTAAAAACTTTAACTCATATTCATCATGCTCTAAAACTTGTTAAACAAAATCGCGGGATTGAAGTTTTAGAAAAAAATATCCCGATGACTGATCCTAAAATCTACGAACTTTTATCACGCGGTGATACAGCCGGGGTGTTCCAGTTCGAGGGTGAGGGGATTACCGACGCCACAAGAAAAATTAAGCCGACAAGCTTTGCCGATATCACAGCGATTACCTCGTTATATCGTCCGGGCCCGATGGCGAATATTCCTGAGTTTACAAAACGTAAACACGGAGAAGCTCCGGTTGAATATCTATTGCCTGATACAAAACAAGTCTTGGAAGAAACCTATGGTATCATGGTTTACCAAGAGCAAGTTATGGGTATCGCCTCACTTATCGCCGGATATTCTCTCGGTGAAGCCGATATGCTTCGCCGTGCGATGGGTAAAAAGATTAAAGAAGAGATGGATAAGCACCGCGAACGCTTCATGAAGGGGGCGTTAGAGCGTGGCCATGATAAAGAAAAGTCGAATGAACTTTTCGATTTAATGTACAAATTCGCCGATTACGGTTTCAATAAATCGCATGCCGCAGCCTATTCGGTTATTACGGCGCAAACAGCTTGGGTAAAACATCATTACCCAGCTGAATTCTTTGCAGCCTTATTATCAACCGAGGTCGGTGATACTGACAAAGTTGTTAAGTACGTAAAAGATGCGCAAAAACGTGGGTTAGTTGTAAAAGCTCCGCATGTGAATTTCTCGGATTATTTATTCTCAGTAAAAGGCGAAGAAATTTACTTCGGTCTTGGTGGTATTAAAGGTGTTGGTCAAGCGGCGGTTGATGCCATCATCGAAGCGCGTGAACGCCAGCCAGATAAAAAATTTGCAAGCCTTGATGATTTCTTTGAAAATGTTGATTTACGCCGTGTGAATAAAAAAGTGATCGAGTGTATGACAAAAGCCGGAGCCTTTGATGGCTTTGGTGTGCACCGTGCGCAGTTATTTGCAGGGTACACAAAATTCTTAGATTACGCCGTAGGCGCACAAAAAGATAAAGACGTGGGCCAAGTAAGTCTTTTTGATTTAGGTGGCGAAAAACAAGCGATCAAACTTGATGACACAAAAGTTTGGTCACGCACGCAATCTTTATCGTATGAAAAAGAAGTTTTAGGTTTTTATCTATCAGATCACCCGTTACGTGGTTTTGAAAAGTTAGCCAAAGTTTGGACAACGTGTGAAATCGTTGATCTTCCAAAACACGATTTATCGCCTGAAGAAAAAGCGGCGCAAGCGGCTAAAGCCGAAAGTGGTAAATGGAATCGTTTTCAAAAAGATACTAAAAAACGTGTTATCGTTGCAGGTCTTATTATTGAAAATCGCGAGATGATCACGAAAAAAGGTACGCGTATGGCGTTCGCTAAGGTTGAAGATTTAACCGGCACAGCTGAGCTTGTGATTTTTCCGGATACATTTGCAAAATGTGGCCACCTCTTAAAAGATGAAAGACCGTTACTTATCGGTGGTGGTTTAGAAGTTGAGGAAGGCGCTGCTAAAATTATCGTAGACAATATTGCTCCGTTTGATGAGATTATGAAAAAAACTAAACGAGTTTCGTTTAGATTAGATAAACTTGAAGCTTCAGATTTTGAAAAGTTAGACACTTTATTGGACACTTTCCAGGGCGAAACTAGTGTTCGACTGGTCTTAAGTCTTAACGAAAAGACTGTAGAAATGCAGCCAGAAGCACCTAAGCGTATTCAAATCTCGGATGCATTTTTTGAAGAAGTTCATCAGGTTTTTGGTCGCACAGACTTTATCGAAATCTAATTTTGAGGTAAGATTTAAGGACTATGAAAAAAACAGCTTTATCATTAGTTACTGCCTTAAATTTATTAGCATTTTTGACATCAGGTTGTGCAGCTTTTGCACCAATGACTGAAGAAACAAAAGCTAACGAACCTGTAGCTATTCGTCGAAAAATTAAAGACGTCGATTATCGTTCAAATTCAGACGATAAAGAGATGAAAAAGCGTTTAGTGGTTTTACCTTTCTTAGATAAAGATAGTCTTAAGCGCCCAGAAACAGCTAGAAAAAATGCGCGTGAAGCTTTTATTAATGATCTTAACTTAAGTGAAAAATTTATCGTGATGGATTCAGATCAGTTAACTGTAAATCCTGAAAACTACATCAAAAACGACGAGTACGATTTAAAACGTTTAGCGCAAGATTCACAAAAATCAGGAATTAGCTCAATCGTAGAAGGCCAAATTATTGATGTGCGCTTTAAAAAAAGAGCTGATCAAATTGGTTTAGTTCGTAATCTTGAAGCCACTTACGAAGTGGTTGTGCGTTTAAGAATTCAAAGCGTGCAAACGGGTCAAGAGATGTTTCACACGGTTAAAACAGTAACTTTAGAAGATAAAAACACACGCGTGGCAGAACGCACTTCTGAAGACCAAGTGTTTTTAAAAAATCCTGAGTTAGTTGAAATTTTAATTAAAGATGCTTTCTTAGATTTCTCGCAACAAATTCAAGAAGCTATGGATCAAGTCACTTGGGAAGGTCGTATTGCGGCTATCCGTGGAGATAAAGTTTACTTAAATGTAGGTAGAATTTCTGGTGTGCAAGTGGGCGATCTTTTAAAAGTCGTTGAAGATTCAAGTGAAATTTATGACCCAGAAGTGGGTTACAATTTAGGTAAAGTTCAAGGTCGTACCAAAGGAACTCTGGAAATCATTAGTTATTTTGGTAACGATGGCGCGGTGGCCATCGTGCACTCAGGTGCAGGATTTAAAGAAAGCGATCGTGTCGAGGTTTATCAGTAGTGTCTAATGGTGTTGAGTCTCAGTATTTAGGTTTAATCGACTTTGATAAAGCCTTAGAGCTTCAGCATCAATATCACGCCAAAGTATCCGCTGAAAAAAAAGCTTACATTCTAGGTTTAGAGCATCCATTAGTGATGACCCTTGGGCTTCGCGCTCATAAGCTTGATGTTAATAGTTTTTGTTCTAAGCCATGGACAGCGCCGGTTTTTAAAATATCACGCGGAGGACTTGCTACAATTCACAACCCGGGGCAGTTAGTGATCTATCCGATCGTGGATTTAAAATATCACGGCTTATCCGTAAAACAGTTTGTTCAAGTTCTATTTGAAGCAACACAAAAAACATTGAGTGAGCTTGGAGTTGAATCGACGTTTGATTTGTGTGACCAGCCTGGCGTGTACACTTCGCAAGGTAAAATTGCTTTCTGTGGTTTGCAGATTAAGAATGGCATTACCATGCACGGATTAAGTATTAACATTCAAAATGATATTTCAGTTTTTAGTGATATCGAATCGTGCGGAGTTGCGGCCCCTCAAATCGACTCGGTTAAATCGCAAGGTGTGACTTATTCACCACGCGCTTTTTTTGATCTGTGGTTAAAGCATTTTAATCTCGAAGCGGGCCATAGCCTATCTAATGCTTCTTGCCAATAACACATTAAATAAATTTTAGGTCTTTTTAATTGGCTCTAAATCATTTTCTTGTAGCATGATAGCTAGAGATAGTCGTGTCATAGACACGCTAAAAAGGAGAACAACCATGTTAAAAAAATTAGTTTACACAGCTGCCGTGACGACAACTTTATTTGCGCAAGCTGCATTCGCCGAAGACTACGCTGAAGCAAAAGGTCGCTATAAAGGTGATAAAGTGGTTGTTATCGATTTAGGAGACGAATCAAAATCTGTATCACGTCGTGATTTGGAAAAACGTCTTTACCGTTTAGAGAAAGCTGTGCGCCAATTGCAAGAGCGCGTATTTGATTTAGAAGTCGAAAACGGCGAACTTAAAGATGATAAAGTTAAGAAAGTGACTTGTTACATCAAAACGAACAGTAAAGGTGTTTTCAGCTCAACACAGAAATCTCAAACTCAAGCCAGAGCTGAAGCTATGCAAAAATGCAGTGAAGTGATTAAGTTCGGTTTTGAGTGTGAAGAAGATAAAGTGAAGTGCGGAGAGTAGTTACTCTCCACATTTGATAAAATCAGACACAAACTCGGACGCTGGTTTTTTTTGAATTTCAGCCGGCGTTCCAATTTGTTCAATCTTTCCGTGATTCATAACAACGACTTTATCACTCATCTGAAAAGCTTCTTTTTGATCGTGAGTCACGTAGACCATGGTTAATTTAAGGTCTTGTTGAATTTTACGAATATCTTTGCGCATTTTTTCGCGAAGTTTGGCATCTAAGTTTGAAAGTGGTTCATCTAATAAAAGAATTCTCGGGCGCATCACAAGGCCGCGAGCTAAAGCCACACGTTGTTGCTGTCCGCCTGATAACTCGTGCGATTTGCGGTTTTCTAGGCCTGCTAGTTCAACAGTTTTAAGAATACCTTCAACATCTGATTTAATTTGTTCTTTCGCGATTTTCTTTAATTTTAACGGATAAGCCACATTATCAAAAACATTCATATGCGGCCATACAGCGTAAGATTGAAAAACCATTCCGACATTTCTTTTTTCGGGTAACATAAAACTTTTATTTTTAGGATCTGATACGATATCAGAATCAAAATAAATTTTACCGTGAGAATTTTCTTCTAAGCCCGCAATCATTCGTAAAGTCGTAGTTTTTCCACAGCCAGATGGTCCTAAAAAACTTACGAATTCGCCATTTTCGATAGTTAGATTAATATCTTTAACGGCCCAATTTGCTAAGTATTGTTTGCCGACATTTTCAAAAATAACTTTACTCATAGACCATACCGTCCTTTAGAGAGAACTTTTAAACCGAAATTAAGAAGTAAAATAAACACGACAACGATCACCGATAAAACCGAGGCTCCACCGCCACCCATATCTGAGTATTCTTGCAGAGAGAAAATTAACGTGCCGATGGTTTCAAGGCCTGGGCCCGTTAGTAAAATCGTCATCGTAAGTTCGCTTAATACCGGCATAAACACTAAGAACATAGAAGCGATAAGCGCTGTTTTAAGTAACGGCATGTAGATCGTGTACATGATAGTCCACCAGCTAGCTCCTGAAATACGAGCCGCTTCTTCAAGTGACGGGTGTATTTGTTGATAACCATCACCTACGGTCTTAATACTTAAGCTCATATATTTTACAATGTAAGCTAATAAAATTAAAAATAGAGTGTTGTAAAGTGATGGGCCAACACCAAAGAAGCCTTGGCTAAATGATAAGATAAAAGCTAAGGCTAAAACTGTTCCCGGAGTTGAAAACGGAAGGCTAGCAATTACGCTTGCGATGTTTTTGCCCCACCAACGTGTGCGGTACATAAAATAATTAAAGATAAAAGCAAAGGCTGTGCAGATGATAGCTGCGCCAAAACCCAACAAGAGCGATTGGCGAAGAGCGCGTGCGGTTTCTTCGGTTTGAAATAATACACGTTCAAAGTTATTCAACGTTAAACCTGATAAGCTCCATGAACCTTGAACAGAGCTTAAAGCTGAAAGTAAAACACCTGATAGTGGTAAAATAAAAATAATAAACAGTAAAATGGCCAAAATAACTGTAACTGGAGTTTTCCAGGCATTTAGCGGCACTAATGACGGTCGCGCTGTTTTTCCACCAACAGTGTAGTTCTTGCTCGCGCTAAAGAGTAACTGTGTGCCGTAGAGTAAAACGAGTGTGGTGATTCCTAAAATCACAGAAACTGCAATACTCATCTGTAATCCAGTAGCTGTGCCCATACGTTGATACGTATAAATTTGCGTGGTCATAAGATAGATACGCGCAGGTCCACCCACTAAAGCCGGTACACCAAAGCTTGCAGCTGTTGCTAAGAACGAAAGTAAAAAGCCACTTAAGATCGCCGGGCGTAAAAGTGGTAATGCGATATCAATGAAGACGCGTAAGCCGCTGGCTCCAGATAATCTGGCCGCTTCTTCTAATGAAGAATCCATCGAATCTAGAACAGTGAGTGCTGTTAATAAAACAAAAGTAAAAAGAAAGCTTGTCTCAACCCAGATAAGGCCTGTGTAAGAATAAATATTTAAATTAAGACCTAACCACTGGTTTAAAACACCACTTGTAGGATTAGCTAAAATAATCCAGCCAATCGCTCCCACAAAAGGAGGAATCGCGTAGGGTAAACAAAACCCTGAACGAAAAAACTTTTTAAAAGGAAGATTGGTGCGGGTTAACAACCAAGCCAAAGGTAAACCCAAAGCTAAGCATAAAACACCCACTGCAAAAGAAACGATTAAAGTGTTTTTAACAGCTTTAATCGTATTTTCATTTGTTAGCACTGACTGAAAGTCAGCAAGTTTTGGAATTAAGTACAGATAAACCTGCGGGCTTAAAAAAAGCGCCGCAAGTAACACTAAACAAATTCCGTAAACTATTTTTTTAATCACAATTAGAAAATGATTTTAGCAAATTTATCTTTGATTTCATCGCGAGTTTTCATAGTCTCAGCGATAAATTCACGTGTCCAAGGAAGAGCTGTTTTTTCGATTTCAGCAAAAGTTGGTGCACCTACCGGAGCTGCATTGCCAGCAACAGATGGGTACATGAAAGATCTTGCCATAGCCGCTTGACCTTCAGGACCAAACATCCAATCAACGATCTTTTTAGTTTTTTCTTGGTCGCCATCTTTTTTAACGATCGCTAAAACATTTGATTGAATTACCGCGCCGTCAGTTGGAATAACCCATTTAATGCGCGCATCAGTAGAAGTTAAACGTAAGATGTTTTCTAAAAGCACTACACCCACTGGACGCTCTTTGCTTTGTAAACGACGAACTACGCCAGAGTTTCCACCTTCAGAGATCACGTTATTTTTACGTAACTGAGAAAAATAATCCCAACCGTATTTTTTCGCTAAGAACGCTACAGTTGTAAAATTTGTACCAGAAGCTAAAGGACTGCCTGTTGAAACTTTATCTTTCCATTTAGCTTCGCTTAATTCTTTAAAAGATTTTGGCGCATCTTTTTCGGTTACGGCTTCAGTGTTGTAAGCAATCACCATGACTGGAAAGCTTAATGTTGTATAAAAGTTATCTGGGTGTTTAAAGAAATCTTCAACTTTTTCAGAATTAGCTGGTTTGTAAGCCACTAACTTTTGTTGGCTGGCCATATCTTCATACCAGAAACGATCAGAAGAAATTAAAATGTCAGCTTGGATTTTTCCAGAAAGGTTCTCGGCTTGTACCTTAGCAGCTACTTCTTCTGAACCCGCTTGGTAAAACTGTACGTCTACGTCTGGAAATGCCGTCGCTAATTTTGGCTGAATGTCTGCGATCGTATCTTTATAAAGTGATGTGTAAATCCATACTTTAGTTTTTTCTTCTTTCTTCGTGCACGAAAAAGGAAGCAAAGCCATCACGGCTAGTAACATAATTCTTTTCATGATCATCTCTTTTCTTTTTGAGTTTGTTCTTTTACATAAGCATCGCGAGCGGCAACGGCATCAGCTGCGAAATCAGAAAACACACCATCTACTCCTAAGGCAAAGAATTCTAAGTATTCAGCTTTAGGGTCTTTGTTGTATTCTTTAAGTAAATATTTTTCTTCACTTCTGAACGTGTACGGGTGAACAAGTAAACCTACAGCGTGAGCAGCTTTAATTAATTCTGTCGGCGGGAGTTTTTCTTCGGTCTTTTCGCCATTTTTATCAGTCACGATTTTTGTAGGAATAAGATAGCGTTTGTAAGGCCCAATACCATCGGCCGTTTTTTTGATGTCTTTTAAATTTTCAATCTTGCTTACCATATCAAGGTAAGTGCGTTTATCGCCCGAAGCCTGAAAGTCGGCGGGCACTAACTCTGGATCATCAATCAAGTACACTAACTTGTTTTTAGTTAATTTTTTCAGCTTTTTTAGATTTGTTAATTCAAAAGACTGAATAAATACCGCAGAAGATTTTTTATTAAGACCAGTGGCTTTTAATTCCTTAGCTAAAGGTTCTTCTAAAGAAAGCTTAATGCTTTGAAAGTAAGTCGGGTGTTTTGTCTCTGGGTACAGGCCAATCGTACGTTTTAATTTTTTACCTTGGCTTTGTGCTAATTCGATAACTTCTTTAAAAGTTGGAATTTCAAATTGACCATCATACGAATGATCGCGAAAAGCCAGACGTTCTTTGGCACGCAAAGTTTTAATTTCTTTTAACGTAAAATCTTCAGTGAACCAACCAGTGACTGATTTGCCATCGATAGTTTTAGTTGTTTTACGATCTGGAAATTTTGTTGCCACATCTGTTGTTTCGGAAATTTCATTTTCATGACGGGCTATTAATACGCCGTCTTTTGTGCTTACTAGATCGGGTTCGATGTAATCAGCGCCCATGTCGATGGCTAACTGATAAGAAGCTAAGGTGTGTTCAGGGCGATAACCGCAAGCCCCGCGATGGCCTAAAACTAATGGTTTTTGTAAGGCTGAAGCGATCAGCGAAGAAAACACGATGGCGCATGTAATGAATAATTTCAACATGCTCCAATTGAATTTCGAAGCAATTACAGAGTCAAATTATTATTGTGTTTGGAATTTTCACTGTGCGCCATAGCTGGAAGTAGCGCTAGGTTTTCAACAGGCGCTTCAAGCCAAAGTTTTGACTGACGATAAGATTCAGTGATGATTTCGCCACCCACGTGGAGGCGGTCAGGGCCTGAGCGGGGAATGTCTTTTAATTCAAATTGCAGAAGTTTAGAGAAGTGTTTTCTATTCACACGTGGTGATTCAAAACCGTTTGTAGTTCCTAAGCTGTGAGCTAGCACAAATTCATCGCGATCAACACCCGATAAGCCCATTTTATCAGCGACTCCGCCGTCTAAATAGACACGCTTATCAATGCGAACCGGATGAAATAACCCAGGTACCGCACAAGAAGCGCGTGCAGCCTTAGCTACCGAGCCACTTTGTAAAGTTTTAGTTTTAAGTGCGAAGATATCAAAAGCTGAAATTTGTAGCGGAATTTTTAACGAAGCAAAATTCGGAGCCATAAACTGCTCAAACATACGTTCCATTTTATCGCCACGAACTAAGCCAAAACCAAAACCTACATCCCAGAAATCAGATTTTTTAATTGCGGTAAACTCTTTCGCCATCTCAGAAGCAGTTAAACCACTGGCTGTGCAAGCTGCAACTAAAGCACCTGCGCTACTTCCAACAACCATGCGAGGTTTTAGACTTTTTTCTTCTAAGGCTTTAATAAAACCCGTGTGTGCGAAAAATCCGAAGAACCCAGAGCTTAAAGATAGAGTAAAAGGTTTTGAATGAAGTAGATCGGCCTTAATCATATGCGTGATAGAATCATGATACGGGGCCTGTTTGTCAATTGCAGTATTTTCTAACAACCGATAACAGTTCACCAAAGTTAACAGGCTTTCTGATTGATTCCACGCCAGCTTCTTGGGATTTACTATGAATTTCAGTATCGGCCGAAAAATAGGCGACGGGAATATTTGCAAGCTTTTCATTTTCAGTACGTACTTTTAAAAACTCGTGGCCGTTCATATTTGGCATCATTAAATCTAAAATAATAAGACCAGGCGGGTGAGCCATGTTGTTAATAGCGTGAAGACCTTCAAGGCCATCAGAAGCTGAAGTTACTGAATAACCTTCATCTTCTAAAATATCAGCTAACGTTAGGCGGATATCGACGTCATCATCCATAATCATCACTGATTTTTTCATGCTTGGCCTTTCGGTATTAAAGGAAGTTTAACTGTAAAAACAGAACCAACACCTACGTCACTTGCAACAGTGATTGTTCCGTGGTGAGCGTCGATGATTTGTCGAGTGATATAAAGGCCTAATCCTAAGCCACTGATGTCGGCCTGGGCGTTCGCGCGTTCAAATTTTTCAAAAATCAAAGGTAAGCTTTCAGCGTCAATGCCTTTACCTTTATCTTTAAAAGAAATAACCGCAAAGTTTTCTTGTTGAGTTAAAGTAATTTCTACTGGCTTTTTGTTTCCGTATTTTAAAGAGTTTGTCAGTAAATTCACAAACACTTGGTCGATACGTAATTGATCAAATACCCCAACCACACGTTGTGTTTCAAGAAATCGGACCGTTGAGTCTGAAATAGAAATTTCTGATTTAAATCTTTCTAAAATTTCATGGAGCAATTCGTTAAGGCTGCAATCTTCGTAGTTTAAAGTGAGTTTTCCTGAGTTAATGCGTGAAACATCAAGTAAGTTATCCACTAAACTTGTAAGACGGGTTAAAGAACGTTCTGTGGTATCAGCCATACGCTTTAAGCGATCTTCGGTGAGACTGCCTAAAGTTTTTTTGTGAATGTGTGAAATCAATGACTGAATTTGTAATTTAAGTGGAGTCATCGGAGTGCGTAGTTCGTGCGAAGCGATACTTAAAAATTCATCGCGCGTTTGCACGGCGATTCGCAATTGTTCATTGGCTTTTCTTAAAGCTAATGTTCGTTCTTCGACACGCTTTTCAAGGTTTGTGTAAGACATTTTTAAAAGGTCTTCAGCGCGTTTACGGTCAGTGATGTCACGGGTAACTTTAGAAAAGCCTACAATTTTTCCGTGCTTTTCACGAATAGCGGTAATTAAAACACTGGCCCAGAATCTGGTTCCGTCTTTACGCAAGAGCCAGCTTTCTTCTTCGTAACGGCCGGTCTCCATAGCTTCTTTTAATTCGTATTCGCATTTTCCCATCTGAATATCTTGTTCAGTAAAAAAGATAGAATAATACTTTCCGATAATTTCTGAAGCTTCGTAGCCTTTAATTCGGCGGGCCCCTTCGTTCCAGCTTGTTACACAGCCGTTGATATCAAGCATAATCATGGCGTAATCCTTCACGCCTTCAAACATTAATCTAGCTCGGCGCTCACTTTCGCGTAAACGCTCTTCGGCTCTTTTTCGCTCAGTTAAATCACGAGTGACTTTAGAAAAGCCAAGATGGTGACCATTTAAATCAAAAAGGGGTGTTAGAACAATATTCGCCCAGAACGTTGAGCCGTCTTTACGAATACGCCAACCTTCTTCTTCATAACGGCCAAACTCTAAGGCCGTTTTAAGCTCGTATTCAGGATGTTTTTTTTCTAAATCTGGTGCGGTGTAGAATTGTGAAAAATGTTTTCCGATAATTTCGCTGCTTTTGTAGCCCTTAATGAGTTCAGCACCTGTATTCCAGCTCTGAATAATGCCATTAGAGTTCATAAAAAAGATCGCGTAATCTTTTACAGAATCTATCAGAAGCTTAAATTTCATGTCGTTAGGATCATATGTTCCCGACGACGTTGTTGGTGGGAGCTCAGCCATACCACTAACTATAAAAGGGTGATGAATATATCAACAAAACCTGTTGAATTTGTTAAGATCGGGGATTTTTTACCCAATAATTTCAAGTTTATAATTGTATGCTTATATATTAAGCATGTATCGGTCTTTCCTGGTAAAAAAGGCCATTTTTGACCTAACATAAAAGAGAATGAAAAAAATGATCTTCATCTTAGGCTTATTCATTTATTTGAATGCGACGGCGAACACTTGCTGGGAAAATTTCAAACGCGAAACTGAAACGCAAATGCAAGAGCGTGAATACCAATATCAAATCTTAGATAAAAAGTTTTCTAAGCTTACAGATCTTGCCAAAGCCTATACCCAAGAAGGCCCAAAAGATGAATTAGTTATTCTCCTTCATGGTTTTTTGGCAAATCCTAATGAAGTCAGATCCATCGCTGATACAGTAAATCGTGCTGGTTATCCCGTGTATTCAGGATTAATTCCTGGTTATGGGGCTACAGCAAAAGTGGCGAATTACTATAAAAAAGAACACTGGATCTGGTGGAGCCAGCAGGAGATTGCGCGTGCTGAGAAGTGTTTTTCTAAAATTCATCTTATCGGATTTTCAACGGGCGCGACGATCTTTCACGATTATGTATCAGCTCACCCCGAAGATAAAAAAATTCAGTCCGTGGTTTTAATCTCTTCGTTTTTTCAGAACAAAACGATTTTCGACTGGTTTTTAAAAATTACACGTGCTTCTGGAATTAAGGAAGCCGGCGTAAGCTGGGTGTTTAGTCATTTACCTGTATCAGATGTGCAAGTGATTCATGATCACCCTGAGACGTACTTGCAACGGGCTCCGGTTGATTCGATGTTTGAAGTGATCGATTTAGGTAAGATGAATCAGAAAAGACAATTAGAACATAAATTAACAGTGCCGGCTTTAGGAGTCGTTTCTGAAGAAGACTGGGTGGCCTCACCGACAAAACAAAAGCGTGTACTTCGTAAAAACTTTGAAGATTTAGAATTAATCACATATCGCAGACCAGGTCATATTCCGCATCAAGTGATGTTACACGAAGTTAGCCAAGTGGCCGATCAGGTGCATGAACTCGTGATGGATTTTATTGAGAGACATTAAACAAAAGATCTTTGAAAAATGGTGCAGCCTACAGAACTCGAATCTGTGACCTCTTCCATGTCAAGGAAGCGCGCTACCAACTACGCTAAGGCTGCATAAATTTAAATAAATGCCTGTAAATAATAACCTTTTTTCGGGTAGGGTCAAGTCCTGGCTTGCGCTTATACCGATCTTGGGAGTATCACCTAACCCTATGCTATCATTTGAGTTTTTACCTGCGATCCTAACTGGCCTTACTGTGGCCGTGCTTCATGCCTCATTACCAACGCACTGGCTTCCGTTTGTGTTGGCGTCACGCACTCAAAAATGGAGTTATAAAAAAACATTTTCGATTTTAATGATCGCAGGTCTTGGTCATGTTTTAACAACGACTCTTATTGGTGCATTAGTAGTGTGGTTTGGTGTTAAGATTTCTGAACAAGCTTCGCAGATTTTTATCTTTGTTGCGGCTGGTGCCGTTTTCTTATTCGGTGCGTACAACATTATTCAGCACTTTCGTGGGCATAAACATTCGCACTGCGACGATACTCATCCGCACCACCATGATTATAAAAAAACAGCTAGCGATGGTTGGGCTATCTTAAGCCTTTTATCATTATTAACATTTTCTCCGTGTGAGTCTTTTTTGCCGGTTTACGTGTCGGCATGGCCACTAGGGTGGGCGGGATTCGCCGTTTTATCGTTGGTGCTAGGAGTAGGAACACTTCTTGCGATGACGATCTTTATGACGCTTATGTTTTTCGGTGCAGCTAAAGTTAAACTTCATTGGTTAGAGAATAACGAAAAATTAATATTTGGAATTATGTTACTTTTCTTGTCGTTAATGGTTTATGTAGTTGAAGTTTTAATGCCGCACACGCATGGTTAATATATGGCCCAAATTGCGCTAGAAACCATTTTAGATGCTGTAGAGTTCTCGGTAACTCGTTCGTCAGGCGCGGGTGGTCAGCATGTGAATAAAACCAATTCTGCGGTGATTGCTAGTCTGGATTTGCTTAAATTAAAAATCGCTGACGATAAAAAATCATTACTTTTTAAGAACTTAGCTCATCGTTTAGCACAAGGTCATATTTTGTCTGTTCGTTGTGAAGATCAGCGTGATCAAAAATCAAATAAAGATAAAGCTATCGATAACTTAGCGTTTATTTTGGAAAAAGCACTTTATGTTCCGAAAAAGCGTGTAAAGACGAAGCCTACGAAATCATCGGTTAAAAGACGCCTAGAATCTAAGTCGCAAAAATCTGATATTAAAAAATTACGCCGCGAAAAATTCTAAATCTTTTCCATCAACTTCTTTTTAAAATCTGTGTACGGCGGAAAAACAAAACGCATCGTTTTAGATAAAAACTTTTGTTCAATTACGGCGCGCTTATGTGAAAACTCCAGAAAGCCGTGGTGGCCATGGTAAGTGCCAATCCCGCTCGTGCGAATGCCGCCAAAAGGTAAATTGTGATTAGCTAAATGCACGATCACGTTATTAATCGCAACCCCGCCGGATTGAGTTTTGTTTAAGATATCCTGAATATTTTTTTGTGAGTTCGAAAAAATATAAAGCGCCAGCGGATATGGGTTTAGCGCCATGATTTTATAAATTTCATCGAGATGATCAAAAGCAATTACTGGCGCTACTGGGCCAAAGATTTCTTGCTTCATAATGTCTGAATTTAAATCTGGTGAATCGATTAATTCACAGCGTGTTTCACGGTAGTTATCGCCATTACCTGAAAGTTTGGCTACGCGGTTTTGGTGAGATGAATTCACAAAGCCTGTTGGTGTTTCAGCGTTAGCTTTTTCTAAATTTTTAAAAGCTTCGATAAACTGATCTTTTTTAGATCTGTGAATTAAAATGTAATCAGGGGCTACGCATGTTTGTCCGCGGTTTAGAAATTTACCCCAGTAAACTTTTTCTGCCGCGTCTTCGATATCTGCCGTTTCATCAATGATTGTCGGAGATTTACCACCAAGTTCAAGAGTGTAAGGAATTAGTTTTTTAGCACAGGCTTCGGCGATAATACGACCTACAGGTGTAGAGCCAGTAAAAAACACGTGGTCAAAGTCATAAGTTAAAAGCTCTTCAGTTTTTTCTTTGCCGCCAAGTTCGCAGATAACTTCATCTGGTGAGAAAACTTCATTCACCATTTGATGAATCAAACGACTAGTGTTTTCTGTTAATTCACTTGGTTTAATTACTACCGTATTTCCCGCAGCTAAGGCTGGAATTAAGGGATTGATAGCTAATTGAAACGGGTAATTCCACGGAGAGATAATCAACACAGCGCCTTTAGGTTCGTAATGAATTGTGCTCGTGTGGCCAAAAAGCGCTGGCGGTGTTGGAACGCGCTCGGGTTTAGCCCAAGCTTTTGTGTTTTTGATAAAATGTTTAAGCTCAGTTTTTACTACGCTAATTTCAGAAGTTTGAGTTTCAAATTCTGATTTTTGAAAATCTAAAAGCAGAGCTTTCTTAATTTCTTTTTCGTTTTTTTCGATCCAAGCCAGTAATTTTTTTAAATTATCTATACGGTGTGAAATGTTCAAAGATTTATTATGTAACGCTCTGGACTTTAGATCGGAAAATTTTTTAGCTAACATGGGCAATCCTTTGCTGTGTAGTAAAGTTTAGGGAAGCTTCTCGAAGTCGTATAAATTTTTATCAAGGAGGTGGCTTGGTTTTACGTTTTGTAACGCCGTAATAAAACTAGCACTTAAATTAGGAATTTCTTTTTCTAATTCAGAAATTAAGTTTTTCATTTTTTTACGTTTCATACCTTCTTGTGATCCGCAAAGATTGCAAGGAATCACTGGGAAGCCCCACTCAGTTGCTAATTGAATTAAATCGCTCTCAGCCACATACATCATCGGACGAATCACGATGTTGCGGCCATCATCAGAACGAAGTTTTGCAGGCATTGTAGAAACATTGCCCGTGTAAAACATGTTTAGCATAGTTGTTTCGATCAAATCTGTTCTGTGGTGGCCTAAGGCCATTTTTGAATATTTGTGTTCGAAAGCATAATCATACAAAATCGCACGACGCATTTTTGAACATAACGAACAATAAACACCCGTTGTGACTTTTTCTTTCACAACAGAATAGGTGTCTTTTTCGATCATGTGAAATTCGATACCCTCAGATTCAAGCCAGTTTTTGAAATTCATCACATCAAAGCCCGGTTGTTTTTGATCTAAGATTACGGCGGCAATTGTAAATTTGATTTCAGCACGTTTTCTGATTTCTTCTAGTAAGATAGTTAGGATCGAAGAATCTTTTCCGCCAGACACGCAAATCATCACTTTATCACCATGAGCAATCATATTGTAATCGCTAAGAGCCTGTGTAATTTGTTTTCTGATTTTAACAGCTAGTGGGTGGTCGCGGTTAACGGGTTTCATGCTTTCACCTCGTCAGTTTTCTTCATTTCAAATATTTGGTGGGCTAGTTTGAAACCATTTTGCGTAAGAATATCTAAGCAAAAGCTATAAACCTTATCGCCCACAAGATATTGTCTGCCGTAAGAGTCAATAAAGTACACAACTTTAAGTTCAATCCAGTGTTCACTCACATCAGAGATATAAGCCATAGGAGATGGAATGGCGCGAATGTCAGCGATTTGAGAAACGGCTCTTTCTAAAAGATCTTTAGCTGCGTAAGCATTTTGTGTGTGCGAAATGCGAAACACTTGTCTACGTACGATCGGAGTGCCTGCTGGTGAGTAGTTAGAAACCTGTGATGAGGCCATGACTTTATTTGGAAGCGTGATGATTTCGTCTGACCAGCCAACTAAAACTGTAGCTCTCCAAGTAAGTTCTTTCACTTGGCCTACAATCTTATTAGAACCATTTTGAATTTCAAGCCAGTCGCCAAGTTCGAAAGCTTTATCGATTTGTAGTGAAATCCCTGCGAATAAATTTCCTAACGTATCTTGAAGCGCAAGCCCCAGAATTACGGATAA
This sequence comes from Pseudobdellovibrio sp. HCB154, assembly GCF_046267985.1. Lineage (GTDB taxonomy): Bacteria > Bdellovibrionota > Bdellovibrionia > Bdellovibrionales > Bdellovibrionaceae > Pseudobdellovibrio. The sequence goes on along the minus strand of NZ_CP176530.1, from coordinate 1,798,913 downwards.
GGCGGCAGATGTTGCCAGTAATGGCGCCACTTGAACGTTAAACAAATGAGATACTGACCAAATACTGATCGACACAAATAGAATCAGTGAAAAAATATTCACTAAAAGAAGTGGCACACCCACTGTCATTGAGCCTAAGAATAAATACATCAACACATTCAGGCGGCAAACACGAACGAATAACACAACGCCTGCGATGTAAGTCATTGTGGCTATGTAAGGCGTTAGCTTTTTAACTAAAACAGAAGCATCAATTTGCTCACGTAACAGCAAATAGACAACAAACAAAAACGTTAAAACAAAAAACTGGCGGTTGATTGTTTTAAGATGGTTTTGAATGCTTTGGTGACGGGCGTTTGAAGCGCGTTTTAAGAATGATTTATAGAACAAAAATGTTCCTAAACACATGATTCCAAGAACCACATACAGTTCAACATCCAAGAGATTGTATAATGAAGCGGGAAAAGTCGATGTAGGCATAGTATTTTTATAGCCTAAATGGTTCGCATAAACTAGACCTTTTATATATTCTGGTATTCAAAAATTAACTTACTGTTTATGCTATAGGCATGAATAATACACCGGAAGCATCTTTGAAGAAACCTCTCGGCGTTTACGCCATGGCCATCTTGTTCATCTTAGCCCCTCTAGGAAACATCTTAATCAGCTTTTTAGGCTCAGGCCTGGCAAACTGGTACGAACCACCGATCTTTATGGCTTTGTTAAAAACAATTTCTATTTTTGATTGGATTTGGTTAGGGCTTTTGATTTTAACTGGGGTTCTATTATTCATTCAGCATAAACTTTCATGGACTGTGGCGATTATGTCTTTAGTCGTGGTGCTGGGTATCAATGCTTTTAGGCTTTTTCAGGCTGATCCGAACTCGATTGAGCCTAACTTTCTTAAAATCTTTTCGATTTTAGCGGTGGTAACGACTTTAGGGGTTCTGGTTATCGCATTTTACTTCAAATTCCCATACATCGACCGCCGTACTAAGTGGACTTCGACTGAGCATAACCCAGACCGAAGAACTGAAGAGCGCGATTCTGAACGCCGTAAAAAATAACCTTAGGGTGTCTCATTTTAGATTGTAACATAATGATTTAAGTTATTAAAAAGAGACACCGATAAGGGACTGTATTTGTATAGAAATTAAAACGGATTTTTTTGAGATACATTTTAAGGATTAAGACAGGAGACAGTCATGAGCTTAAGGCTTTCTATGAGAAATGTTTTTAAATCACTAGCTGCAACAGGCTCGGTTCTAACGATGGTTTTTGCACCAGTGGCTCACGGGTATCAAGCTGAAGATACTTTAAAAAAACAAATCGAATCTTTCATGACAGAGACTCAGCTTAGTAAGCGCATTACTTATAAAGAGTTCTGGAATAAAACTAAACATTTATATTCAGGCCAAGTTTACGCAGATGTTGAGCGCTATTTAATGTCTTCGCCGAATGAATTAATGCCTGAGTTCACATTAAAAGAATCGGTAAGTTCTACGGGAGAGAAAATCCCAACTCTTACGATTAGCGAAAAAGGCAAATCATACCAAATGCAAATCTTTGGTGAAAAAACCAAGTTTGCTAAGTTTAACAATGTTGTTTTAACTGAAAATGACTTGATGTTAATTACGCCGGCGATGAAGCGTATTATGGCGTCAGACATCAAAATCAAAAAAGCCCATGATAAAAATTTAATTAAAGCTAACTCTGAAAAATTCTCAGGCACTCCAAAAATCACTCGTGAAATGTGGAAAAAACTAAGCCCTATGCAGCGCGCTCAGTTTATGTTGAATTTAAGACTTCTTTACTCTGGTGCTGCAGATGTTATGAATGCTAAAGAGGCTTTAGATCTTAAAAAGAGCGTAGACCCTAAAAAAGGTAAAAAAACATCTTCGTTAGAAGGTGGAACGGCTTCGCCATTACAAAAATGGAATAACTTTTTCGCTTTATTAAATGGTGAAGTAGAGGCTTTCGGTGTTGGCTCTGATTGCGTGGTAGCAGGTTACATCGGTAAATACGGCGCAGATAAGAAATGTAAATACCCATCAGAAGCACTTACAGCAGCTAAATCACAAAATTGTTCGATGCCATGTAATCCGACTATTTACGGTTACAACAACGGCGGACTATTTTGTTTAACAAACAGTGCTGAATTACAAACAGCAACTCATCGTAACCAAGGTTGTGATGTTAAGATGCCTTTAACGGCTGTGATTGATGCCTTACCGAAATCAAGCGATCCAACTCACGGATCAAAACGTTATGAAGGTGTTGCGGAAAGAAATAAAACTGAAGCCTTAGCTGAGTTTAATAAAAACCAAAAAGTACAAGATCTTTCTAAAAATTACTTAGCAAGTATGCTTAAAGAACCGCAAAAAACAGCGTTCTTAAGTGGTAATATTGATGATGCTCTTTTAGCTGAACTTCAAAAAATTCAAAAAAACTTTGATGATACAATCGGTGCCGCACGTACAGCTTGCGCTGCCGCAGCTGATAATAAAGAGCAATACGATAAAAACTTCGAAGGCGCTTGTGACCAATTACATAGACGTTTCTTATTCGTAGCTGAGTCGTTAGCTGTTAAACCAGGTTGTCCAGGTAGCAAAGCTATTAACCCAGAAACATTAAAATGTTCTTGTGAGGGCGGTGAAGTTCTTCCGGGTACTCCATCTTGCCCTGTAGTGTCTTCTCCGACGGAGCAAGAAGTATCGGTAAGTGGTACAACTGAAGTTGAGCCAGAGAAATTACAATGTACAAACGGAACTGTAGAAAAAGAAGGTTCGTGCGTTTGTGAAGATGGTAAAGAGCCATCTGGTAAAGATAAAAAATGTGGATCTGGTTTTAACTGGAAACCATGGTTAATTGGCGCAGGTATCATCGGCGGTGCAGCGTTACTTTACTTCTTATTTAAGAAAAAGAAAAAAGATAAGCCTGACACTCCAGTGGTAACACCTCCACAAGGTTGTACAAATGTTTGTGCGGCAAATACAACTTTAAATCCTACTACATGTGCTTGTGATCCAATCGTTCAACAGCCAACATGTCAGGCGCCACAAGTGTTAACAAATGGTGTGTGTGCGTGTCCTGCGGTGAATGCATGTACTCCGGGTCAGCAAGTTTATAATTTAAGTACTTGCCAATGTGACACTGTAGTTCAGCAAGGAATTTGTCCGGATGGAGTAACTCAATACTTCACACCTCCGGGACCAGCAACTTGCCCTGCGCCGACTCAATGTCAAAATGGAACACAAGTTTACCCACCTAATGTTTGTCCGCCAGTTACTGAAGGTGGAAGTGGTAATAACTGCCCAAGCGGAAATTGCAGCGGCGGCGTACCGAGCGCGAACTAAGATTTTTAAAGGATAATTTATGATGAACACGATCTTAAAAAAAATTAACGGTTTGTTGGTAACAGTCTCAATGGCTACCATGGTATTCAGTCCGGTAGCCATGGGTAAACAAGCCCAAGCTGAAGCAGAGAAAATCTCTAAAGCCCAACTTGAACAATTCGTGCAAGAGTTTGGTTTAAATAAATCAATGACGGTGGGTGAGTTCTATAAAAAGAACAAAGATCAGTTCCCGCCACGTATTCAAAAAATGATTGAGCCGTTAATGACTCAATTTAAAAACGAAGCTATGCCGCAGTTTGAAGTAACGCAAGCAAAGAACTCGCAAGGTGAAATGGTTGCAACTCTTCGTATTACAGGTAAAGATCAGCTGTCAAATATCCAATTCTTAGGTGAAAAAGGTAAATTTGTAAAATTTGATAATACGAATTTAACTTTAGAAGATGTTGCAAACTTTGATGATATGTTCGCAAAACTTTACTTCGGAGATGCCTCTCACCGTAAAGGTATGGGTGATGCATATACTTCTCCGAAAACAATGAAAAAGAAAACTAAAGCGACGGCTAAATCTGCTGTGCCAGCTAAATTTTCTGGTACTCCAAAAATCACTCGTGAAATGTGGAAAAAAATGACGCCAATGGAGCGCGCTCAATTCATGATGAATATGAGAATGCTTTGGTCGGGTGCTCAGGATGTTCTTGATGCTAAAGAACTTCGTAAAAAAGGTAAAAAGACTTCGTCATTAGAAGGTGGAACGGCTTCGCCATTACATAAATGGAATAATTTCTTTTCTATGCTTGATGAAGCACAAGCGGCTGACACGAAGTGTGTGGTTGCGGGCTATATCGGTACTTACGGGGCTGGTAAACGTTGCCAATACCCAGCGGGAGCGAAAACCGGTAGTTGTAATTTTCCGTGTAATCCAACGATCTACGGTTTTGATTCAAGCGGTAAGCAATTTTGCTTATCGAGTTCAAGTGAATTACAAACAGCTACTCACTACAATAAAGGTTGTGATGCAAAAATGCCTTTAACGTCGGTTGAGTTACCTTTACCGGCACAATCTGCAGGTAAAGATGCTTCTCGTTACCAAGGTATTTTAGAAGCGAATAAAGCGCAGGCTTTAAAAGATCCAGCCGCTATCGCGAATACAAAAAAATACTTAGAGAGTATGTTAAACGGTTCATCGCCTGAACTAAAAGACGCTTTTGCAAAAGGTAATATCACAGCAGAACTTTTAGCTAAGCTTCAAGAAATTCAAACTAACTTCGATTCTACAATCACAGCAGCACGTAACGATTGTGCGGCTGCCGCTGGTGAAACTCAGTATGACCGCGAATTCTGGGGCGCTTGTGACCAATTACATAAACGTTTCTTATTCGTTGCTGCTTACTTAGAAAAAAATCCAGGTTGTAAAGATGGCGGTAAAGTTGATGAGTCAACTCTAACTTGTTCTTGTGCAAGTGGCCCAGCAGTAGCTCCGGGTGCAGCTTGTGCAAATCCTCCAACGCCAACACCTGAACCTCCAACATCTGGAACTCCGGTAGTTGAACCTCCATCTGATGGTGGTGGCCAATGTGATCCAGCATGCTCTGGTGGCGAAGTTTGCCAAAAAACAGCTTCAGCAGGCGATAACGAAGTTTGGGAATGTGTAAAACCAGGCGGCGATAAACCAGATAAAAAAGGTGGTTTCTGGTCAGGCTTATGGAATGGCGTTAAAAAAGTAGCTCCATGGGTTATCGGTGGTGCGGCTTTATGGTTATTATATAGCAAGTTCTTAAAACCGAAAAAACCTAAACTAAATCCAGCGGCTGATGCTTGTCCAAACGGAACAATTCCTCCGTGTGCTCAAACATGTACAGCGCCTCAAGCGATGCTTTCTAGTGGAGCTTGTGGATGCCCTGCCTGCCCTCCGGGACAAACTATGACAAATGCTTCTTCGTGCTTGTGCGAAAATACAACTGTGACAAATACACTTTACGTTTGTGCAGATGGTATTACGCAAGTGAGCGATTTAGCAAATTGTCCGGCGACACAACTTCTTTGCCCGGGTACAACAGATACGTATGTAACGAATTTATTGAACTGTCCAGAGACGACAACGACGACTCCGACAACAACTAAACCAGTGGATTCTACGCGCTAATGATTATTGAAAAAAATCAATCGCATAACGAAATCGAACAAACCAGAGTTCCTAAAAAAGACTCTGGGCGCGGAGCTGACTTAACAAAGTCAGCTCTTTTTCGTGATCAGCATATTGATTTTGATCTTGGTTTCTTAGGTGGGCCACAAAAACGTACAGGTTTTAGATTATCGATCTGGATGTGGTTAGCAGCGACGATAGATACTTTAGTTGTTTTATCAGTGAGTTGTTTTTTTATGTTATGTTACTCGTTGATGCTTAAGCTAGGTCTTCGCTCAGCACTTGGCTTTACATTGTCACATGAAAATGTGGTTATGACTTTTTCAGTTTTCTTTTTATTCAGCGGCTGGATGTATTTTATCGCGATGCGCGCCTTAACCGGAGCTTCAATCGGTGAAAAAACTTGTTCTCTGCGCTTAGGCCAGCCTCATGAACGCGTAAAAAGATCTTACCTTACACGCGTTGTAATTCGCACCACATTGACTTTGTTTACAGGTATTATCACGCTTCCCTTATTATCATTAATTTTTAAAACGGATATCGTAGGTCATATTACGGGCTTAAATATTTACTCTCTCAAATAACATTACAACTTCAAAATGATTCGTTTGCGGAAACTGATCCACGATGTGGGCTTGGGTGATCTTGTAGTTATGTTGCAAGAAGATTTCACTATCAGCTCGAAGTGATTCTGGGTAACAAGAAACGTAGATAATTTTATTTGGATGAGCTGCAATTACATTTTGGGCAAAACTTTTTAGTCCTGATTTAGGTGGGTTTACCAGAACAGTATCGGGGCTAGTTTGTGTAATTGTTTGCGGTCTCTGAAAATCACCGGCGTTGATCGTAAGATTATCTTTTAAGTTATTTTCTTCAGCCGTACGTTTTACGCTTTCAAGAGCGAATTCATCATTTTCAAAAACACTGACTTTATGACCAAGGCTTAAAAGCGGAAAAGTGTATTGTCCAATGCCGCAACCAAACTCCCAAACATTTTGAGTGTGGCCAGACATCCATTCGGCAATAATATCGGTCATAAGCTTTGCTGTAGCGGCAGAAGGTTGGGTGAAGCTACTGACAGCACAGTTTAGATTGAGTGGACTATTTGTTTTATAGTTGTAGGTATAAAACCAGTGCTGCATTTTTGGGTCAGCTAGTTTAATTTGTTCTTTATCAAAACTAGTTTCATCTAAACATTTTTTTTTCTGTCCAACTTCAATAAAAAAATCTTTCGAAAGTTTTTGTAAGACAGTTTTTTCGACAAGTAAGTTTTTAATATCATTATTGGCAAAATCTAACCATAGACCATATTTGGAAACTTGATTATGACTAGAAACGCGTAGCCTGATCGTGCCGATGCGAATATTAAACTTAGTCTGGGTGATTAAATCAAAGGCCTCTTGTAGCTTTGGCGCAAGCTGCAAACATTTGTTGATTGGAATAAAATTTCGTTCTTTATCGATCAGGCCGATTTGATTTTCTTTAATAATAAAATCAAATCGCTCGCGAAGACCGTATTCACCGGCTGAATGCGAACGGGTCGTGTTAGGTGCAAGATGACCTTGGAATAATTGCTCCAAACGCTTTGTTTTTTCATGAAGTTGTTCATTATAAGAAGTTCCCCATAACGAACAACCCGGACATGTCGTGGCTAGCTCACAAACTTTCATTAAAGTAGATGTTGTAGTTTTTGTGGACAAGATTTTGGATCTTTAACTACGCCTTGTTCAAAGTGTAAATCTTTTTCAGTAAAACCTAAAGTAATGTGCGGGTAAAATAACTCAGCGTTAAAATTATCAATGCCGTATTTATTTTTTAGAAACATACGAAAGCCCTTAATTTCAGGCGCATGCACAACGATGTAGTAAGTTTTCAAAACTTTATTTTTCTCTTTTAGGGAGCCTTCACCCAGACATATTTTATCAAATATTTTTGCCGACCAGTTTTCCCATTCCTGATGAATCACTTCGGGAGAAATTTTTTCTGATAAGGTTTTAAACTCAGGCGGTGTGATGACTGTAATATGGGCTTCACCACGGTTAACAAGCTTTGTGCCTAAAAATGTATCAAGTCTATCTAATGTAGACTTGTATTCTGGGTATTCTAAATCAAGAGAGACGTAGTTCTTAATCGAAGCTGGTTTTTTTTCACTCGCCACTGGCTGATTTTTGCAGCCCACAGCGAAAAGCAAAGCACAAAGTAATACCCATTTCATAAAAATCCTCATACAGTTTTTTAATACTTTAAGGATTACAGTTTATATGAAGAATTTAAAAAATCTAATCAGAATTTCAATTTTACCGTTGGCAGCGTGTGTTTATTTAGGAGTGGACCTTTTAAGTGAAGATCCAAAACTAATTTCGAACAGTAAACAGATCACATTTGTCGGACCAAAATCGGGCGAGGGTTATTTTAGCGCTGATGGTAAGAAGATGGTTTTTCAATCTGAACGTGAGCCGAATAATCCATTTTACCAAATGTTTATTCTAGATCTTGAATCAGGAAAAGTTCAGCGTCTATCGCCAGGAACCGGTAAAACAACATGTGGCTGGGTTCATCCGAATATGCAAAAAGTGATGTGGTCATCAACTCACTTAGATAAACAAATTCCTGCTAAGGTTAAAGAAGAATACGCTTTGCGCGCTAACCCAGTAAAAGGTCGCTACTCATGGAGCTTTGATGAGTATTTCGATATTTTTGAATCTGACCTAGAAGGTAAAAAAACAAAACGCCTGACAAAAGAAATGGGTTATGATGCCGAAGGTTCATATTCTCCCGATGGAAAATACATCGCTTTTGCTTCAAACCGTATAGCTTACGATCATAAATTAACACCTGATGAAGAAAAAAAGTTTAAACAAGATCCTTCGCATTTCATGGAAATTTATATCATGAAAGCTGATGGCACTGACGTTAAACGTTTAACAACAAGCCCTGGTTACGACGGTGGCCCATTCTTTTCAGCGGATGGCAAAAAAATCACTTGGCGCAGATTTTCTGAGTCGGGGGCATCGGCAGAAATTTTCACAATGGATGTTGATGGTAAAAACCAAAAACAAATCACGCGTTTAAATTCGATGTCATGGGCACCGTTTTTTCATCCAAGCGGCGATTACATTATTTTTAATACGACAGTGGGCGGTTATTCAAACTTTGAATTATTCATTGTCGATAGCGAAGGTTTAAAAGAACCAAAACGTGTGACGTTTGCTGAAGGTTTTGATGGTCTAGCAACATTTTCTCCGGATGCGAAAAAAATCACTTGGTCACATAAAAATGAAAAAGGCGAAAGTCAGATTTACATTGGCGACTGGGATGATGCAAAAGCTAGAAAGCTTTTAGGTTTGCCAGAGGCTAAACCTGCATTAAAAGGCCAATTAACTGATCTAGCTTCGCAAATTCGTGAAGAAGATGCGAAATCAATCGTTTCTTACTTAGCAAGCGAAGAATTCAAGGGTCGCTATACAGGCTCTGAAGAAGAAAAAATCTATACACTGAAAATAGCTGATCTTTTTAAGTCTTGGGGTTTAGTTCCGGCCAACGGAAAGGATTTTATTCAAACTTTTGAATTTGTTTCTGGCGTTGTCGCTGGTGAAAAAAATAAAGCTGAGTTTAAAGGACGCTTTGAGCAAGGCTTAAAATTAGGTGATGATTATCAATTAATTTCTTATTCAAAAACTGGCGCTTTTACAGCGGCTCCGGTTGTGTTTGCAGGATTTGGTATTAAAGCTCCAGCTCACAGTGAGTTTGCTGGTTTTGATTCTTACAAAGATTTAGATGTTAAAGGTAAGTGGGTTGTTATTTTAGATGAAGCCCCTAAGCCTTCTAAAAAAGAATTTTCTAAGCATACATACTTGTTATCTTTCTCTCGCTTGCAACATAAGATTACGGTAGCTAAAAATGCCGGCGCTTTTGGTGTTATTTTAGTCGAAGAAGGAAAAGATAAAAACAAAGTCAGTGAATTAAAATTTGCCGGTAGTCTTTCTGATTCGCAACTTCCGATCGTTAAAATTTCTGTAGGTGTTTTTGAAAAACTTATTAAAAATACTTCAGATAACAAAGATTTAGCCACTTATGATCAAGTTAAATCGACATATGATACTTATGATTCGGTTAAAGGATTTAATCTAACTTCTCAATATTTTACCGCAAATATTGATTTATTGTCGAAAAAATCTGTAGGCCGCAACGTGATTGCTAAACTTGAATCTGCGAAAGCTTTAAAAACAAAAGCTGTTTTAATCGGAGCCCATGGAGATCATTTGGGTCTAGGCTTGGCGGGCTCATCTTTAGCGACTAACAAAGATAAAGATAAAATTCATTACGGTGCTGATGATAATGCTTCAGGTGTTGCCGGTGTTTTAGAATTAGCTAATTACTATTCTCAAGCAGCTCAAAGAAAAGAACTTAAGCGCCCGCTTTACTTTGCTGTTTGGTCTGGTGAAGAGATTGGTGTTCTTGGTTCACATCATTATGTTAATCAATTTAAAAAATTAAATGATGTATTCGTGGCTGGTTTAAATATGGATATGATTGGCCGTCTTCGCGACAGCTTAAATATCCAAGGTGTTGGATCTGCAGAAGGTTTTAGAGCTTTAGCTGAATCGGCTACGGTTAAAACAGGTGTTCCATTAAATCTAACGTCTGATCCGTATTTACCAACAGACTCGATGTCGATTTACTTGGCTGGTGTGCCTTCAATTTCTTTCTTTACGGGTGCGCACAGTGAATACCATACGCCAAACGATAAGCCTGAAACGATCAACTACAAAGGTTTAAACGATACAATTAAAGTTGTTCAATATTTCGCAGATGCGATTGCGATGAATGATAAAGATGTTCTTAAATATGAAAAAGTTGAAAGCGATCAAGGCAAACGCCTTGAAGGCAGAAGTTTTAGAATTTTCTTAGGAACAATTCCTGATTACACACAAGAAGGTGTCAAAGGTGTTCGTATTACAGGCGTTGCGAAGAATTCGCCAGCTGAAAAAGCTGGTCTAGTTAATGGTGATATCATCACTGAGTTTGATCAAACTAAGATTGAAAATATCTATGATTACGTCTACACTCTGCAATCTGTTAAGCCAGATGTGAAAACTAAGATTATGGTTTTGCGCAATGGCAAACCTGAAGCGTTAGATATCACACCGACCCTAAAAGACTAAGGTCTAGAATAATATAGGTCTAGGGGACGCCTCCGATCATTATTGTTACGATATTAAGTAATCAATTAATGGTTGGAGGATCTATGCACGGATCTTTAAAAGTTGTACAAGGGATTGTCTTACTTAGTTTCGTAGGATTGATGTTTTCATCCTGCGGCGGCTCGCAGACTAGCTTAAGTAGTAGCGATGCAACTTCTGGCACCACAACCGTAGATCCAACACCGACTTCTTCTGAAGGTGAATCTATAGAAGAAGAAGAAAAAAATGCAACTATTCCAGCGGGATATAGTGCTTCAAATCTTTTTGTGACTGTTCCTGATACAGAAGATTATACAACATTTACCACAATCACTGGGGCTCCTGCTCAACGCTGCTCTTTTACTTCGTCTTCTGTTGTTAATGATATCACCTGTAATGTAGAGATTGGCGAGTTGGCTTTGTTTTTTAATGGAATTAAATTTCAATATAATGTGCCAGCTAACGCATGTAAGTACATTAGTACATACCCATATTGGTTTTATAATTATGAAGTTTCAACAGGTCCCCAGGCTGTCTCTATGACGATTACAAAAAGCGCCAGTGGAGTTGTAACCAGTTCGCTCTGTCAGGTCACTAATAATGGCGTTAGCAGCTCGGTAGTTGCTTGTGATAATACATCGTCAAATCTTGATTTTAATGATGTCACTTTTGATTTAAGCGGAGAAGGTTCGGCGATTTGTAATTCAGATACGTCTAACGAGGATGGCGGCAGAAATTGTTGCTTTGGTAAATATGATCTCTCAAAAAAAGTAATTAATGATGGTGTTGAGACAAATACTTTTGAGCGTGGCAAATCTTGGGGTGGCTCGGCTTCTTTATGTATCGGTGGCCCAGGTGTGACTAGCTGGGAGGAGTTTGATCGGGATGGTCTTCCGGTGCCTGTGCTTGAGAAGATGACAACGAATGTGGCGCGCACAAAAATTTATAAGGTGAAAAGTGTTTCAAAGTCGGTAAATGGAGCTCCAAGTAATTATGTGGTAGCTAACCATTTTACTCTTGGGGCTCATAATCACACAGGCTACCATTCGTCATCAGGTACAGCTTCTGTGTTACCGTATTTCGTGGACCCGGTCAGTGATCGTAATGGCAGTTATGTTCCGCCGGGAAATCCGTATTATCTTTTTGATTGTTTGGATGAAGCCTTCGAAACAAATTTTCGCATCCGCATGGTTGTACAAGAGTGGGATACGATGGATGCATTACAAACTTATATCTCAACAGGTGTGTCAGCTGTGGGGCCTGATGAAAATGGCACTGCGCCGGCTAACTGCCCGGGTATATCGGGCGATAGCTGTAACACGGCCTGGGATAGTGATGATTTTATCCTAAGGAATAGTGAAATTCCGGGCCAAACTTATAATATTACGGATCCGGAACAAAGAAAATATTATTTCCCACGAGATACTTACTAGGTCTAATTAATTCCTAAAATTCAATCTTTCTTTCAAAATGGCAGGTGTATCCTGCCGGATTTTTTACTAAATAATCCTGATGATAATCTTCAGCTTTTGTCCACTTTGAGCTTGGAGTTACTTCTGTAACAATTGGTTTTTTCCATGCTTTTGATTTATTAACCTTAGCAATTGTATCTTGTGCAGTCGTGCGCTGTTTGTCTGATGTGTAGAAAATCACGCTGCGGTATTGGCGGCCTTTGTCGTTACCTTGTTGATTCATCGTCGTTGGATCATGAATCTTAAAGAAATAAAGAAGCAGTTTTTCATAAGATAATTTCTTCGGATCAAAATCAATTTTCACAGTTTCGGCATATTCGGTTTTTCCGGTTTTAACCAATTCATAACTGGCATTCTTTTCTTCGCCACCCATGTAGCCCACTTCAGTGTGGGTAACTCCTGGGTGTTTGCGAATTAAATCTTGAACACCCCAAAAACATCCTCCACCTAAATAGGCGGTTTCTGCCAAAGCTGCCAAGCTCATCAAGCTAACTGTTAAAAAACTTAAAATTAATTTTAGTGTAAATTTCATAAGGCATTATCCTGTTCCGGCGTATTTTTTGCGGCCGATTTTTGCGAACTTGTAATATAGCGTTTCACCTCTGATTCGGGGATTCTTCGGTGTCCGCCTTCAGTGGTATAACAAATAATTTTCCCTCGATTTATCTCTCTTCTTAAAGTGTTTTCGCTGACTGTTATATGTTTTTGGACAGCACGGCAAAACTCTGGAAGGCTGTAATCTTTCTCAGGTGTTTTAAGCTGTGTCTTGATTTGCGATGCGTTGGGGATCCATTTTTTAGTTTCAAGGTGTGAAACCGAATCTGCCAAAACTTCCGCGAAGATTTTCCAGATAATTTCTTTATTTTGCTCTAAGTTTTTCGTTTTAAAAAAATCATTCGGAAGAGGAACCTTAGCATCAATCCCTAAATCTGGAACTGAAACCGTTAAAAAACCATGAATATGCTTGAAGATGATCGGATAAGTAAAATCAGTGATGTTATTTTTCATAGGTCTAATCTTCCAAAACTTCCATCTTTAAATCAAGCCTAAAAACGAAAATTCAAAAACTTTTGAGTTAACATAAGTTTAGTTTTGTTAATCTATTGCTTTTTATATTATATATGACAAAATTAACTATATGAAAAAAATGTTGATTAAGGTCAAAAAAATGCAAGATTTCATCGATTTATTTACGGGGCTTTCAAAGCAACGCCTAGAGCTGCTTTGGCAGATTAAAAGCCTTCGTCCGGGGTCGGTTTATGAACTCGCAAATGCACTTCAAAAATCTCAACCTTACATTCAAAAAGAGGTTAATTTTCTAGCTGAAAAGGGGTTATTGACGCTGAAAAAGACCAAATCAGACGGGCGCAATCGCGTTAAACCCGAAGTTAATTACCAAGTTCTATCATTAGAAATGGATTTCATCGGTGCCGGAGATAAAGAATGAGTCGCGATCTAGTTATCATTCAAGAGAACAACTTCTTTTCTGATAAAACTCAATTATCGACAAACCTTCAGTCTGAAGAATCGATTCAAATCTGGGCTTGGCTTAATCAGGGTCATTTCTCTGATCGGACGAAAAAGACCTATATTCGTATTGTAAAAGACTTTCTAACGTTTAACTGGCATCTAAGCTTAAAACAAATTACCCCAGCCTTGGTGACGCTTTATCTTCGTAAAAAAGATAAGGTGGCAGCTTCTACGCGAAATTTGCACCGCAATTGCTTATCGTCGCTATTTCAATATTTAGAAAACGTAAGCTACATTCAGAAAAGTCCAGTTAAAGTCGTAAAGCAAGAAAAGGTCACAGAAACATTCCATTATAAAGTTTTATCTATCGAGCAAATTAAACGCATGACCGAAAAGGTTGGAAGCTCTCGTGATCGTTTAGTTCTACAAATTCTCTACTTCACTGGTCTTCGAGTCAGCGAGCTATCAACGATTAAAGTGAAAGACTTTTCAGTATCATCACAAAAACGTAACACTCAAGGTGCTTATTTAACGGTGGTTGGTAAGGGGAGTAAGATTCGCACAGTTTTAACAGGAGCTTACCTTTGGAAAGAGATTAGAAAATATATCAAAAAAGCTGATCTTCAACCGAACGATTATATTTTTAATTTTGAAGGGGCTCCGCTTTCTAGAATTACGATTTTTAAAATTATCAAAAAAGCCACTCAAGTTGCGGGGATTAAAGTCCCGGGCGGAAAAACCCCATCTCCTCACTGGTTCAGACATACCTCGGCGATTCATGCGCTTGAAAATGGAGCTGATATTCATGTGGTGCAAACAACCTTGGGGCATGCGTCACTGGCTACAACGGGACAGTATTTGAAATCCCGTCCGGTAAAAAGTAATGCTAGTTATTTGAAAAAGGTTTAAAGCGAATATATTTGACCGGAGATCGGCTAAATCTCACTCGAGAATCGGAAATATTTTTGGAACACTGTTTGGAACGCTTACAGTGGAAAACACTCGTTTCTAAGTTTTGTGTTTTTTAACAACGACACAAAATTTAACTTGTTTGGTTAATTTCTAGTTTAATATAGTTGCTTCATGACAGAAGCCAATTTCGCGACATTTTTAAATAGTGAACTTGTAAGAAGACAAACAACTAACACGAGCTACTCATTACGCGCCTTTGCTCGCGACTTGAATATTGAGCCATCGCTTTTATCGAAAATTTTACGTAAAAAAATTCCTGTAACTTTGAAAATGTTAGAGCGCTTAGCACCACCAGCAGGTCTAATTGAACCGGATTTAGCAGCGTACCGCGAATACGTAAAAAGTGCTGAAGGCATGAAGCATTTTGACAGTCTTCAAGATAAACAAATCCGTCACGAAGAGTTTAAATTAATTCAAGACTGGTATCATATTACAATTGTTGAGTTAACGCTTCTTTCTGACTTTGAACCGTCAGCCGCGTGGATTTCAAAAAAGCTAGGAATCAGTGAATCAGAAGCTTCAATGGCGGTTGAAAGATTAATTACGCTTGGATTTTTAGAAAAAACTAACGATGGTTATTTTAAAAAATCTGGCCACGGTAGCCCAGGGTTAAGAATCGTTTCTGATGATTATCCGTCTTATATCAAAGCCTTACGTCAATCGATTCATCAGTTTGGTGATAAAGCGATGGAAGCTATGCATGAGATTTCTCCTTCGCATCGGGCAAATACAACGCTAACTGTAGCGATAGATTCTTCATTAGTGGCCGATGCGAAAAAGAAAATTATTAATTTCACCCGTTCTTTAGTGGACGAGTTAGAAAAGAAAAGTAAAACCAAAAACCATGTTTATGAGTTAATGGTTTCTTTTTTTCCTTTAACGAAAGACTAGAATCTATTTTTGTAACGGCTTTGGCTCACTGAATTTAAGCGATTTTAAAATAGCCAAAGCTTCTGCTAAACCTTCAGTCGAAGCCATATTTGTTTTTTGCGATAAGAGCTTAGTTAGTTCATTATAGTTGCGCGATTCGCAGCTTAAGTTGGTATGAGTTAGTTCTTCAATCGATTGCAACAATAAACCTTCGGCTTCGTTAGAGACTTCAGACGTCATAGATTGTTGTGTCCAACGCAGAACATTTCTCATGTCGCTATTAAAGTAACCATCATGTTCATCTAACGATGGTACAAATTGATTATCTAAAGAGATAGAAAACGCTTTGTTTGTAGCCTCTAGAATTAATGATCTGGCTTTTGCATCATTCATATAATGGGTCATAAACCCATGATCAAAAGCACTAGGTGCTGCTTTTTGAATATTTGGTTCTAGTGCAAGCGGCGTAAGGTCTCCAATGGGATCAGTCGTAAACGTAAAATAAGGGCCATCACGATACACCGCTTGAGCAGGGGTTGCGACAGAAACCATTTTTGTTGCCGGCGTTCCGAGGTCATTAAATGCAGATAAAGTATAAAAATTTCCCTGAGAGTGAGCCACAGTCACTACGCTATATCGCTTATTAATAAAGTCCTGATACGTCTGAATTTGTTCGGCCAAATCAGCATCGCGAGCAGTTTGATCAGAAATACTGTCTTTTAAGTTATTATGAGCATAAGGGTAAACTTTGGCTACGTTAGACCAGAAAGCTTCGCCGGTTGATGATATGTACTGTGTATAAACTTCGTAGACCTGGACTAAAAGTGATTCACTCGTGTTGTAAGCTAGGTGCGATAAATGAATTGGAGTATTTGGGTATTTGTTAATATGCATTATGCGAAAGCTATCTAAGTTTTTCTGCGCTTCCCATTTTTCGTTAAACATTCCGTTGGCATAAACTAAAATATTTTCTGGATTACCACAGGTTGCAAAAGCTATTTGTGAAAATGAAATGCCTAGTAAAAGAATAATTAATTTCATAAGTCCTACTTGTGGTTATTGTATTTACAATAAAATAAACTTGAAGATGGAATCGGAATCATTTTTCCACTTAAAGCGGCGTTGTATTTAATATAAAGTTTCTGGCGGGCGGGGTTTGAAATAACCATGTCTCGTAACTCGAGTGACCGGTTTCTTTTCCATTCGTCTTCATCTGGGTGCTGAGCTCTTTCGGTGGCCAGCATGCAGGCTAGAGCTTCAGTCATAGCTTTATCGCGCTTTTCAATATCGACCGAGGGGTCTAAAGAATTCTGTAAAGCGATGGCGCCTTCAAAAGCTGCTTTACGCATGTCTGGATGTTCGTTTCTCCATTTCTCTTCAATCTTTTGTTCAACGTCATCCCAAACACCGTTGCGGTTGATATCAATCGCCTGAATTGACGAAGTCTGCATATTCTTGGGGGTTGGTGTAAGCGCCGTACAGCTTCTCATAATGAACATCGATATCAAAATAGTTAATAAATCACTAAACCACTGCATATTTCCTCCTAAGGCATTTCAGGTGCACATAAGAGGGCATTTACAAGCCCGCGGCCAAGCCAAGTCTATTTAATGAGATGTGGGGTTGAGAAAGAGTCTGTATTTCCTAAAACCAAGAATTTTAATAGAAAATACTGGAAAAAACAGATACTTAAAGCTCTATGTTCGAGCGTATTTATATTGAAATTAGCAATATCTGTAACCTACAGTGCACATTTTGCCCTGAGGTTGTACGCGATAAAAAAGTGATTTCAGTTGAAGAGTTTAGAGCTCACGCCATTCAAGCTAAGCCCCTAGCAAAGCAAGTTTGTCTGCATTTAATGGGCGAACCCTTGGGGCATCCACAGTTTGCTGAAATCGTTAAAATCTGTGACGAGTTAGAGTTAAAAATCTTTTTAACAACGAATGGCACATTAATTAAACGTCACGCAGAGACTATTTTAAACTGGAAACATTTAGAGCAAATTAACTTTTCTGTGCATTCGTATTTTGCAAATACATCACGTCAGACGTTAGAGCAGTATCTAAATCCAATCTTAGATTTCTGTGAAAAATCATTAGAAAAGAAAAATGATTTTTATATTAACCTTCGCCTTTGGAATTTAGCCTCTGTAAACGCACAGTTAGACCAAAACCTGCAAGTTTATGATTTAGTCGAAAAACGTTTTAACGTTTCGTTAAATGAAAATGTCGATGTGCGGGTGCAGAAATCAAAGAAGGTTAAAGATAAATTGTACTTACACTTTGATACTGAATTCGAGTGGCCTACATTAAAGCGAGAAGTTCTTTCGACTAAAGGCACTTGTTACGGCATGCGAAAGCAATTAGCCATTCATGCTAATGGCGATGTGGTTCCGTGCTGCCTAGATAAAGAAGCCGTATTAAAGCTAGGATCCGTTAAAGATGGATCTTCGCTTCGTGATATTATGAAATCTGACCGCGCCCAAAAGATTAAGTCAGGTTTTGAACGCGGCGAGCTTTTAGAAGAGCTTTGTCAGAAGTGCCAGTACGTGGAACGGTTTGGCTAGAATCTAAGATCTATAAAATTTGTTTAAGAATGGTGTTTTTACTTCAATTCATTAAAACGGATATTCGAATCGAATTGGGATTTAGGCGGCGCGGAAGAAAGCGCTACTCCTTGCTAGTAGATGTTTTTGGAGCATTTTGTTAATTGAAGCTAATATAGTAACGGCTATAACGCTATTAATGGACCATGGTCGAGTTAACTGAAATTAAGTATATGTCGAAAACTAAACATAGAGGTGCATCCTATGAGTAGTCTAGATAAGCAAATTCGTTCGCGTCGTTTTAAAGTTAAAAATGATTCAGCTTTGAAGTTAGTTGTTGATTATATCAACGGCGATCAAGTTGAGTTTTCAGTTGTTGAATGTTCTCAAACAGGTCTTAAGTGTCACACTACTTATGCATTCTCTGAAGAAGATAAAAACAATCCTGGGCAAATAGTTTCGGCTTCAAAGTTAGTATGGGACTCTAAAGAATACGGATTGGGTCGCATGGTTGTTAGACGCATACAGGCCGACGGTTCTGGAGCTTCTGTAGCATTTTCAACGATTGATATTAAAGTTCCAGTAAACTCACATCTCACTAAAGTTTTAGATATTCGCCTAGAAGTAGAAGATGATGCTAAAACGGAAGAGTTAAGTTCGGACAAATTTTCATTAGCTCACTTCGTAGAAAGCGAATATTCAAATGTTGATCTCTTTGATCGCATGAGAAAATTTGATGTGTTTCGCGCTGAATGGGAACGCAATAAAAAATATGGTTATAAAACGGTGCGTGAATCTTCTAAGGGTGAAAGAGTTAATTTATCACGAGCTAGGAAAGGCAATCGTAAAGATTATATCGTTATGGGCTCTAATGACTATTTAGGGCTTGGCGCTCATCCTGAAGTTGTTAAGGCAGCTCAGAATGCAATGAATGAATATGGGTTTGGCTCTACAGGATCGCCAGTTACGACCGGCACAACTGATTTACATCTTGAACTTTGCGATCAAATTGCGAAAATTCATAAAAAAGAAGCTGCTATTTTATTTAACTCTGGTTACGCAGCAAATATTGGTATTATTTCTGCTGTGACTGCTCCGAATGATTTAATTGTTGCGGACATGTTATGTCACGCATCTATTCAAGATGCGATGCAAATGTCAAAAGCAACATCACGTTTTTTCAAACATAATGATGTAGCTCATTTAGAAGCGATCCTTCAAAAAGAAAGACAAAACTACAATGGTTGTCTAGTGATTACTGAAGGTGTTTTTTCGATGGATGGAGATACTGCGAAATTAGACGAAATTTTCTACGTCGCTAGAAAATATAACTGCCGTATTATGGTGGATCAAGCTCATTGTTTCGGTGTAGTGGGTCCAAACGGTTTCGGAATTTGTGAAAAATTCAACTTACTTAAAGAAACTGATATCATAATGGGAACATTTTCTAAGATCTGTGGTGGTATCGGTGGATTTGCCACTGGCTCGACTGAATTAATTGAGTGGCTTCGTGCTTTCAGTCGTGCGCAGGTTTTTTCTGTAAGCTTGCCACCATCTACAGTTGCAGCTGTAAGTAAATCTTTAGATATTTTTGTAAATGATAAGGATCTTGTAAAACGCCTACATTCAAACATTCAACATTTTGTTAAAAATTTAGAATCAATTGGCTACAAGTTTAAAGATACTCAAGAAAGCGCAGTTGTCCCGGTAGTAGTGGGTGACGAGAAAAAGCTGGGTGAAATGTATCAAAGTCTTTTAGATGATGGTGTACTTTGTATTCCAATTGTATATCCAGCAGTGAGCAGAAAAAATTGTCGTTTTAGATTTACAGTGATGGCAACTCATTCGAAATCGGATCTGGATTATGCTACAGCGTGTTTGGAAAAAGCAATGCTAAAGGCTGGTTTTTCATTCTCTCAAATTGAGAAAGAAGAACCGAAGAAAAAAGCAGCGTAGATAATGCACGAGTTTTTGGTTTCACTTTTACTAAGCTTCTCGAGCTTTTTAGGTATTCAAACGGTACCCGCGAATACTGACGGCTGGAGTGTAAGTAAAGTGTGGAATCAAGTCGGGGAAAAATGGGAGTTTTCCGCTTCGAGCTCTGAAGTAGCTAACACGTGCGGGGAAGGAAAGTCTTTAGTTTTTCCTCAAGTTGTGCATGGAATTCATACCATTCATATTAATAACGAATTATTTTTACAAACTGGGGATGATTCGTTTTCTAAAACATCTGCATTTTATTCAAGAGCTGTAGTAGATTGTAAGTATATCAAAAAGAATGCAAAAGTAGATTGGCATGTTATTACATACTCAAAATACTTTGCAAGAATCAATAAATTTCCTTCCGTTGAGAATACAACAGCTAAATACTATTTTTTTGATGTCATTCTAAATATTTTATCCGCAGGATGCTTATTAATTTTAGCTGTTTTCTCTTTATTTATTTTTTCTCGTCGCGTAGAGAATAAATATGTCTTAAGTCTTTTTATAGGATCTGTTTCGTTTGCTACTTACTCAGTATTAACGACAGCGAATATTTTCGATTTTGACATTAGAATGATCTATGCCCACAAAGTAGCAGATGTATTCGTGTGGATAGGTTCGTACAGTTATATTTATTTTTTTCATAAATATGGTTATTTAGGAAAAATTGAACTTCGGTCGTTTATCGCAGCATTCATCTTGGGTGAGTCTTTAATTATTTTCGGCGGAAGTCCGGATGTTGTCCAGTTAGGTACAACAATTCCCATTCCATTTGCTTTTATTTGTCTTTCATCCTTTTTAATTCATTCTATAAATGAAGGATTTAAAAAAGGGTTTGATAGAAATATTAAATTAGGAATTTTTTCAATTTCTATTTTTGTTTTAGCTGGAATGAATGATTTGCTGCATATCACTGGTTTAATTGATTCATACATGATTATGCCATTGGGCTCAGTTGCCGGAGTTTTCTTTTTAGCAGCTGCGGTAAATCAAAACATTGAAGTAACCTATGTAGAGCGTGATGAGCTTTTAATTAATCTTGAAAATAAAGTTATTGAAAAGACGAAGCATCTAGAAGAGGCCTTAACTTCTTTAAAATCGACGCAAGCTGAACTTGTACAGTCAGCAAAATTGGCATCTCTTGGTACTGTAAGTGCCGGAATTGCCCATGAAATCAATAATTCTATTAATTACGTAAGTGGCGCAATTATTCCACTCGAGAAAAAAGTTTATGCCATGATACCAGAAACAGCTGACCGAAAAATGATAGAAAAGCTCTTTGGCGCAATTAAAGAAGGTACTTCTTTGACTGTGGATATTGTTAAAAGTTTACGGAATTTTACAGGTTTAAATCAGGCGGAATTTAAGGAAATTAGAATTCAAGATTCGGTTCACTCTATTCAAACTATTCTGAAAAGTAAGCTTAGAGGGATTGATTTTAAATATGAATTTTCGCCAGACTGTATAATTCACGGAAATTTAGTTGGTTTTAATCAAGTATTTATGAATTTAATTTCTAATGGACTTGATGCTTTAGACAAAAATGAGAAGTTCATACATATTAAAGGTTCTGTAAGCGGTAATCAGATTGTTATTTCAATTAAAGACAATGGTAAAGGCATAAAAACAGAAATTCTTAATAAAATTTTTGATCCTTTCTTTACGACAAAAGATGTAGGTAAAGGGACTGGGCTAGGGCTGCATATCGTCTCTAAAGAGATTGAGCGACATGGTGGTCAAATTAAAGTGTTTTCAGAATTAAACGTGGGAACTGAATTTTTAATTACACTTCCTGCATTTGTTGATTCCAATAAGATAAGGGAGGCCGCATGAAGCCCTTAGTAGTTTATGTTGATGATGAACCAATGAATTTAACAGTTTTTGAAGCTGCGATGCCAGAAGAATGGGAAATACAAGTATTTGATAGTCCATTGAAGGCTCTTGATGCTTTAACTAAATTAAATCCTTGCATTGTTGTCTCTGATCAAAAAATGCCAGGAATGGTCGGCGTTAATTTTTTAGAAATAGTTAAAAGAACTCATCCGTCAACAAAAAGAGTAATTGCAACCGGTTATTCAGAAGAAGATTTAGTAGTAGATTCAATTCGAAAAGCTGGCGTTCATGATTATATCAAAAAACCTTGGGATGTTGAAGATCTTATCCATAGATTAAAATCTGTTATGGAAACGTATAATTTAGAAAAAGAATTATTTGAAAAAAATAGTTTATTAGAAAAGCAAAATAAAGACCTTCAAAAAATGACCGAAGATTTAAAGCAGGCCAAAGCAATTGAAGAACAAGCGCGTAAAGAGCTTGAAGCGTGGGCGCCACCTTTTGTGCTTTCTGCTATTCAGAGTAATTCTTTTAAGTTTCCAATGAGACGAGATTTGGCATTAATTTGTTTTGATATTATTAACTCTTCTGAAACTCACGATATTACAATTGATGGCGCATCAGTTAGATCTGTTATCTTAAAAGGATTCTCAGAGTCGGTATTGCGTCAAGGTGGATGGCGAGAGTCACACGCCGGAGACTCGGCTTACGCTCATTTTGGATTGCTTGAATCGACTTCTAATCCTGTAGAATCTGCTTTAGCTACCGCAACAGAGTTCAGAAGTTTCTTAAGAGCTTTAAATTTAAAACATGGTCTAAAAATAGAATGTGGAATCGGGCTGCATCTGGCAAAAGATGTATCTATCAATTTACATGAAATTGAAATTCAGACTCTTCGAGGAACTATTAAACAGAAGTCGTTTGACTCAACATCACCAGATGTTGATCTAGTTCATCGCTTAGAAAGTTTTACTCATCAGTTGCCAGGCTCGAACGTTGCGATTTCTGAATCATTTGCAAAATTGATTATTGATAAATTACCACAAGCTAAAGATCTTGGTAATTTCCAGTTAAAAGGTCAAAAGGCGCTAACAAAAATTTATTTAAAGGCCAGCGACCAGGTAACTGAGCAGCAAATTACTGAAATTAAAGAAAAGTCTGCAGCAAATAGTGACTCGCCTGATAAAAAGACAGCATAATCGCTAAATGACCCAACACGAAGCCGAACTAGAAAAATTCAAAACTCTTCATAATCGGTTTCGTGTGCAGCCGGGGTATAAGTCTATTGATCATCACGGTTTCACGATGTCTGAAAATCCAGATATTCTTTTTACAGCACTTGTTCATGGTAATGAAGTGATTGGTCTTCAAGTGTTAAACTTATTTTTAGAAAAAACACTTAAATCAAATCACAAAGCGCCGTATACATTTGCCGTTCTTTTGTGTAACGTTCCGGCTTACGATAAAAACCAACGTTTTATCAATAAAGATTTGAATCGTAGTTTTCAGGCGCCGATTGATACTCCTAAAATTGAAAAAGGGCAGGAATACTACCGGGCCCAGCAGATCGAAGACATCATCCAAAACTTGCAGCCTCGTTTTATCATCGACCTGCACCAGACCACCGAACCAACGCTTTCGCCGTTTTTTATGTTACCCGAAGAAGAATCTCTGGTTTTGTCGGCATCAGTGATCTGTAAAGAATGGCCGATTATTACTTTTGATCCGTCTGGGTTTTCAAAAGACGGAAAGACCTTAATGGAATTTGCTAGGGGAGAGAATATCCCTGCCCTAGTTATCGAGATCAGTCAAAATGGCTTTGATTTAAACCTTGCTAAATCGATCTGTGAGCAGCTTTTCTATCTAAATGCTGAAGCTATCATAACCCCACCTAAAAAAGATGATGTGAGCTATTTTAAGATCACTCAGCATCTAACTAAATTCATCGTGGGTTCAGAGCTTATGCCTGGTTTTCAAAACCTGCAGCCAGTTAAAGAAAATGATATTTTAGGAATCACCCCAGCCGGTAATGAATACTTTTGTCCAGCTGATGGTATATTTATTTTTCCTAAATACGGCCATCAGGCTGAAGTGTCGACTGAGCTTGGGTTAATTGCGACACCTCGTAATTTTTTACAATTAAAAGCTGATAGTTAAATCTAAATGCGAAACTTTAAAATCAGTCGGTGAAGTTTCAACATTCTTTTCAAAGTCATAAAGCGAATAGTTAATCACAGCATTTTTATTAAGTTTATAACCTAATAAAATCACATTTCCGCGTGAATTAGCCACCCCACCAGCTTGATCGGCGCTTGTGTAAATAGCTAAAACCGCATCGCTTTCAATAGTTTGGCGCATTACGCTTAAGCTAAATTTTTCATATGAAAAAACCAGACCGAAAATTTGAGCTTCATTTAATGAATCAGCCTCGTTGTTTTTTAAGTGTTCGAAAAACAATGAAACATCAAACGGGGATTTAACCCATTTAATTTCTGCACTCGTTTGCAGAATTTCGTAACCATTTAAATAGTTTCCAGAACCATCAGCAGTATTTCCTTTAAAGTCGGGTGCTGTTTGAACTGTTAAATCATTTGGTTTTGAACCTTTAATATCTGTATAGGCAAAAGTTCCTAGACCTAACTGAGTAGAGAAGTCTGAATTGATTTTATAATTTAAAGTAGCTTGCGCGACATTTAAAAAAGAATCCGTTAAATCTTCGCCGGCTGTGCTGTTATATTTTTCGCGCACCCACAATGAAGCTAGATTTAAATTTAATTCTAAAGCTTTTTCTAAGAATAACTCGCGATATTGAACACCTAAACCTTCAGGGGCAATATCACGATCAAGAATAACTTGGTTTTTTCCTGCGGTATAAAAAAATTGCGGCATTTTACCTAGAAAAAGGCTTAAATTTTTCTCTGGTAAATAAGTAACATAAGCTTGATCTAAACCAATAGCATATCTAGGTGATCCTTGTGTTGAAGTTCCGCCGTCAGCAATTGTCGTGTTTCCACTGTTATTGTTGTTTCCGGTCATCAAACGATATGTGAACTTTAAATCAGACTGAATCTGAAAAGTTTGCCCCACACGAAGCATAAGGCGATGAACTCGGCGGGTTTGTTTTGAATTATCCTTAGTTTCTTGATGGCGATATCTAAAATCTCCAGAAAACTTATTTGAAGGGGTAAATTCAGTTATGGCTAAAGGTGCTGAAACCATGGCCGTATTTGAAACCGATAAATCTTGGCCATAGCCATGAATTGATAGAAAAAAAGCTGCTAATGATAAGGTTAAACGCATGAATTTATCTCCCATTTGATGTCGTTGTACTTATGTCTTGGACAGAAGTCTTAACGTGAATATTTAGAGTGTTCACGTTAAGCTTCGATTAAGAATACTATTTTTGCTATTTAGGAGCAAAAATAGTAAGAAAATAGCAGTTAAAGCTGATCTACAATAGGTTTCTGATAAGTTATATTATGTTGCATCGGGTTTGTATCACAATACAACAGTCTAGGATTTAAAGCGAATTAACCGCCGTTTTGGATCTGTTGTTGTTGATATTCATTTTCGTCTTCATCAGCAGAACCTTTATTTAACTCATCGATTGTGCGGCATGATCTAGGAATTCTCCAGCCATCACGTTTTTTGATACACATTTCTAGCTCAGTTAACATTGAATCAAGCTTATTATAGGTATTTTCAACGTATTTTTCGACTTCTTCCATGGCATCGTTTTGTAAATCACCAGCAGGAACAAATGGTAAGCCAAAATTAGCCATAATTAACTCTTGGATACCACGTGAAGTACGGCCATTTCCATCAGCGAAAGGATGTGTACTTACGAACCATTTTTGCACAACAGCAGCTAATTCAATTGGTGCTAAAACCGGTTCGCCACGTTGATAAGCCTCAAGATTCGATTTGATAAAGATACGAATCCATTCGATTTGATCGCCAACATGATTTGATGGGCTATAACCAATAAAAACGCCATTTCCATTACGGCAAGTCGCAGATGAAACATACATACCCGACTTTAGGTCGGCGCGACGGGGATTAGGGCCATTTTCTTTTTTAACGATATCAGAAAACTCAACACCTAACAAAGACTCCCAGCGTTTTTGAAAACGCTCCATCGAATCTTCAGAGCGTTTGATACCTTGACGGTAGTTATTTTCATTTTCATTACCTGCGCAAAAGCCTACGCCTTTATCAAAATTTGAACGAAACTCACCCGGCTTTTTGCTTTGATCAGTGATTCTATCTTTAATACTCGTTGTGCCATCAGTTAATAAAACCGTATTGATATGTGCAAAAGTAAATTTATCAATCGGTTGGCTAAATAAAATGTTTTTATTCTGCTTATTTCTAAATAAAGAATCAATTCCGCGCTCCCATACACGCCAAGTCGCCGGAGCTGGATCATAAATTTCTAGGGGAGCCTTTTTAAAGGTTTTAGCTTTTTCCCACGAATTACGATCGATAAAACGAAGTACCTTGTACTCCCCGATTTCATCGACATCGACACCGATTTTAGCGTATTCTTCGCGAATTTTAGCCAAACGATCCTGCATCCAGCAGTCGCGCGAAAACTTTTCGATAACAGCATCACAAGCTAGGGCTTGTTGTGCGCTTAAGAAAATAATGATCGTGGCTAAAAGCTTTTTCATAAAAAATCCTTACTACTATTTAATGCAGTCGAAAGTTTTTGAACGAAGATCTAATAATTCATTTTGGTCTACATACGTGTTGTTAATAGTGTTTTTAATTTCAGAGTAAGTTGATTTCATCAACACTTTGTCTTTTGAGTTATAAGCTGTTTGATATTGTTTTTCTAAGGGGCGTAATGGTTGTAAAACGCTAACTAGTTTTTTATTACGAGCTAAAGCTTCAGTTTCTTGAGCGTCGAATTCAACACCAGTGGCATCGTTCCAGTAAACCATTGTTACTGATTTGATTGCGGTCGCTGTTTGCGCGCCACCTACATAAACTAAAGCCGAATGATGAATTTTACCGCCGTTAGTAGCTGTATTACAGAACATTGAAGTCCCCGCTTGCCAACCGTATTCAGTCATCGCGATACCTTGTTGGTTAAAGATATTATGAACGATTTTTCTAAAAGCTGTGTTTTGCGCTTCAGCCATATATTGTAAAGTGTCGCGCCAGAACCCTTTTTTCTTAGCTTGAAATAATTTAGCCACATCAGCTTGTTGCATGCCTGTTTCAGAAATAATGGCTTGTAATGTTTCAGGACGTAACGCCACAGAATCAATTAAATCTAAATAACGAGTTCCTGCATTGAAAGTCACTTCAATCATCGTAGAACCAAAGTTAGCTCCTGTATCAGCAGCCGCTGCCGGAGATGAAGCAAATGGATCAACCGCGAAATACACACCAAGGCCCGCGTTCGCTAAGTAAGTCGTATTATTTTTTAAATCCCAGAAGCTTGCGGCCATTTGTTTTATGCGGTTATTAACCATGTCGTAACGGTTATTAGCCTTTTTTAAAGATGTATTTTTAAGTTGGTTACCATTTAAATTGATACCGAAATAATGATAAAGGCGTGTTTCACGAGGAAGAGTTTTGATAGCTGGCTGTAGATCTTCAGTTAATAATTGCTGAGCTGAGGCTGCAAAAGCATTTGATGAAAGCGTTAAAGCAAAACCTAGGGTAAAGGCCTTTAATAAACGTGAAGATGACATAATAGCTCCTATTGGTTTTTGTAACCAAAAGGCTATTTTGCGATACCAAGGCCAAGCTAAAAACCACCCTATTCGAGATGATAGGCAAGACCTGTCTAACTGTTTTACAATGAAACGTTCTAGGCTGGCAGGGCTACTTCCCCGCCTTTAAGTATTAGTTATTTTTCCACTTTTTAAAGCCAAGTTTTTCGGCCTTAGTGAAATCAGATTCGTTGATTTCAAAGACGTTGCAGTTACCCGTAGGAGCGCCGCAAACTTGAATACGGATTAAACCATCATGTTTATTTTCAGCCGAATAAACCTTGATATCACCCAATTGCTTTTGCATTTCTTCTGGCTTAGTTCCTGTGCCTTGTTCGCATTGAACAGAGCCATCAGCTTTATAAACTTTAATTTTTTTAATCTGATTTGTCATATTTGTAGTTGGAGAAATTGTTGTCTCACCTGCAACAGGCTGACTTACTTTAGCCGTGTTATCTTGCGAAGAGATTGTTTCGTTTGGTTTACATGTTCTTGTGGAGCATGAAGATAAAATTCCCAAAAACGCTAAAACTAAAATCAATTTCATAAATACCTTATTACTCTAAGAATGAAAAATTAGAATTTTTATTCGTGTATTCAACCATTAAGCCGTACACATTAGCTTCGCCAGAAATAAAATAAACACGTTTGTTTTTATCTGTCGTTAAACGACCTAAAACCCCGCGACCTGGATCGAAAGTTGATTTTAATTGGCCATTCATTAAATCATAAAATAAAACAGCGCCTTGCGATTCACCCACAACGATTAAACCTTTGTGTGCGATAGGTTCTGTGCTGATACCTTGAAGATTTGAAACTTTCCAAATTAATTCGCCAGCTTTTTTAGTCACAACCATTAAGTGACCTTTTGAAGATGAATAAACTAAACGATCAGAAAAAACTAATGGCGGTGTGGCTCCCCCGAAATCAGATTTCCATAAGATTGATCCTGTCGATTTAGAAACCGCATATAATTTGTCATCGTAACTGTTGATATAGATTGTATCGCCATCAATAACGGCTGAAGCATCGATATCTTTAAATTTTGTATTACGGTTTAATAAAACTTCCCAATTTGGAGTTCCCGTTTTCGCATTTAACGAAACTAAAGATCCATCACTGAAACCTTGATAAATTTGCCCAGCTGAATACGAAGGTTTTGCTCCCCCGCGAATTGTCATTTGAGCTGATGTATCTTGGCGGTTGTAAACCCAGATTTGACGGCCGTTAGTTGCATCTAAGCAGTATAAAATATTAGAACCACTTACAAAGAAAACGTGACCGTCTTGAATTAACGGTTCAGCCACAACTTCAGATCTTGTGTCAAATTCCCAAACGATTTTTGCCGTATCTAAATCAATTGAATAGAATACGCCATTTAATCCACCGATAAATAAACGTGAATTAATCACAGCACCCGGAGCTTCAACCCCTTTAGGAATCGCAATAGACCATTTTTTTGATTTATCTAAGACATCGTAAGCCACTAAGCCTTCAAGCCCGTTAGCAACGATGATCAGGTCTTTATAAAGAACAGGAGCAAACCGATTAATCTTACGATAACCTACGTTTGGCTCTTTTAAAGTGTCCTGAACCCAGAAGGCACTTACCTTTAGATCGTTTTTTTCACCGTTGTTTTTTTCAAGATGTTGGCAGCTGGTTAAACTTAAGCCTAAAAAGATAAGTGCAAATTTAAACATATAAATATTATGTTCCAAAAGATTTGTTGAATTGAATTACACGTAGAATTCTTTCAGCTTCACGATTTGATTGGCCAGTTTCATCCGCTTTATCGTTTTTAACTTGGTTTAAAATCTCTTCAGCTTTGCTCAAATCATTCATTTTCTTGTAGCAAAGAGCTTGATTGATTTTTGCTTCTGCATGTAAGTAAGAAGAAGCTTTAGAGCCTAAAACTTTACTCCAGATAATTAAAGCATCAGAACATCTGTCTTGATCAGCAAAGCTTTGAGCGATTTTCATGCGCACTAAAACGTTAGATAATAAGTCAGATTTAGTCTCTACTTTTTGAAGTAATGCTAAAGCATCAGTGCCTTTATTTTCTGAAGTTAAGATATCAGCTAATTCAAGACCTGCGATTTGAGCAGCTACTGTACCAGTGTTTTCATTTACGAAAGCTTCAAGCTCAGCTTTTAAAGCGTTTACATCAACAGGAACCGAAGCAACTTCTTCTTTTTTGTCTGCAGATTTATCAGCCGCTTTAAATTTGTCTTCTTTGTATTTTTTAACTTTAGCATCAATCGCAAAGAATTTTTCCTGAGTGGCTTTTTCTTTTCTGATCGAGTTTTGAGTTACAAGTGTACCGATAAGACCAGCAACTACTACTAGACCTGCAATACCTAAAATTCCTTTTGCGTTTTTCTCTAAAAATTCCATTTAATTCTCTTTCTTCTCTAAGGTGCAATAATTATCTGTTGTTAACTTCTTTTAATGTCGTAAATGCGCGGAATGATTTACCAGGGTGACGCTGTTTAAGTTTACCAATTGTGTTGATACGCTCTTCAGCCATACGGTCAGCCGCAGTATGAGTTCCGATATTATCGCGTTTAGCGATTTCAAATACTTTTTTACAGTTATCGTAAACCTTACGAGTTTTTTCAAACGCGCGGTCTGGAGAATAACCTTCAAGTTCTACGAATACGTTCATTAAACCACCGGCATTAACCACGTAGTCTGGAGCGTATAAAATACCTAATTCACGTAAATGATCACCGTGACGAGCTTCTGCTAATTGGTTATTAGCTCCGCCGGCGATAACTTTACATTTAAATTTAGAGATTGTTTGATCATTAACGATGGCGCCTAAAGCACATGGAGCTTGAATATCGCAATCAACCGCTAAGATTTCGTCAACAGCCACAGCTTTTACGCCGTATTGATTAACGATTTTAGCTGTTCGAGCTTGATCGATATCAGCAACAGTGATGATCGCACCTTCTTCAGTTAAGTATTTAACTAAGTTAGAACCAACGTTACCAAGACCTTGAACCGCAACACGCATACCTTTTAAAGCATCAGTGCCGAATTTTTCGTGAGCCGCCGCTTTAATACCCATTAATACACCGTGAGCTGTATACGGAGATGGATCGCCAGAACCACCGAAATCTTTAGGAATACCAGTTACCCATGGAGTTTCCATGTAGATATATTCCATATCTTTTTCACCAGTACCTACGTCTTCAGCAGTGATGTATTTACCATTTAATGAATTTACGAAGTGGCCAAACGCACGGAACAAACCTTCAGTTTTTTGTGTTTTAGGGTCGCCAATGATAACTGCTTTACCGCCACCTAAATTAAGGCCAGCAGCAGAAGCTTTGTATGTCATACCTTTAGAAAGTCTTAATACGTCAGTTAAAGCTTCGTCTTCGTTTTTGTAGTTCCACATACGTGTACCACCAAGAGCCGGGCCTAACGCCGTATTATGGATAGCGATGATAGCTTTAAGACCAACATCTTTATCGTGGCAAAATAAAATTTCTTCGTGTTCACCGTGTTTTGCGATCATTTCAAAAGTACCCAAACGAAACTCCTTCGATATCTTGGTATATGTCCAATTTATGTGAAGTAGTTTTGCCATTTTAGACTCAAATGACAACCGATAATCGCTACGCCTATCGCTTAGCGCCAATTACAGACTAAGTTCTTTAATTTTAAGCACCACTTGTGGCTGATCTTTGTGAAGAAAAATGATTTTGAAAAAAGATTGATAATCTTTAACGGGAATTAAAATGCGGCCGATTTTAGATTTAATTTTTTGATCGTTTTGACCGCAGTTAAATTCAAGAAAAGCAGCCACATATTGCTTTACGCCAAGAGCGAGAACTTCAAATTGCCCAGAACATTCACATTTAAAATCTGTGGAATTCTTAACATCACCAGACAGTAAGGTTTTCTGCTCACCATCAAATGATACGGTATTTAAAAGCTCTTTGTTTTTTCCGAGGGTTTCAAAAGAAACAGCCAGATTTACTGGCTGTCTTTGGGTCTGTTTTTTAGCTGTGTTGGCTGCAAAACTAGATAGTGAAAATGTTAAAATAAAAGCGAACGATTTAAGGGTTTGCACCCATTTATTATTCTAAATCTTTGAACTCTTGCGCAAGTCTTTTATCGTTTTGTTGTTGAGAAGCTGCACTGTGCTTTTTCTCTTTAGCAAAAGTTAACATGTCTTTTTTAGTTCTAACATGCACTGTTTGTGCGTTATCAGCGATAACTTGCGAACCAGTATCTGGCGTTTGAGCTGCGATACGGCTTGTTTCAACAGTTTCTTTGATTTGTTTGTGTAATTGATTTTGAGCTTGAGAGTTTTCTTTAATGATTGCATCAAAATCCACTGAATCAGCGGCGTAAACTTGTGAGCCTAAAACCATCATTAAAGCTAAAGATAGTTTGGCGAAGCCGAATGATTTAAAAGATGTTTTCATATAAACTCCTTATTTACAGGTTTTTATTGCAACCTTAGGACCCATTATCAGGTCTCAACTTGAGACAACTTAAAGGCTCAGATCGGTTAAAACCAATTAGGAATTTTTATGAGCTGTAAAATAATTTTACATAGGCCAAAAAGCGCTTACATATTAGGGGCTTATACCGTAAATATGACTTTCTATGATACAGGCCTTCGTCACCCAAATTTACAATAAGCCCTTGGCTGCGCCCAAAATCCTCCGTTCTTTAAGTAACAACCTACTCGAAGATGTGGAAAACCTATTAGCTTCGGACGAAGTTGGTCATAAATGGTCAGATAAAAATTATGTTTCAGGGTACACCAGTTACGGGTCGGTCGATAAGCTTCATTTAGTATTACCGAACTTCAAAAAATTAGAGCAAACCCTTGAAATTCATCTGAAAAATTACTTAAGCTCACTTGAATATGACATTAAAGCTTCAGATCTTTATTTAAGTCATTGCTGGGTGAATGTTATGCCAGAAGGGGCGCAGCATACAGCCCATATCCACCCGCTTTCTGTAATTAGCGGAACGGTTTATTTACAATTACCTAAAGGTTCTAGCCCAATCAAATTTGAAGATCCACGTTTGGGGTTCTTTATGAATTCTCCAATGCCAAAGGAAAGCGCTAAAACAGCCAACAAACGCTTTTTATCTTTAAAACCTAAAGAAGGCGATGTGGTGCTCTTTGAAAGCTGGTTACGTCACGAAGTGCCCCAAAACACCACCGAAGAACCGCGCATTAGCGTAAGTTTCAATTACGGCTGGAAAAAAGACTAAATTAGCTATATAAGGACAACGCTATGAAAATCAAATTACATGAAATCCCAGAAGAAGGCCGCGAATATATTTATAACCGCAATACGGGCGAATTAAATGCCGTGTTAGCTGACTTAATTGAAGACGCGCCCTATGAAGCAAAGCTTTTTATCCGTCCTTTAAATACTAAAAACTACGATGTAGCTGGCTATATTAAAAGTGAAACACCAGAATTATGCTCTCAATGTGGCGAAAGTTTTAAATTTAAAGCTGAAGCCAAAATCCATGAAATTTTAATTCCGGGTGCTGAAGAAATCAAAAATAGCCAGTTTGCTAAATCAAACCATGTTTCAGAACTTAATGAAGATGGCCCCGGGGTGTCAGAATACTTCGGCGACCAGTTCGATATGGGCGAGTTCTTACATGAAGCTATTGCGTTTTCTATTCCATTTAACCCACGCCATGAAGCTGGTGATCCTGCTTGTAAAACAAGCTTTAAATCAGCTGACGGCGATGCTTTTATTTATGATGAAAAAATGGGCGAAGAGAAAAAGAATAATGCCTTTAATGTACTCAAAGGCTTAAAGCTGAATTAATTCAGTTAAAGTCTTGCCTTTTGCGCTACTATCGTACATAAATTAGAACCTTATTTTATTTTGCTGAAAGCAGATAATATTTAATATTCCTCGTATATACGGAAGCGAAATACGAGTTACTAGGAGTTAGAAATGCCTACACCGAAGAAGAAAACGTCGAAATCACGCCGTGATATGAGAAGATCGCACGATGCTTTAGAAGCACCTGCAATGGCAATTGATAAAAAATCTGGAGAGTTAGTACGTCCTCACCGCGCTTTTAAAGCTGCTGACGGCGCATTTTACTACAAAGGTAAACAAATCAGCGCTCCTAAAGCTAAGAAATAGTTTTTAGCCACTGCCATGTCTATAACCAGTCAGTTTAAAACAAGAATTGCAGGGGTAGGTTCTTACCTACCCGAACAAGTTTTAACAAATTACGACCTTGAAAAAATGGTCGAAACTTCACACGACTGGATCGTTCAAAGAACAGGCATCGTTCACCGTCACAAGGTCGCCGAAGGTGAAGGTACGTCAGATTTAGTTGTTAAAGCTGCTGAACGTGCATTGAAAGATGCCAATCTTACCGCTCAAGATTTAGATTTAATTATCGTAGCTACAGTTTCTGGCGACTATCGTATGCCAGCAACAGCTTGTATTGTTCAGACAAAACTAGGCGCTAAAAACGTTATGGCTTTTGATTTAGCTGCAGCCTGCACAGGCTTTGTTTATGCACTTCATGTGGCTGATCAATTTATTAAAACTGGCGTTTACAAAAATATCTTAATCGCCGGCGCCGAAAATCTAACTAAATTAGTTAACTATAAAGACCGCGAAACTTGCATTCTTTTTGGCGATGGCGCAGGCGCAATGATCGTATCGCGCGCAAGCAACACAGATGAAAACACGGTGATTTCAACTCACTGTCATGCAGAAGGCGCGCACGCTGAATTATTATGGTTCGAAGCTGGTGGAACTAAAATTCCATTTAGCCAAGAAGTTTTAGATTCAGGCAAACACTTCATGAAAATGAAGGGTAAAGAAATCTTCAAACATGCAACGCGCACTATGGCAGCAGCCTGTTATGAAGCTTTAGATGCTGGCGGTAAAACTCCGGCAGATCTAGACTGGATTGTTCCTCACCAAGCAAATCAACGTATTACTGAAGCTGTGGCGAACCAATTCGAATTCCCGATGGAAAAAATTGTTTCTACAGTTCACGAAACAGGAAATACATCTGCAGCTTCTATTCCGATTGCCTTTGATATGGCTTATCGCGATGGAAGAATTAAACGCGGACAGTTAATCCTTCTCACTGCCTTTGGATCTGGTTTAACTTCAGGTTCAGCATTATTAAGATTTTAATCTTAAAATTACAAAACTAAGATTTTATATTTCAAATAACTAAGGAGTATAGTTATGTCGTTTTCTTTTATTTATCCAGGTCAAGGAAGCCAAGCCCCAGGAATGGGAAAGTTCTTATTCGACGAATTCCAAGTGGCTCGCACAACTTACGAAGAAGCTTCTGACGCTCTATCTATTGATTTAAAAAAATTATGTTTTTCAGGAACTGAGCAAGAATTAGCGTTAACTGAAAACACTCAACCAGCTTTACTTACAACATCTGTTGCCACAGCACGTGTTTTAAATACGACTTTTGGAATTAAACCAACAGCAACGGCGGGGCACTCAATCGGCGAATACTCTTCATTTGTTGAAGGTGGCGTTTTTAAATTTGCTGACGCGGTTCGCGCCGTACGCTCTCGTGGACAATACATGCAATCAGCAGTTCCTGTTGGCGAAGGTGGAATGACAGCGACTTTAGGTTTAGATGAAGCCCAAGCGATGTTTTTATGTAAATGGACCGAAGAACAATCTGGCTTTAAACCTGTTAATCCAGCGAACTTTAACTGTGACGGGCAAATCGTTATCAGCGGAAGTTTAAAAGCTTTAAACTGGTTAAAAGATAATTTTAAATCAGAGATCTTTACGCAAAACGGATTGCCTGAGCCACGTCGTGCGAAATTAATTCCACTAGCGGTATCAGCGCCGTTTCACTGTGATTTAATGAAGCCTGCTGAAGAAAAAATGCGTGCGTTTTTAAACGCTATCGAATTCAAAAATTCATCGCTTCCGATTTTTCAAAACTTTCACGCTAAAGCTGAAACAGATGCTGCGGTGTTAAAAGAAAACCTAATCAAACAAGTTTCAGGATCAGTAAAATGGACACAAAGCATGTTGGCTATGAAACAAGCTGGTCATAAGCGTTTTATTGAATGTGGTCATGGAACTGTTTTAAAAGGACTGTTGAAGAAAATTGATGCTGAATTTGAAGTGTTTTCTACACAAAATTTAGACGATTTAAAGCTTATTGAAGCAGCGCAAAAGTAACCTAAAAAAGTCCTTGAGCAATAGCTCTAGTTCAGTCAGGTTATACATCAGGAGTCACAAGTGGATTTAAAAGGTAAAAATATTTTTATCACAGGCGGAAGCCGTGGTATCGGTGCCGGTATCGCAAAAAAATGTGCTGAGCTAGGTGCGCGTGTTGCATTTACTTATTCAAGCGCAGAAGCGCAAGCGCAAGCGGTTTTGGCGTCATTACCAGGTTCTGGACATTTAACTTTTAAAATGAATGTGACTTCTAAAGAAGAGGTTGATTCTGTTTGCGGAAGAGTGATTGAGGCCTTCGGTGAAGTTCATGGCGTTGTGAACAACGCTGGTATTACTAAAGATCAATTAATCCTTCGTATGAAAGATGAAGACTTTGACGCTGTTTTAAAAGCGAATCTTTACGGTCCATATTATGTAAGTAAAGCGTTTGCAAAAAACTTGTTAAGAACTAAAAACGCGTCTGTTGTAAATATCTCATCTGTGATTGGCTCTAGCGGCAACGCTGGTCAAGCTAACTACGCAGCGTCTAAAGCTGGTATCGAAGGCTTTACGCGCTCATTAGCGCTTGAGTTAGGCTCTAGAAACGTACGTTTTAACGCTGTAGCACCGGGCTATATCAAATCAGATATGACAGATGCTTTAGGAGAAGATCAGCTTAAGTTTTTCTCCGAGAAAATTCCATTAGGCAGAGCTGGTGAAGCTCATGAAGTGGCACAAACAGTTGCTTTTTTATTAAGCGATGCTTCTTCATACATCACAGGTCAAACCATTCATGTAAATGGTGGACTTTATTTAAACTAGAATTTAGATTTAATTTTTAAATTTAAAGTAATTTAAAACTACTGAAAAAGAGAACAACAAGAGGTCGCGCTGAAAGCGCGCAAGGAGAAATACCATGTCAGTACAAGCTAAAGTAAAAGATATCATCGTTGACCAATTAGGCGTTGATCCAGAGAAAGTAAAATTAGAATCAAAATTCATTGAAGACTTAGGCGCTGACAGCTTAGATATCGTTGAATTAGTTATGGCTATGGAAGAAGAATTCGACATCGAAATTCCAGACGAAGACGCTGAAAAATTAAAAACAGTTAACGACGTTCAAAGCTACCTAGTTTCTAAAGGCAAAGCTTAGTCTTAATATGTCTATTTCTTTCACTCGCAAAGGCGGACAGCAAAGAGTTGTAGTAACAGGCATGGGAGTTGTCTCCCCGCTTGGTAATTCACTAACCGACACTTGGAACAATGCTTTAAACGGTGTTTCAGGTATCGCTAACATCACAAAGTTTGATGCTAGTAAATTTGATGTTCGTTTTGCTGGTGAAGTAAAAAACTTCAATCCAGATACATACGTTGATAAAAAAGAGCAAAAGAAGATGGATACTTTTATCCAGTATGCGATTGCTTGTTCTAAAATGGCGTTTGATCAATCTGGATTAGTTGTTTCTGATGAAATGGCTCCACGAGCTGGTGCCATCATCGGATCTGGTATGGGTGGTCTTCCGATTATCGAAGAACAACATACAAAAGTTATGGAGCGTGGCCCTTCGCGCGTGTCTCCATTCTTTATTCCGGCAGCCATTACAAATCTAGCGGCTGGCTGGGTAACTATGAATCACAACTTAAAAGGTCCAAGCTACAGCTTAGCTTCTGCTTGTGCTTCTGGAGTGCATTCATTAGGCGAAGCTTACAATTACATTCGCTTTGGAATGGCCGATGCTATGGTTGCTGGAGGAACTGAATCTACAGTTTGCCCGTTAGCGATCGCTGGTTTTGGTAATATGCGAGCTCTATCAACTCGTAATGATGATCCAACTAAAGCATCTCGCCCGTGGGATAAAGACCGTGATGGTTTTGTTCTTGGCGAAGGTTGTGCGATTTTCGTTGTTGAATCTTTAGAATCAGCAATGAAACGCAATGCGAATATTCTTTGTGAAATTACTGGCTATGGTGCTTCATCAGATGCTTACCACATCACGTCACCAGATCCTAATGGCGCAGGCTTTGTTTTAGCGATGAATAATGCTTTGAATGACGCTGGTATTGCTAAAGATAAAGTAAATTACATCAACGCTCACGGAACATCGACTCCGATGGGTGATCCAATTGAATCAAATGCTGTAAAAACTGTTCTAGGCGAACATGCTAAAAAAGTTTGGGTTTCTTCAACGAAATCTATGACTGGCCACTTATTAGGGGCTGCAGGCGCGTTAGAATCAGCACTTTGCATTCAGTCTATTGTTTCTCAAACAGTAGCTCCAACGATCAATCTAGAGAATGTCAGCCCTGATTGCGACCTTGATTATGTTCCAAATACGGCACGTAAAGGTCAAATCAATCATGTAATGAATAATTCTTTTGGATTCGGTGGGACAAACAGCTGTTTAGTTTTCTCAAAATTCGAAAAATAACGTACCTTTAGGGTATGAAAAGAATTTTAATTGCTGGCGACCACGCTGCGGTCGACTTAAAAGCTGCTATTGTTACAAATTTAAAAGCCCAAGGTTTTACGGTTGAAGACTTCGGTCCTTTCACAACTGAGTCTGTAGACTTTCCTGACTTTGCAAATAAGGTCTGCGAAAAGTTAAAACCTGAAGATCCAGATACTATGGGTATTTTAGTTTGCGGCTCCGGCCAAGGTATGGCGATGCGTGCGAACAAATTCAAACACATTCGCGCAGCTTTGGTTTACTCCGATGAAATCGCCAAACTTGCTAAAGAACATAACAATGCTAACGTAATTTGCATGGGTTCAAGATTTGCGACTGCTGAACAAGCCAACAAATGGATAAAAATCTTTATGGATGCGAAATTCAGCGAAGGCCGTCACACTGCGCGTGTTGCAAAAATCGGTGAAAATCCGTCATACTGTTAATACAGCTACGCACTAACGAAAAAACCGAGGTCACCTATGTCTAGCACAAATGTTTTTCCTAATTTTAATGATTCAGAAGTTTTTAACTTAATCGAACAAGAATCAACTCGCCAAAAATTTGGTTTAGAGATGATTGCTTCTGAAAACTATACCTCGCCGCAAGTTATGAAAGCGCAAGGTTCTATTTTAACTAACAAATATGCTGAGGGTTACCCTGGTAAACGTTACTACGGTGGTTGCCAATTCGTTGATGGCGTGGAAACAATTGCCATCGAACGCGCTAAAAAACTTTTTAATGTTAAATTTGCAAACGTCCAACCGCATGCGGGCTCACAAGCTAACATGGCTGTGTACTTAGCCGCTTGCAAAGCTGGCGACACAATCTTAGGAATGGATTTATCTCACGGCGGCCATTTAACTCATGGATCACCAGTTAATTTTTCGGGTTTATTATTTAAAGCCGCTAGTTACAAATTAGATCCAACAACTGGATTAATTAACTACGACACAATCAGAAATACCGCTAAAGAAGTAAAACCAAGAATGATTATCGCAGGATATTCAGCTTACTCTCGTCATTTAGATTTTGCTAAATTTCGCGAAATCGCGACTGAAGTTGGCGCTGACTTAATGGTGGATATGGCGCACTTTGCAGGACTTGTAGCAAGCGGGCATCACCAATCCCCTGCTGAATATGCAGATTTTATCACTTCAACGACTCACAAAACATTACGTGGTCCGCGCGGTGGTATTATTTTAACTAACTCGGAAGAAAAAGCGAAAGCTTTAAATTCGAGAATTTTTCCTGGTATCCAAGGTGGACCTCTTGAACACATTATCGCAGCCAAAGCCGTAGCTTTCGGTGAAGCGCTTCAACCAGAATTTAAAACATACATCGATCAAGTTTTAAAAAATGCAAAAGTTTTAGCTGAAGAAATGAAATCTCAAGGCTTTAACTTAGTTACTGGCGGAACTGATAACCACTTAATCTTAGTAGATTTAAAACAATCACAAGTGGCCGACACTGTGACTGGAAAAATCGCTGAAGGCATTTTAGATAATGCGGGCATTACTGTGAATAAAAACACAGTGCCAAATGAAACTCGTTCTCCGTTTGTAACAAGTGGTATCCGTATCGGAACACCGGCTCTTACAACGCGCGGAATGAAAGAAAAAGAAATGAAAGTCATCGCTAATTGGATTTCTCAAGTTTTAAAAAATCCAGAAAACACAGATTTACATCAAAGAATACACAACGAAGTGAAAGAGCTATGCAAAAATTTTCCAATTTACTAATTTTACCGCTTTTATTAACAACATTACTTTTTGAATCAGGCTGCGTGAGCCATCAGACAGCTTCTTCTAATAACGAAAATGGCGACGAAGTAAAAGTTGAAATTGATAAAGGCACCAACTCATTTAAAAAAAGCAAACCCTCGCGCATGAAAGAAAAACCTTTCTTTGACTGGCCTGTGGTTGAAGCGCGTATGTCACGCGGCTTTTTACCTAAAGTGACTCGCAAGCGCAAACGTCCACATAAAGGGATTGATTTAGCAGCCCAACGCGGAACAGCCGTTATGGCGGCACACGATGGTATGGTGATCTATACCGGTAAAGAATTTAAAGGCTATGGTAAAATGCTGATGATTGAAAAAGATGGCTGGGCCACACTTTACGGTCACTTAGATAAAATCATCGTTTATGAAGGTCAAAAAGTAAAACAAGGCGATGTGGTTGGTGCTTTAGGCAATACCGGAAGATCCTCTGGGCCGCATTTACATTTTGAAATCAGAAAAGCTGACGGACCGATTGATCCCCTACCATACTTACCGGCCGGTGAAGCTCTTACAAACGACGTTGATAACGGAGCTGAGGAGTACTAGTTACTTCTTTGCTTTAATCAATCTCTTCAAGATTTAAAATATCCTTACAGATCTGCATTTGACGATCGATCTCGCGTAAAGCATTGCGAAGCTTTAAACGCTCTCGGTCGTCTAAATCAGCCTCCATAGCTTGCTTTACGAAGTTATGCTTTTTTAGCCACTGTCCATAGCGTGAAGCATAGGTTTCAGGAATACCGATACGTAAGGCAGCACCCCTGGCATTTCCGTCTTCCATAAATTCAGAGATAAATTTTAAAGTTTCTAATGTTAGTAGATGCTTGTGAGCTTTAAGCTTAGATGAAAATCCCATTTGTCTGATACGCATAGATATATCAGAAACGCAAAAAGCCGGTTTTTCAACCGGCTTTTTAGATAACTTAATAAATTAAGTCAGAATTATAAAGAGATAACAGTAGCTAAAACGTAGCTGATGTTTTCTTTTTTGTATAATTCTTGTTCTTCTGTTGCAACGCCAGCAGATTTAGTTGGAGTAGCTACTGCA
The DNA here is from genome assembly GCF_046267985.1 of Pseudobdellovibrio sp. HCB154. GTDB lineage: Bacteria > Bdellovibrionota > Bdellovibrionia > Bdellovibrionales > Bdellovibrionaceae > Pseudobdellovibrio. The sequence continues at coordinate 1,757,911 of NZ_CP176530.1, read as the reverse complement.
ACTTCTGGATTAAGAGCTAATTTGCCACCGAAGAAAGTAGAGTAAATACCAACACCTGACAAGTAAGTATCACTTGTAGAAGTCATAGTTGCAGTCGTCATTTTATGATCGAAACCTGCGTAACCGTAGAATTGAGTTGCGTCAGTTTGGTTGTAATATACGTAACCGTAGTGGATTAAACGAGAAGACGCTTCGAAAGAACCTGGTTTACCATTTTCTTTAGTGAATTCAGTTTTAGCACCTAAAGTTTGACGTGGATTTAAATAGTAAGAAACAGTCCATTTAGGAGTTAATGTCCAAGCGATTTCAACGTCAGCACGTAGGATACCGTAGAAATCATCCATATCGTGACCGAAGTTGTTAATTTCAGCAGTGTGACCTGGCATATAGTACCAGAATGCAGGAGCGATATCGTCTGAACCTAAGATACCTTTAGTTTTAGTACCTAAAGTAGCTACTGTGAAAGATTGTTTGATATCAGAAGATTCAAAGTTTTTCTCAGAAGTTTGATCGTGGTCGTAAGTGTAGTATTGACGTAAACCAAGCTTTTCAGTTGCAGTGATTTTGTAAGATGCACCGATGTAGTTAGTTGTAGAGATTGTAGATCTACCGATATCTTTACCACCAGCGTAATCAACAGATGATTCATTTAACAAAGTAACACCCCATTTTTTAGCTGGAGCTTGAGCTGCTGGAGCAACTGCAGTCGAAGTAGCTGCTGCTGGAGCAACTTGAGTTTGAGCTGTAGTGTTAGTTGTAGCTGGAGCTACTTGAGCGCCCTCTTTTTTCTCTTCTTTTTTAGCTTTTTTCTTAGCTTTCTTTTTACCGTGAGCTGGAGCATCAGCAGATTTACCGTGAGCTTCAGTTGTTGCAGATGCCGTTGTCGTTGTTTCTGAAGCTGCAGTAGCTACAGATGCGCATAATAATAATGCCGCGATGATATTTAGTTTCACTTAATTCCCCCTTAAGTATTGTTTGCTAAACTTTAAAAAACCTAGCCTTTTAGGCAGGTTTCATCGCAAACATAGTGCCATTAATTGGAGTCAATTCAACCCTAATTTAGTGTAAAAACCTTAAATTATGCTTAGTTTATAAACTTTTCACGAATGTTTTACGAATAATACCCAATAAAAATGGTGCCAAAGAAAGCCCGACGATTCCCATGACTAACACGGTAAAGTTCTTCTGAACAAAGGGGATTTGACCAAAAAGATAGCCTGCCGTCGTAAAAATAGAAACCCAAGCCACAGATCCTAATAAAGACATTCTAAAGAACATCTTATAAGACATACGCGTAAGACCTGCTACAAAGGGAGCAAAAGTTCTGATAATCGGGAAAAAGCGCGCCAAAGACACAGCCCAAAGCCCCTTCTTATTGTAGAATTCTTCAGTGGCTTTAAGGTGTTTAGGAGAAAACATAAAGCTTAACTTATGCTTGGTCTCAAAAGCCCTACGCCCAAATTTAAGACCGACATAATAGTTTAAACTGTCGCCGATCAATGAAGCACAAATTAACAGGGGAACTAAAAATTCGATGCGCAAATCAACAGGATTAATCGCGCACAAAGCACCGGCTGCGAATAATAAAGAATCGCCCGGCAAAAATGGCATAATCACTAAGCCTGTTTCAGCAAAGATAATTAAAAAAAGCACAAGGTAAACACCTGGGCCATACATTTGAAGCCAAAGATTTAGAGTTTGATCAAGATGCAAAATGGAATGGATTAGTTCAGCCATTCCATAAGCTTATAGATTTTTTTTAAATTCGACAATTAGTTTGAAGGTTGTAAGTCAGCGTGTTGCGCTAAAACTTCATCCACGTTTTTGTACATAGTAGCTACGCGGTAATTTCTTTGTTCAGAGTAGAAAAAATCATCATTCGCGAAAGAAATCGCGGCCATTTGATGATAAGCATAGCCATTTTTTACAACAGTGATTAATAAAACATACTTTTCACAACCTTCGCCAATACAACGAGCACGAATATCTAATTTAGTGCCTTGAGTTGGATCATCATACACTCCGTACGTGTCTTGATTTAATGAATGTGTTGTATCAATCGGAATATAGTTTACTGCGCGACTGATTATTTCAGAAGTTACTGTGTTAGTGCCGTTTCCGTTATCTTGCGGAGTGCTTACTGAATTTAGTGAGTAGCTGATATTATCTTGTGTGTCGGCTTGCTGAATTGATTGGTTGGTAATTTGAGGGTTCATCACTTGCTGACTTGTTTTTGCGCCACGGATTTTAGATTGTTTCTTAGCGCAAGACAGACCTGAAAAAGCTAATGTAGCCATCGCTAATACTAAGATCATTTTGTTAGATTTTAAGTTTTTCATAAAAACCTCGCTTTTTCTTTTTAAACTAAGAGTTCAACAAAGATGCCAGACTTCTCTCTTAAAATGAGACAGTTTTTGTATCATGCTGAGGCTTTTTCTGTCTCACACTGAGATCGGTGACAACCACCGCTTTACGGGTCCGAAGTCTAGTCAACGAAACACGCTACTGACAAAGGGCTTAGGAACTTGCGACACTATACTTAGTATGAATAAGAACACAGCTTTAGTTTTGTCTGGCGGCGGAGCCAGAGGTGCCTACCAAGTCGGAGTTTTACAAGGACTCTCTGAAATTTTAAAAAAAGAAAAAATCGAGCCGCCCTTTCGCATTTTATCTGGCACAAGCGCTGGGGCGATTAATACAGCAAAACTGGCGTCAACAAATGGTGATTTTCATAGCGCTGTGAGCGAACTTGTTCAGCTCTGGTCAAAAATCAAAACAGATCAGGTTTTTAAAGCGGATATTATTTCGTTAAACACTTTAGGATTAGGTGCGCTTTTAGGTGGAAAACAGAAAAAATTTAATTCTATTCTAGATACAGCACCGCTTAAAAATTTAATCGATAAAAACTGCAATTTTAAAAACGTTCAAAGCAATCTAGAAAAGGGTTTGTTTGATAGCGTAATCATCACAGCTAATAACTATTCCCGCAATAGCGCTGTAAGCTTTATTCAGACTGCGTCTCGCGTAAATGAAAAGCTTTTAAAATGGAAAGAGTTAAGAAGAAAAGCTGTTCATGCTCAACTTCAATCAGAACATATTTTAGCTTCTTCAGCGATTCCGATGCTGTTTCCCCCGATTCAAATTACCGGCGAACCTTATGGTGATGGTTGTGTTCGTAATAACACACCTTGTAGCCCTTCTATCCGCATGGGAGCCAACAAGCTGCTTGTGATTGGCGTAAGATCAGCCAACAGTTCTGGCGGAGCTCCACTCAAAGAAGATTCAAGAGTTATTCACGAAGCTTCAATGGTGAGAATTTTAAATACTTTATTAAACGCCGTAATGCTTGATTCTGTTGAGCAAGATGTTCACCGCATTCAAAGATTAAATGCTCTTTATGATGAGGCTACAACTCACAATATGCATTTTAAAGCAACGTCGCTAAAAAAATTACCGGCTATTTGCATTTCTCCAAGTCAAGATATCGGAGAGTTGGCGCGCACCAAGGCCCATCACGTACCGCGTATTTTACGTATGACAATCAGCGCGTTTGGTGAATTAGATGAAGCCAGCGAAATTTTAAGTTATCTTTTATTTGATAGTGATTTTTGTAAAAGTTTAATTGATATGGGTCACAAAGACTGCTTGAACCAGAAAAAAGAAATTCTTAATTTTTTAAACGAGGAAGCTTATGACTAAATGGTTTGTAAATTCGAACAACTACATCAGAGGTCCTTTTTCAACTGAAGAAGTTAAAGAGCAAATGACAGGCTTTAGTGATCAGATGCATACGACTTTTTTATGGTCACGTGGTCACGCTGAATGGATCAGAGCTGATAAGTGGAATCCAGAAACAAACGTACAGCAATTTCAACCGACAATGACTCAGTCGATGGCTGAAGAAAAAACATTCACGCCGCAGGCAAAAAATATTTTCGACAAACCAACAAACCGCGCCTCAAAAGCTGAAGTGATCGAAGACATCAAATCTTCAATGGTTGAAAAATTCCGTGTTCAGTATGACTTTGTTGATAAAGGCGAAATGACTAAAGAAGAATTGACCGCTTTTACCGCGAAACAAGAAGACGTTTCAAAAATCTCGATCTTTGATAAAAAAGACCGCGAATGGAAAGAAATCTATTCTATGCCAGATATCGTTCAACGCCTTGGTATTTCTCGTAGAGAAAACCAACGTGTACCGATCTTAGCGCAATTCTCTGGCACACATTTAGGCACTAATGAAAGATTTAATGGCCGAGTCATCACCATCAGTGAAGGTGGTATTGGCATTACCGATAATTTCGATTTAAAATTGGGTGAAACTATTCAGGGCCAATTAACAAGCCCGCATTTTTATTCTCCGGTTAATATGACAGCTGAAGTGACTTACGCAGGCCTTGATGGCTATGTGGGTTTAAAATTCGTCAATATGAATGATGAAACAAAAGCTTTAGTGATGGATTATATTAAACGCTTTGGAAAAGATGGCGAAGAGCAATAAATTCTCCGCGTAGAGCTAAAGTCGCATCTCTTTTTCCGCTAAATCCTGGGCGCTTAATGAATAAAAAACCATTTCTTTGAAGCGCTCTTTTTAAATTTCCTGTACAAGCGTAAGTGGCAAACACACAATCTTTGGCGCATAACTGAGTTAAAAAGAAATCTAAAAATTCATCGGTCCATAGCGGGCCATCGGTAAATTGGCTAAAAGCATCGTAAGCGACAAACTGAAATGGTTGTAAAATGGAAGTTTTGGCAGTTAATTCACCTAGAATTTTCCAATCAAATGAACGGGGACTGGTATTCTGACTCCCCGTTTGAGCTTTTGAGTATTCAATCACTCTGTTTTTTTCGACTGATAGCTTTTCACAGATCAAGTCGTAAATTTCATTTGTTTTTCCATTTAACCAGGCCGTGAATTCTTCAGTTAATTCAGTTTCTTTTTCAAAACTGGTCAGGTTGGCAGAAATGGCAGGATTTGTAGCTAGATTTTGCAAAACAGAAAGCTCGATATACCCTAAACCAAGCCCCACAACGCCGATTGAGAGCTGATTTTGTTTAAGCTCTGCTAGCGCCTGTAAAGTATTTTTAAATGGCCCTGTGTAGATATAAAGAGTCTCAGCCGCAGCCCCGCCCGAATGGTGCATAGATTCTGGCATTTTTTCGGGGTGTAGTGTGTTTGAATTTTTAAGCCGTAGTGTAGGACTTCCATCGGCGGTTAATTCAATGACAAAAGATTTGAGATCCACTATAAATCCCCTATGGAAAAAGGCTGGCGGGGCTTACCCTATCACAGTATTGCAGAACACTACAAAAGAATCTTCGGTGAGAAGGTTTACAAGATTCCTGTAACTGTCGTAGATGATTGCCCGAATCGTATGGGCTTAAAAGGCATGAAAACCTGCAGCTTTTGCGATGTCTGGGGATCTGCTGCGCGTGAAGAGTCTTTTCAAATGGGCTTACGCGAACAGATTGAAAAATACCAAGTACAAATCGGCGAAGAGTATAATTCTAAAAAATTCTTAGTTTATTTCCAAGCTTATACAAATACCTTCACAAAAGTTTCAGCTTTACGTGAAAATTTCGATACAGCTTTATCGTACCCGTTTGTTAAAGGTTTTGTTGTCGGCACCCGTCCTGATTGTTTGTCTCCGGCAGTATTAAACCTTTGGCAAGAATACTATCAAAAATCATTCGTAGCTGTAGAACTTGGAGTTCAAAGCTTTTTTGACCATCATTTAGAATTTATGCAGCGAGGCCATACGGGAGCTGATTCACTTAAAGCCATTGATAAAATCGCTAATTCTACAGCGGTGGATTTAGGAATTCATCTCATCATCGGTTCTCCGAATGAAACTGAAAAAGAAATTAAACAGCAAGCTTTAATCTGTAATGATTTACCTATCACGAATGTGAAGCTTCACAACCTGCATGTTTTAACCAATACTGAGCTTGCTAAGTGGTATGCTGAAGGTAAATTCACACCCATTGAACGTGAACAGTACACTGAGCGCGTGAAGTTGTTTATGTCGTACCTTCACCCACGCATTGCCGTTCATAGATTGGCAGCCTTTGCGTCTCGCTGGGATGAATTGATCGCGCCAAAGTGGACTTCTGACAAAATGGGAACCCACCAGTACATTATTGATCGTTTTCGTGAATCGAAAACCTATCAAGGCTGCCTCTTGAACAATCAAAACGAAAATGACAACGTTTTATTTGAAAATATGCGACTACGAGTTGAGCGAATTTAGATCATTTCAGAATCTTAAATTTTATCGTTACACAAACTCCAAAAAAAAGACGAAAATTTACTATTGACACCATTTCTCGAGAGAGAAAACCGTTGAAGTTTAGTTTTATACAGCTTCACTTTTCGCATAGCGTATGCCCAAAAGTCCAGCAAGACCAAAGAAAAATAATTAATTTTTTGAAGAATTTTAATTGCAATCGATTCAAATTTATTTGAACCTTATTTCAAGAACAAAACACAGCTTATAGGACATGAGCTGGTATTCGCACCACTAGATATAGTGATCGACAGTAAGTCGAGACTAGCCATCTGGGTCGTTAAGGTCTGTCGAAGACAGATCAAAACAATTGGCTCGCGAAGTTGATCAGGACGGTCAACTAAAATTTTCTTGAAACATTAGAACTAGACTAATTTAATCGTTGTTTTTCCGAGGGGGAAAAACAAAGGGTGCTTTTTACTGTCTTTCGGATGGGGATCTGAAGGATAAAAAAATCGAGGGGTATTGTCATGACGACAACTAATACAATGACTGCAGGAACATCTAACAACAGCTCATCACACATGATGAGAGTAAAAAAACGTGACGGCACTTTAGAGCCAGTTGACGTTACAAAGATCGTTGAGCGCGTAAACCGTAATGCTCAAGGCTTACAACAAATCGATCCATTACGTGTAGCTACAAAAGCGATTTCTGGCTTATACGATGGCGCTACAACTAAAGAATTAGATAACTTATGTATTCAAACGGCTTCATTATTAATTGGTGAAGATCCAGAATACTCTCGCCTAGCAGCTCGTTTATTATCTACATATATTGATGAAGAAGTTAAATCGCAAAAAATCGGCTCTTTCGCTGATTCAGTAGCGTTTGGCTTTAACAACGGTTTATTATCTGAAGATACATACAAATTCGTAATGGCTCACAAAGCTGAATTATGTGCGGCAATTGAACACTACAAAACTGACCGTTTTGAGTACTTCGGATTACGTACAGTTTACGACCGTTACTTATTAAAAAACCCAACTTCACGCCAAGTTTTCGAAACTCCTCAGTACTTCTTTATGCGTGTAGCTTGTGGTCTTTCAACGAACCCGGTTGAAGCTATTGAATTTTACAAATTAATCTCATCTCACGATTATATGCCGTCAACTCCGACGTTATTTAACTCTGGAACTATGCGCCCTCAAATGAGTTCTTGTTACTTATTAGATTCTCCAGATGATGATTTAAAAGCTATTTACCAAAAATACGCAGACATCGCTATGTTATCTAAATTTGCTGGCGGTATCGGCGTATCTTACTCTCGCGTTCGCTCGCGTGGTTCTTTAATCAAAGGAACAAACGGTCACTCTAACGGTATCATTCCATGGTTAAAAACTATGGATTCATCTGTAGCGGCGGTTAACCAAGGTGGTAAACGTAAAGGGGCTGCGTGTGTGTACTTAGAAACATGGCATGCTGACGTTGAAGAATTCCTTGAGTTACGTGACAACACGGGTGATGACCAAAAACGTACTCACAACTTAAACATGGCTAACTGGGTTCCAGATTTATTCATGAAACGTGTTGAAGCTGATGCTATGTGGTCTTTATTTGACCCGCGCGTAGTTCCTCATTTCGTAGATACTTATGGCCCAGAATTCGAAAAAGCTTACGCTGAAGCTGAAGAGAAAAAATTATTCGTTAAACAATTAAAAGCTCGTGATCTTTACGCTCGTATGATGAAGACATTGGCTCAAACTGGTAACGGTTGGATGACTTTCAAAGACGCTTCAAACATGAAAGCGAACCAAACTGGTAAACCTGAAAATGTGATCCACTTATCAAATCTTTGCACAGAGATTTTAGAAGTGACTTCAAATAAAGAAACAGCCGTTTGTAACTTAGGTTCTGTGAACTTAGGCCGCCACATTGTTAATGGCCAATTTGATTTCGAAAAATTAGCTAAAACTGTTCAAACAGCAGTTAAATACTTAGACCGCGTAGTTGATATCAACTTCTACCCGATCGACACAGCTAAAGATTCAAATCACAAATGGCGTCCAGTTGGTTTAGGTATCATGGGTCTTCAAGATGCTTTCTTCCAATTAAAATACGCTTTTGACTCTGAAGCAGCGCAAAAATTATCAGCTCGTATCCAAGAAGAGATCTACTTCCACGCTTTAACAGCTTCTGCTGAATTAGCTGAGAAGCACGGTGCTCATACAGCGTTTGCTGATACAAAAGCCGCTCAAGGTTTATTACAATTTGACCTTTGGGGTGTTAAACCAACTGACGAAACTCGTTGGAACAACCTTAAAGCAAAAATTAAAAAAACTGGTTTACGTAACTCATTAATGATCGCGATTGCACCAACTGCAACTATCGCATCTATCGTTGGTTGTTACGAAGCGACTGAACCACAAGTTTCTAACTTATTTAAACGTGAAACACTTTCTGGTGAATTCATGCAAGTTAACCGTTACTTAGTAGCTGATTTAAAACAACGTGGTCTTTGGAATGAAGAATTACGTAACGAAATCAAATTAAGTGAAGGTTCGATCCAAGGCCTAGCTTCAATTCCTGCTGACGTTCAAGAACTTTACCGCACAGTTTGGGAAGTTCCGATGAAAGCATTAATCGACATGGGTGCTGATCGTGGTGCGTTTATCGATCAATCACAATCATTGAACTTATTCTCTGAATCTCCAACGATCGGAAAATTATCTTCAATGTACATGTACGCTTGGAAACGCGGAATCAAAACAACTTATTACTTACGCTCTCGTCCTGCGACTTCAATCGCTAAAACGACTGTAACAAAATCTTCTGCGGCTAAAACTGAAGCATCTAGCATTCCAGCAATGGATGCAGCATCTGCAGCTCCAGCTAAAAAAGAATACACAGAGTCAGAAGTGATCGCTTGTAGCTTAGAAAACCCAGAAGCATGTGAGGCTTGCCAGTAGTCCTTAAAGGATACTGACAACTCAACGAAATATATAGAGAGAGGAATAGAAAATGATTTTAGATCCAGGTTTTGATTTAAATTTACGTCCGATGAAATACCCGCTTTTCTACGAAATGTACAAAAACGGTATTAAAAACACTTGGACAGTTGAAGAAGTTGATTTTTCAACTGACTTAGTTGATTTACACTCAAAAATGACAGCTTCAGAGAAGCACTTAATCCACAGATTAGTGGCTTTCTTTGCAACAGGCGATTCTATCGTTGGTAACAACTTAGTATTAAACCTTTACAAACACATCAATTCTCCTGAAGCACGTTTATACTTATCACGCCAGCTTTACGAAGAGGCTTTACACGTACAATTCTATCTAACTTTATTAGATAACTACATCCCACATCCGGATGAGCGTGCGAAAGCATTTGCTGCGGTTGAAAACATTCCATCTATCAAAAAGAAAGCTGAATTTGCTTTCAAATGGATTGATTCAATCAATGATTTAGACAAATTAGAAACAACTGAAGACCGCAGAAAATTCGTAATGAACTTAATCTGCTTTGCAACTTGCATTGAAGGTTTATTCTTCTTCGCAGCGTTTGCTTACGTTTACTTCTTACGCTCTAAAGGTTTATTAGCAGGTCTTGCAAGTGGTACTAACTGGGTATTCCGTGACGAGAGCATGCACATGGCTTTCGCGATGGAAGTTATCAATACAGTTCGTAAAGAAGATCCCGGTTTATTCAACGAACAAATGCAAGAGATGGTTGTTCAAATGTTAGAAGACGCTATCGAGTGCGAAATGACTTTTGCCGAAGATCTTTTAACTCACGGTATTGCTGGTTTATCAGTAACTGATATGCGCCAATACTTAGAATACATCGCTGACCAACGTTTAGAGATGTTAAGCATTCCTAAACGTTACAACGCTAAAAACCCGTTCTCTTTCATGGAATTACAAGACATGCAAGAGCTTGCAAACTTCTTCGAGCGCCGTGTATCGGCTTATCAAATGGGAGTTTCGGGGCAAGTTGCGTTTGACGAGACTTTTTAGTTAAGAGACGGGCGGCGTTTTTATCGCCTCTTGTTTTGATCTGCCTCCGGCAGACCTTATTCTAAAGGGAGCGCTTCACGCGCTCCTTAGTGCTAGAATCGATGATTTATTAATAAAAAAGGCTTACTGTTGAAGTAGGCCTTTTTTATTTGTTCAATTTCAATTTTTAATTACTGCACTGGGAATGTGTTGAATCTACAGACATGATTGTAATCATCAGTGCCTGTTGCTTTCGTATCCGGAGACCATTCGCCAACAAACTCACCTGAATCAACCACACTGTTTCCGTTAGTGTCTCTGAAGTGACGAGCCGCAAAGTAATACTGAACATTCGGTTTAAATGATTGCGTAACACCAGCGCCATCAATATATGTGGTCGCTGATGACGAACCCGTAAAGGTAGCTGGATCACGATCACCATGCACAACACATGTTGAAAGTCCGCGACAGTTTGTAAACGAATCAGCACCGACAGAAACTAGAAAGCCAGAATTTGGATTCGTGACCATCCATGTTGGAGATGTGTCTGATACACGCCATTCTATGCTATAGCCACGCGTATTGAAGCCCGCTAATTCAAGCGTGCATGAATTTGGAGTACCAACTCCTCCGTTGTTCAGAGTGCGCTTAGCTACATAAGCTGGCGATAACGGACAAGAAACATTACCAGACATCGGACTAAGTTCATTGTTACCTGCACCGAATTGAGCTTCATAATCTGTGATCGTAGGCGTAACCGTATTCTTAAATGAAGTGTCTGTAGTTTGCATACGGTATGTGTAAGTTATACCTGGCATAAGACCAATCAATGGATCAAGAGGCTCTCCGAAGTGATAAAATTTTTCAACCGTAGTTCCATCACCTAATGGTGGAAACGTTGGTGCTTTATCAACATACACAGGACCTGACACCACATTTGTAAAAGAACCAGAAACAGCCCACGTTGGCCCCGTCCATGTTGTGTAAAGCGAATATTTAGTATCGCTAAACTTTGAAGGGTTAAAATTAATCTCACAACGATCGCTATCTTTATTGGGCGTCACTGAAAATGTTGGCGTTGCTAAAGCACGATTGACATACATACTCGTAGCCCCAGAATCAGCTGTTACACCGTCTGTTGTACGTAGCTTCATTTTTACTAAATAACGAACTTTTGGATTTGTATCATCTGACTGGTCAGTCGTCACAGTGTCACGGCGAACGATACGGCCCATACGTAATTGAAAACTAAAGCGGCCGTTAAAACATTGCGGAAACTGCGATGTCGTACCGCCAGAGTCTGCTAAACCAATACCTTGAGAAATCAATAAACATGTTGTGCCACCACGAAGTGATGTCGTTGTAATGTCTTCTTGGCAATTAACTCCGATAGAGTTATCGATAATAGGCGCTACTGCATCGTTTTCGCCTTCGTAAACTTGCACAAGAATGCGGTTAGCTTTACGGCCTAAATCTTTACAAGCTCCTGTGATTTCAACTAAATCAGAACCTTCTGTAGAAGCAAAAATCTCACCGTCATCTGGAAGGATTGCTAAATCACCAGAAATTACACCTGGTGTACTTGTTGAACAGTTTTCAGTGCAGGGTGTATTTTCAGACAGAAGTGATTTGGCATTCATAGCGCCAGTACAACCGTGCAAAACAAACATAGAAATTAAAGCCGATAAACGAAGAAGCATACCCTTTATTTATCGGTAATTTTTTGAAAATTCTTAAGGGTTCTACAGGCTTATAAGCTTTTGTAAGCGCACTGGAAGAGCTTTTTCCATAAACTGTCTCAGATTGGCGCGATAACTGAATAAAACGTAAGTCGAGACCATCACAAGTGAGAACGACATAAGTCCTAAGAGCACGCCGATCATCAAGTGAAAAAGAACTCCCAAACACAGCCACAGAAAACGAGTACGTTTGATTGAAACCATCACCCAGAAATAAACTTCAAAAATAATTGTTACGAAAGTTCCAATCGCAAAAAAAGTAGGAAAGTTTTTTAAAAACAATAAATCAAACGAAGTAAATTGTGGATTTACTAAAACCGTCCAAAGAGCGGTTCCGTCCCACCAAGTTTGACCTTTTAATTTTTCAAAACCTGTATAGGCATAAATTGTAAAAAGTTGTAATTGCAAAAGTCTAAAAAAGACTGTGCTTAACTGGTCTGCCCAAGAGTTTGGGTTATACACGACTTTCTTTTTGCGAAAAAAACCACGCAAAGAAAAATATTCGTTACAACGGGTAAAACTTAAGAAAAATAAGAATAACGTACCGATGACATCAGCACCAAAAAGTACTGAAAAATTTCTTTGAATAAACCCTTGAGCTATCACCCATGTCAAAATCATCAATACCCGATTAGACAAACCCACTGTGGCTAAGCCTAACAGGCCGATATAAATCCAGTGCACTGTCGAAGCTAAAGTGTCTGGCCAGAAAAATAATTTTAAATAAGGTTTATAAAATTCACTAAAAACATCAAACGCTTGAGAGGCAGGAATTAAAGAATTGGGGCCGTACTGGTCAACATTCAACTGACGCCAGCAAGCGATGTAAAACATCACCCCGCAAAGTAAAAAACGAAACACACCAAGACGTTCAAAATGACCTTCGCCAAAAAGAAAATCGTTAACCAATTTTTGAAAGTTTCTAATTTGGTTTTTGGCAGCTATAAACATTTTGATTTAACTCTTCAGTGGTTAATAGATCGCTATAAGGAGTATCTTTAAGAGTGATAACCTTATCTAAACTTGGAATACGATTTAAAATTAAGGCGAACTGAACTTTAGTAGATCCAGGATTTTGTTTACAAACCCAGGGCACAAAAAACTGTGCCACGCGAATTGGATCAATCACCATAAAGCGCATCATATAATTATGACGACGTACATTCATCGCAAAGTTAGATCCATCTTTTTGTTCAGGGTAGAAATACTCTTTAGGGTCTTTGGTCGGATTTCCGTAATCATCTTCAAAATGCACGATGTAATGAACATACATAATGTGCGCTGGATCTGGAGAAAAGAAATTCCAGGTCGTATTTACTCCCGTAGTATTGGCTACGGGAAAATAATACTGGCCTAAATAGCGGCCTAAGAACGAGGAGCCGTTTCCCATGACAATCATCATAGAAACAAAATACAGAAAGACTCCGGTTAAAATTATACGGCTTATACTAATTCTCCGTCGATCGAACCTTCTCCGTCATCATCAGCCTCTTCGAACATTGGAAGCTCATCTGACATTTCATCATCTTCAGAATCATCGCTGTCTTCAGAAGCAAGCATTGCTCCTTCACCCGCTTCGATTTGGTCGATGTTTTGTTCAGTAGCTTGCAGTTCTTCAGTGTTCTGCGCGTCTTCTACGAAGTCAGCCGGCACATTGGCACCTTGTTCAGCTAAGGCTAAAGCTTCTTCGTATTTTTTTAGCCAGTTAATATCACGACGAGGAACATCTTCACCCATCACCATAGCGTCGCGAATATCTTGAGCTTTTTCAGCATCGCGTTTTTGCTTTTGGCGGATTTTTTCTTGTTCAAAGAAATCAGAAGAAGTTGTAATTGTTTCTAAGTCAGCTTCGATTAAACCTAATTCTTCTTCACCTTGAGAGTAAGAAACTTCTTTAACTTCAGTCGACATTGAATCTGTCACCATTGATAAAGTTGGTTTTTCTTCTTCCTCTTCACCGATACCTTCAGGCAATAATTCATCGATTTGAGAAAGTGTTGGAAGTTCTTTTAAGTTACGAAGACCGAAGATCTCTAAGAACCTTCTTGTTGTTCCGTATTGCATTGGACGACCCGGTAAGTTTTCAGCTTTACCCTCGAAATTACATAGACCTTTTTCCATTAAAGCGCGTAATAAGTGACCTGATTCAACGCCACGGATTTGATCGATTTCATTTTTAACAACTGGTTGTTTGTAAGCCACGATCGCTAGAGTTTCTAAAGCTGGGCCTGATAATTTAAACGAACGAGCTTTGATCGTACGTCTGATGAAATTCATATTATCAATTTTAGTACGTAATTGGTAACCGGCTGTGATCTCTTCTAAAGTGACTCCGCGAGCACCACTTGCGTATTCGACAGCTAAATTATCTAAGATGCGTTTGATTTTATCTTTACGTACATTTGTACCTTTAAATACTTCTCTGATAGAAGCTAAAGAAACCGGACGGTCAGAGGCAAATAAAATACTTTCAACGATACTTTGCGCTTGTTCATCTTCAACGAATTCAACTTCGTCAATTTGTGCTGATTCAAAGCCATCAAGCTCTGAACCTTCTAAATCAACATCAGAACCTTCAGCCATCATTTCATCAGCTTCGTTTTCTTCATCTTCAGAAGCTTCGGGTAAAAAACCTTCAGATTCAGCTTCTTCAGATTGGAATAAATTTGCAGAAATTTCAATGTCTCCACCTAAATCAGCAGACAGGTCTTCAGCTAAAGTTTCAGCTTCATTTGAAGCTGCTTCAAGAGCAGTGGCTTCTTGATTGGCTGTTTCTTCGTTTTGAATTTCTAAGTTTTGTTGTTCTTCTTGTTGAAGTTCAATTTTTTTAGATTTTTTAGACTTTTTAGCCATGATTACACTTGTCCTTCTGGTTCACGATTAAATTCAGAAAATTTTTCTACAACTTCTTGTTGTTGCGCTTCTGTGATGGGTTCTTGAGGTTCTTCATTAAATGATTCAAAAGCTTGAATAGCGTTAGCCACCAGACTTTCTACCACAGAAGATTCTGGTTGTTCTGAAATCACAACCGACTCTTCTGTTAATTGTTCTTCAGCTTGCATTACAACTTCAGAAATTTGCTCTTCTGTTGTTGTATTTTGCTCATCTTCGACAAATGAAATTTCTTGTTCTTCAACAAACTGAACAGACTCTTCGATTTGTGGTTCAAATGATAATTCATGAGTTGCGATTTCAGCTTGCGGAGCTTCGGTCTCATTTTGTGAAATTTCGATAACTTCTTCGTTCACTGTTGAAGCTTCGTCTGCAGCAAAATTAACAGCATTTAAGTCTAATGCGATTTCTGCTGAATCAATTTCCATTTCAGCGGCTAAAATCTCATCATCTGAAGCCATATCTTCAGATAAAGATAAGTTTTCGCCTTCAGTTAAGCTTGCTGCAAAAGTTTGCTCAAACGATAGCTGTTCAGTTTGTGCATTGACGTCACCATCTTGTAAGACAAAATTCGACGGCTCTTGATCAATATTTTCAAGCTCTTCTTCCGTGATAACATTTGTTTTTTGGAATAAGTTATCAGCCACCTGGTCAGCGTTGATATTACCATACTCTTCAACTTTAGATAAAACATCACCCTCGATAGATTTCTTAGGATTTACGTAAATATCGCCGTAGTTTTCTGTTTGATAAACAGAAACGTAGCCGATTTTACCAAGCTCTAACAAAGATAAGAATGTGATTAATTTATTACGCGAACGTTCTTTTAAATCTTCGATTGAGTGATTTAAAAGTTCGAACATCGTGATCTGACGACCAGGAATTAACATATCTTTCATTTCTAAGATACGGCTTCCGATCGATTGAAGCTTAACTGTTACTTTATGAATACGTTTAAGCGAAGCTTTAACCATTTTACGGTACGAACCAATAAGCGAGAATAAAGCGTTATCTTCTAATTCAATCTCGTCTTCTTTTTCATCCATTTTTTCACGGAAACCACGAGGCCACTGGTCGCGGTTTAATAATGGACGTTCATAAAGTGCTTTTGCAGCTTCTTTGAATTTTTCGTACTCTAATAATTTTTGAACCAATTCTTTACGTGGATCCTCAGCACCCTCAACGATTTCACCGTTTTCGTCATACTGAGGTAAAAGCATACGCGATTTGATTTGAATTAACGTTGAAGCCATAGCGATAAAATCGCCGGCAACTTCGATATCAAATTCTTTCATTAATTTAATGAATTCAAGATATTGCTTCGTAATTTCAGTGACATTGATATTAAAGATATCCATCTCGTCTTTACGGATGAGATATAATAATAAATCTAAGGGTCCTTCAAACTGTTGAAGCTGAACGCGTATACTCATGCTGCATTAAACCTTATTAGGTAAGTTCGTCTTCGACGAAACAATTTAATTAAAACTTATTTTTCTCGCATCCTACGAGGTATTACGCATCCAGCACTGATAATTGAAGCAAGCGTTTTTGGGTTATTCAACAACTTTCTTATGAATTGCCCAAAGATTAACAGATAAAAAACTGATTAGAAAATGGACATTACTGACGTCACAATCAGGCGATACAAGAAATCCATTGGAATATAAAGAATCTTCATCAACACGCCTGAAAATAAAAGACCTAATAAAATAATGCCTGAGATTTGCTCGTGCTGCTCAAGTTTGTAGTTAAGTGAGGCAGGCAAAAAACGAGCTAAAACTTTTCCACCATCCAAAGGATGCAGCGGTACCATATTAAAAACAGCTAATAAAATATTGGTGCCGATAAATGTCGTCGCAAACATCTGAACACCTTGCGAATAATCAGCAAATAGTTGGAATTTTAAAATCAAAGCCCAAATAAATGTTGTTACTACTGCCAAAAAAATGTTCGAAAGTGGCCCGGCCAGCGCGATCCAGAACATGTCAGTGCGCACATTTTTTAAATTTCTCGATTCAACGGGAACTGGTTTTGCCCAACCAAAAATAATCGGCGAAGCCATTCCACTTGTCATAAGAATCGAGACGATCGGAAAAACAAATGTTCCCATTAGATCAGCGTGAGCCATTGGATTCATCGTTAAACGCCCCATACGTTCAGCCGTGTTATCACCACGCCATTTAGCCACTAATCCGTGAGCAAATTCGTGAAAACAAAGAGCAAATAATAAAGGACCAAAGAAAATAACCAATTTTTGAACAATAGTAGAATCCATTTCTTTATCGTCTTCTTTACGGAAACAAAAAACACCATCTGACACCAAGTGTTACTTGCCTAGATCGATATTAGACAATAAGTTAATGAGCGAAATTTAAATTACCTTATCTCAAGGAGTACACGATGATTGAAAATGCACGTCCCGCTTTAACTATGTGGTCAGAAGATGAAGTGGCTTTCCGCGAAGCTGTTAGATCTTTTGCTGAATCTGAAATTAAACCACATGTCACTCACATGGACGAACAAGCTCAAATGAAACCAGAAATCGTTTCTAAACTTTTTGAAATGGGTTTAATGGGTATCGAGTCTCCTGAGCAATTCGGTGGCGCAGGATCATCAATCACTATGGCTTGTATCGCGATCGAAGAATTAGGCCGCGTTGATGGTTCTGTATCAGTTCTTTGCGACGTACAAAACACATTAGTAACAAATGCGATTATCCGTTACGGTTCACCGGGCTTAAAAGAAAAATACTTACCTAAACTAGCTCGTGAATGGGTTGGCGCTTACTGCTTATCTGAATCATCATCAGGTTCCGATGCGTTTGCATTAAAATGCCGTGCCGAGAAAAAAGATGGTAAATGGGTTTTAAACGGTCATAAACTTTGGATCACTAACGGTAAAGAAGCTTCTTTCTTTATCGTGTTTGCTAACATGGACCCATCAAAAGGCTACAAAGGCATTACAGCTTTCATCGTTGAAAAAGGTTTCAAAGGTTTCACTGTTGGTAAAAAAGAAGACAAGCTTGGTATCCGCGCCTCTTCAACTTGCGAATTAGTTTTCGAAAACTGCGAAGTTCCTGAAGAAAACGTATTAGGTGAAGTTGGCAAAGGGTATAAAATCGCCATCGAAACTTTAAATGAAGGCCGTATCGGTATCGGCGCTCAAATGGTTGGTATCGCTCAAGGCGCTTACGAAGCAACTCTTAACTACATCAAAGGTCGTGAGCAATTCGGTAAAGCGATTGGCCAATTCCAAGGTGTTCAATTTCAATTAGCGCAAATGCGTATTGAATTAGAAGCTTCTCGTTTAATGGTTTACAATGCCGCTCGTTTAAAAGACGCTGGTCAAGATTTTATCGAATCAGCAGCTATGGCAAAATACTACTCTTCTAAAGTAGCTGAGAAAGTTACTTCAATGGCTATCGATTTGTTCGGTGGTAACGGCTTTACTAAAGAATACCCTGTAGAAAAATTCTGGCGCGATGCTAAAATCGGTCAAATCTACGAAGGTACTTCAAATATGCAATTACAAACGATTGCAAAAATTGAAATGGATAAAGCCTAAATTATGAAAGAAGCTGTAGTTATCACTGGCGCAAGTAGCGGAATCGGCGAAGCTACAGCTTATAAGTTTGCGAGCGAAGGTTTTGATTTACTTTTAATCGGAAGATCTTCTGAAAAATTAGATAAAGTTAAAGCCCAAGCACAATCAAGAAATATCAATATTAAAATTGAAACGCTAGCGATGGATCTAAAAGAATTCGACGCTACAAAACTTCAAGAAAAACTTTCTAAACTCTCAAAACCAATAATTTTAGTAAATAATGCAGGAGTTTATACAAAAAATAAACCCGACGATTCATCTATGATTGTTTGGCAAGATATGTTCGACGTAAATCTTTTTGGCTCGGTTAAAATCACTCAGGCTTTATGGCCGATTTTTAAAGATAACAAAAAAGGCTCGATAGTTAATGTTGCATCCACTTCTGGTATAAAACCAGTACCAAATACTTCAGCCTATTCGGCATCAAAAGCAGCTATGGTGAACTGGACAATATGCCTAGCCCAAGAAGGCGGAGAATTTAATATCCGTGCAAACGTGATTTGCCCCGGAATTATTGAAACTCCACTTCATGGATTTTATAGCGCGAAAGCCAGTGAAAAAGATAAATTTCATGCTGGCATTACAGATTTGCAATTGCTTAAAAAAATCGGACGCCCTGAATATATCGCTGAAAGCATTTTCTTTTTCGGCTCAGAACAATCAACTTGGACGACAGGTGCCGTTCACAATATCGACGGCGGGATACTAGCAAAAAATGTCTGAACCAATTCGCTTATCTAAATTAATGTCTGAACGTGGTATTTGCTCTCGTCGAGAAGCGGATGATTACATCGCTAAAGGTTATGTTTCGGTTAATGGACAAGTGGTCACTGAGCTTGGAACAAAAGTTACCCCAGATGTAAAAATCACGTTATCCGCAGAAGCTATGAAAAACCAAAAAAGCTTAATAACTATTATGTTAAACAAGCCCATTGGTTACGTGTCAGCACAACCTGAACCTGGATATGAACCAGCAATCAGACTTATTACTGCAGAAAATCAATTTAAAGATCATCCGACTTACAAACAGCGTTTAAAAATGGGTGATTTAAAAAATATCGCGGTGACTGGCCGTTTAGATATCGATTCACAGGGTTTATTGCTTTTTACCCAAGATGGCCGCATCGCTAAGAAAATTATAGGCGAAAATTCATCAATTGAAAAAGAATATATCGTGCGGGTGAAATATTTAGGTTCTGAGGGAAAACTTCCGCAAGCCAAACTTAAATTATTAAATCATGGTCTTGAACTTGATGGTGAAAAATTAAAACCAGCCAAAGTTGAATGGATCAATGAAGATCAGTTACGCTTCGTTTTAACTGAAGGTAAAAAACGCCAAATCAGAAGAATGTGCGAGTTAGTAAACTTAAAAGTTTACGGCTTAAAACGTGTACGCACAGGCAAACTTAAGCTTGGCGACTTGCCTGAAGGCCAATGGCGCTTTGTTACTGACAAAGAAGAGATCTAAGTCCTATTCGCAGTTCTTGGAGCGGTTCCTGCTCAGCTGGACTCGCCAAAATCTGATAAAACAAATCATACTTAATTTCATAAGGAGAAACCACCCTATGAAAAAATTGATTTTATTTACGTTATCTTTTCTGGCTCTCTCAAGCCAAGCTCAGGCTTTTATGAATATTTATATTAGCCAAAGAACAATTTATCCGAATCAAATTTGCCACTTTCAACTTTCTGAAGTTGATTTTCGCTACGCTATCGAATGGAAGTACTCATTAGCCAATGATGTAAATTCTGTTAAGTCACTTCCAGAAAACGCTTTTGCAAAGTGTTCTACAGATAAATGCACCGTTTACGGTAAAGACTTTGAAAAAGGCATTCCGTATTACTTTTCTGCCCGCCAATTTATCGATGCTAACAACAACCGAAAACATGATGACGGTGAATTTGCAAGAGACTGGAGCAGTCCAGCGCCAACTGTTGATGGAACTGACTATAATAACCGCTGTACTTTTTAATATTATTTAATATGTGTGATGGCGACCATGAACGATGGAATCGTCATCACTTTTTAGCTGATGGGTGTTTTTCTAAAAACGACTCACGAAGATCTTGCAGATATTTAATTTCCAAATCGGTAAAGCCTGCTTTTTTACGAAGGTCGATATTAATCGGCTCCATGCGTTTTGGCAGCGACCAACGAAGATCACGCATACGTTTTGGATAATCTGTTTCAGGATCAATTTTACCCTGATTACAAATTTTAACATACCACTCAGAGCCAAACAAAACATGTCCCACTTCTTCGCGGTTAATTCTTTCAACCGCCATTAAAACTGATTTTGAATCTACGCCTTTTAACCGGCGGATCAAAGTGTCTCCGGCATCCAGCCCACTGCCTTCCAGATAACGGTGAACGATAAGAATACGGTCAAGCAATGTGTCTTTTGTACTTGTACAATCCCATAACGCCGTATGAGCCGGCCAATCACCCCATTTAAAACCCAATTTTTCGATTTCAATCAAACACATTTCCAAATGATCAGCTTCCGACTTTGTAACAGCGAACAATTCTTCTTTAAAAGCCTGTGGCGCGTCTTGAAAGTCGCAAAGCGTTCGCAAACCTAGCTCCATCGCTTGCAATTCAATGTTGGCCAAATCATGAAGCATACGGGCCTGGCCTTCATTTGTTGATAGGCCTTTTTTATCAGGATGAAATCTTAATGGCATTACGGGAACATCACGAGCCGGTGTCATACCTTCAGTTGATAATTGAACAGTATTCTCTAAGTTGGTCATATTTCTGACCATTTCGATTTTCTTAAAGATGTTTTTTTCAGCAAATGCCCACATATTGACCCACCGGATATCCATTGAAATAGTCCAAAATTACCTCGCGCGCAAGCTCATCTCTAGACAAACCCCTAGCCCCAGATCTAACATAGTCTCTTAAATTACTTTTTATAGAGGTACGAAATGGGAAAAGGTTGGAAAGCCGCCGGTAAATCAGAAAACGCTCAGAAAAAAGGGCAAATGTTCACTAAAGCTGCGAGAGAGATCGCGGTAGCTGCAAAAGCTGGAGGCCCTAATCCCGACATGAATGCCCGTCTTCGTTTAGCGATCGATATGGCTAAAAAAATCTCTTGTCCGAATGATACGATTGACCGCGCGATCAAAAAAGGTGCTGGTCTCTTAGATGACGGTAAAATTATCGAAGAGTTAACATACGAAGGTTACGCTCCACACGGTGTAGGCGTGATCGTTGAATGCCAAACAGATAACAAACACAGAACAGCTCCTGAGATGCGCGCTGTATTTAAAAAGCACGACGGAAACTTAGGCGAATCTGGATCGGTGGCGTGGATGTTTACTCACTGCGGATTCATTGTAGCTTCAAAAGCTGGATCATTTGATATCGACGAAGAAGCTATTGAATCAGGCGCTGATGATGTTTCTAAAAATGATGATGGCTCATACGAATTCATCACATCAACAGACAACTTAGCTGCTGTAGGCGACACACTTAAAGGCCGTGGCTGGACAATTACTGAATCTTATTTAGGTTACAAATCTAACAACACGACTGAGCTATCAGAGGCTCAACAAAAAGAAGTCCAAGAGTTTCTAGAAGCTGTTGATGATCTAGACGACACTCACAAAGTGTACGCAACTATTTAAGCAGTGAAGTTTATAACTGCCGCCCTTTATTGTTTGATCATAATCTTTAGTATAAACAATGCCTGGGCTGCGGTTTCTGCCAACAAAAAACCATTAATCATAAAAGTTGGCGTAGTTCACTTTCCACCGTATATCGAGGTCGAACCTAACGGCAAGACAGGCGGCATAATCATCGAGCTTTTAGACTTCATGAACACCGCTCAGAGCGATTACAAATTCTCACCTGTTCAAACATCAGCTATGCGAAAAATTCGCGATTTTAAAAATGGCTCATATGATTTGAGCTTTTTTGACAATATCAAATGGGGATGGAGTGAAGCTGATGTGGAAGCTTCGCTGATTTTTATGCGCGGTAAAGAAGTCTACATCGCTAAAAAGAAGCCAGGCCGCACGGAAGACTACTTTACCAATTTTAATGGAAAGTCCATGGTCGGAATGCTTGGTTACCACTATGGTTTTGCCAACTTCAATGCTGACGCTGATTTTTTACGTAAAACCTACAACATGCAAGCATCTACCAGTAACGAGGGAAGCGTTAAAATGATCCTTCACGATCGTGGAGATATAGCCGTCGTGTCAGATGCATTTTTACATTGGTATTTTATAAGCAACCCTGAAGATCGCACCAAGATTTTGATTTCAAACAAAGTTGACCAACACTACATGCTTTCCGTGATCGTAAGAAAAAATATTCGCCCCACGGTGCAAGAGATCAACACTTTGCTCAATAAATTCAAAAAATCTAAGCAGTTTAAATCAATGGAAGATCGCTACGGCATTGCCCCTTAGAGAGACTCTATGAGTTTCGAGGTAGATCGAAATAAAAAGTACTGCCATGCCCCTCTTCGCTGGTTAAGCCTATGGTCCCACCATGCTTTTCAATTATAGTTCGACTGATATATAGACCTAAACCAAGCCCCGGATAAATTGCCGATTCATTTGAGGTAACTCTAAAAAATTTGGTAAATAATTTTGTTTGCAGGTTTTTTGAAATTCCAGGGCCGTAATCTTTAATAGATATCCTTACTACTGTAGGCGTTGCGGTTATCGATATTTCTATCGGACTACCTTCCGGTGAATAATGAATAGCATTATTCAAAAGGTTTCCAAGCACTTGATTAATTTTTTCAGGATCACAATTGAGAATAATTTTAGAATTTGATTTCGTAAAAGAAAAAGTGCGAGATGGCACTTGGTTTTTATAATCGTCCACACTTTCACTCACTAAAGCGACTATATCAGTGTGAACCGGTTTTATTAAAAGAAATCCTCTTTCCATTCTAGAAACATCTAACAAATCTTCCAGAAGAGTTTTAAGACGATTGGTCTGCTTTTTAATTCTCTCTAATTCAGATTTACCAAGAGGTACACCTTTGCTGACGTAAACATTGGCCATATCAACTAACAAGGTAAGCGCTGTAACTGGAGTTTTCAGCTCATGTGCTGCAATATCCAAAAATTGACTTTTAATATTACCTGTCGTCTCCGCGTCTGACTTGGCTTTAACTAATTGAGTCACCATGTCTTCAATAGAGACCGTAAGGCTTTGAAACTCAGTTAAAAAATATCCATCCATTTGTAAATTAGGAGCTTCTCCGCCAGAACGCACAGCCACCGCATAACGTTCAATTTCGGTTATTGGTTTCAGAACGTTACGACTTAAAAGAAAATAAAGAAGCAGAACTAACACCAAATCAAGGGCTAGCGTAAAGAAGACAATTCTAGTAACGGTTTCCATAAATTCTTGCTGAATAAATTTTGGCGTAACATAGACCTGCACGGAACCTATAGTTTCATTTTTAAAAACAATCTTTTTTTCTTCCTTAAAATCTTCGCTTAATATTGGGATTGTATCATTTGTCACGATCTGCCAATTAGAATCTCGAATTCGAATACTCTTTTCTTTATCACCAACATCTACAATGACTGCACTTATGTTACGATCCAACAAAAAACTATCGATAATTCTTTCAACTCCAAAATTGTCAAGATTCCAGCCAGGCAATGCTAACGCAATTGATAATTGACTGGTTTGAATAGAAAGATTTGCTTTCAAATTATTAATTCGGCTGTTTTTAATTTCTGTGTAATTCAGAAAACCAAATACGCCAAGAGCCAGCGTCACTGTAACTACAAGCAAAGTACTTACGTAAAATACAATCGATCTAACAACCGGCAACTTCATACAGATTTTACAGGAAGGTATTTTTGAACCATAGCTTGAAACTCATGAATTTCAAAGGGTTTAGCCAGACAATCATTAGCTTCAACTTCTTTAGCTCTTTGCTTACTATCTGCAGCTGCTGTCATGACAACGATCGGAACAGAATGACCGTACAATTTATAAAAATTTTCAGCAAAGATCCAACCATTCATTACAGGCATCTGCATATCAAGAAATATTAATTGAAACGGACCTTTACTCTTAATCAAATCGAGAGCGACTTGGCCATTTTCTGCTGTCGCGGCAGTGTAACCATCTAACTCAATCATAGTTTTTAAAACAAAAGCGATATCATTATCGTCTTCTATGATTAAAATTTTTTCTGATACTTCTGTTGTCATGGTCATCACCCGAAGCATGACTTTATGTCAGATAACTGCTTTGGATCAATATGTATTGTTTAAAAAAGGTCATCCAAAAACCCAGCACGAACATTCAGGTTAAAATTCTGTAAAATCTCTTAAGGACTGGGGCAATGTGCCCAGCCATTGCGCAACGACCATAGTTAAGTAGAGCAAAATAGTTTATGCTCAGAACATGAAAAGATTTTTAATCTTCTGTATCTTAATCTACGTTCTTATTCCGCACTTAACCTCGCCTGCACACGCTGCTAATATTAAATTTGGAATCGACGCCAGCAATTCTCCACCTCTTTTATACAAGTTTGATGATCCTAATTTCACATTAGCTACTGGTGGGTTTATTTACGAAGTCACCGTGGCCATCGCTGAAGATCTAAATCAGGATTACTCAATTTCACCGTTGCCGGAATCAAGAATGATTCGAGATTTAAGATTGGCCAATATTGATCTGGTTTGTCATATCAGCCCTCTGTGGGATCTCGCATCTCAAGATGAATTTTTATGGAGTGATCCTCTTTATACTTATTCAAATATTTTAGTTGGCAAAAAAGAGATTCAATTTAAAACTCTTGAACAAGTAAGCAACGTCACAATTGGAACCGTTGAAAAATATTTTTATCATGATTTAGAAGAGAAATTTAAGAATAAGATTTTACAAAGAGACGATTCAGCTTCTGTTATGGGAAGTCTTAAAAAACTTCTCGATAATCGCCTTGATTATGTCGTCATGACTGAACTTGAGTTTAATTTATATAAGACAACTTATCCTCAGTTGCAGAAAAGTTCATTTAATTTGGATAAAACGGAAATCCATTGTTCGCTTTCTAAAAAATCTGCTTTATCATTAAAGAAGTTAAATAAAACGATCACTCATCTTAAAAATAAAAAAGAATTTCAAAAAATAAATACGCGCTACTCAAATTCCAAAACGACACCCCGTCCGATTGCTTACGGAATGAATGATTCTAATTCCCCTCCGTTTTTACAAATTGATAATAGTACAGAAACCCCAATTATCCAGGGAGGTCTTTTTTTTGATTTAGGCCTTGAGCTCGGTAAAAAACTTAAGCGACCTATTCATTTTATGTTATCCCCCAGAAAGAGATTGGACTCTGGACTTGCCGATGGCGAAATTGAACTTGTCTGTTACAACGCAGAAGCCTGGGCTGGAAATTATGCGAAAGATTATAATTGGAGTATTCCTATTTTCAAACAATCTAATCTTGTCGTTGGCCTTAAAAACACTATGGAGAATGTTCAAATAAAATCTTTGAAGGATTTGAAAGGAAAAACCCTCGGCACCGCTCTTGGGTTTGTCTACCCGGCACTTATGCCCTATTTTAAAGATGGTAGCATTAAGCGTGAAGACGCCCTTTCAGGATTGACCAATATTACAAAACTTCATTCTGATCGAGTTCAATATATTATCCTGAATAATTTGGAATATAATTACTACAGAAAAAAATATACGAACTTAAAGCAAGCCCCATTTGAAATTGATCCGGTTAACGTAAAATGTGCTTCTTCTAAAAAATCTGATTTAAAAATTTCTGACATCAATACTGCAGTCGTAGAGCTTAAGAAGAACGGTCGACTGCAAAAAGTTTTTTTGCCCCACTAATCAATGAATTTTAAAATTCACAATTGAGGTTACAAATGTTTAAAAAAACTTTATCACTAATCGCTCTTACTCTTTGTCTTATTTACAGCAACAGAAGCTTTTCAGCAGACTATTCTGATAACATTCATAAAAACGATTTTAAATGGTTTCAGTTCAATCTATTACACAGCGTGAACAACAAACTTCCTTTCAATAACCAAAATGACACTTTTTTTGAAATGGAGTTTGGTGGACGCTCTGGAATTCTCGATATTTATGGATTTCTGGATGTGCTAGATATTTTTGATACTACCAAGAGTGATCTTCACAATAAAGATAATCTGTTTTTTAAGTTTGCGCCCAAAATCTCTCTTGATGCAGCTACCGGGCATGATCTATCGATAGGTCCAATTACAGAGTGGTATATCGCAACTCAAACAAACGTAGGAGATAGATCCCTCTTTGAACACTTCATCGGTCTTGGAGCTGATGTGCAAGTGCCATGGTTTGGAAAAGTTAGCCCTAAATTAATGGCCCGCTACGTTCGAGAGAATTTCGGCGCCGCCAATGAAAGAAAGTTTGACGGATATTTATTGTCGATAACCTGGTTTAAACCTTTTTATGTGATCGATGATAAGAGTTTTGTGACTTATCAAGGCTTCTTTGATTATACTTTTGCCGCCGATAAAATTTCAGACGACCTCGACCGCACCAGCAGCTCGCTTGCTTGGTACAACGGTTTATATTGGCATTCAGAACGTTATGCTGCCGGCTATGGACTTAAGATTTATAAAGATATGGGTCTGTTTAAAGATGGTGGTATAGCAGGAGAGACTTCAGGTGTGGGACATTATTTTGTTTTAACTTATAAGTTTTAACTTAAAGATTTTGA
Source organism: Pseudobdellovibrio sp. HCB154 (assembly GCF_046267985.1). Lineage (GTDB taxonomy): Bacteria > Bdellovibrionota > Bdellovibrionia > Bdellovibrionales > Bdellovibrionaceae > Pseudobdellovibrio. Next base: position 1,730,737 of record NZ_CP176530.1, on the reverse strand, counting down.
CGCATCACTTCAGTTTGTGCTTCAGCAAGCAAACTATCCGTTCGCTTAGGCTTTTGAACGAGAGTTGCTTGCAACTCTTCTTTTAGATTTAGAACGTGATTTCTTTTTTGATTCGCACTTTGGAAGTTCTAACTTATCCGTGGCCTGCATTTCACCAAGCTCACAATCATCTAAACTGATTTTCATGAACTGATATTGGTTTTCTGATTTCATATACGGATAAAGCGCATTTCTTTGTTCATCGATATAAAAAGAATATTTCGATAAATCACCCAGCGATTGCCATTTGTTTGTTGGCCATTGGCAGATTTTTTTTCCTAAATCATTTACGATAGAAATATCATTTTCTAAAATAACACTATTTCTTAAAGTCCCGAAAATACGCTTATTACCACGAGATAACAGCTTATCTTCTTCCATAACTGAACATACTTTAGGGGCATCTTTAACTTTGCGCATGCGGATTCTTCCTGCCTCTGCTGCAAAAGTAAACGAAATCACTATCCATAGCGATAAAATAAGTCTCATATAATTTATGGTAGGGGCTATTGTTTAGAAAGTAAATAGGCAAATGCGGTGGCGTAGTATTTAATCTGTTTTATCATCGAATATAAGCCATTTGTACGAGAAGGAGACAGTCCAGAATCAAGACCTATATCCTTTAAAAAGGAGGCGTCATATTTCATGATATCCGAGGGAGTTTGCCCCGAATACACAGATAAAACTAGAGCTACTAACCCACGCACAATAATCGCATCACTGTCACCAATGAAATAGACTTTTCCATCTTTAAGCTCTGCTTTAATCCAAACTTGTGATTGGCAACCTTTAACTTTCAAATCTTCAGTTTTTAACTCTTCAGGAATACCGGGCCAAGCTTTTCCAAGCTCAATTAATTTTTCGTATTTCAGTTCCCAATCATTAATATTAGAAAACTTCGCAACCATTTCTTGAGCTTTTACTTCGATAGACATGCGTATCCTTGTAACACTCTTTTTTCTAAATTCAACCCTTGTTCGCCTAAAATTTCCTTAAAGGATTTGCGCGTTTGCTTTTGAACAAGCTCATAGCAAGAAAGATAAAATTCTTTAGGGTCTGTATACCCATTCCAGTAAAGCTTTAGCTCTTTAGGCTGAATTGTGGTTTGTGTTTTTTCACTCTTGGTAAAGTCTTTTTTATTCAAAAATACGAGCTGATCCGAGATATCTCGAGGAGAAAAGTCTTTCATCACAAGACAGTCTTCAGCTAAAGCCATCTCAACATAACTTAAATAATTATTCATTTCAGTCCAAAGATTTTGACCCGATTTTCCGTAATCACTGCGGCAAAAAAATGTGGTGCAAACTACCCCACGAAATTCCCAAATACCACAGCGGTTTTTTTCTTTGTCGTAATAATGGCATAATAAATCTTCGCGATTACCGAAATCTTTTTGTTTTTTATGAGTAAAACGATACTGATAATCAAAATCCGGAAAAATTCCAAGTGGCAAAGCAAAGCGGCTTTCACCAATCATTTTCTCTATGACTTTATGGCCATCTAATTTTTCTTTTAAAATTCCGCCCACTGCAAAATTCGGTAAAAAAGGAACAAAGGTGCAACATTTTAGATTTGCCTCATAAGTGTAAGGAAATCTTTTATCGCGCGCGCGCAGGCAATTATCACAAGTGGCTTTTGTTTCACTGATCTCTAAATTTAGAATTTTTCGGTCTAAAAAATTTTGATAGACCTTAGGTAAAACCTGTTTAAAAGCCATCGTTCCGTCTTGAGACGGGTGTTCGTCTCTCTTATGCACCTGTTATTAAACTAACACCCCAGAATCGCCAAAGCCACCCTATTCACCATAACTGGATCATCGTGAATCACTCGGTTGGCACACGGATTTCATAGGTATTTATGTATAGACCCTGACTTAAACAAAAGGAGCACTCTATGAAAACAACTTTATTAACTATCGCCTTAGTATCAGCTTTAGGTTCGACTTCATTTGCGGCTGCTTCTAAAACTTGGACTTTCACTTATAAACCAAAAGCTAAAGACTCATTTGCGCTTACATTTAACGCAGAAACTAAACAAGAGGCCTTCAAAGTTGCGTCAAAAGCATGCTTCCATAAGCTAACAAATGGCCAATACCCAGGTGAAGAAAAAGGTCTAGAGTACATTGATATTTGCGCTAATCCAAAAATGTAGTTATGATGACCCTATTGGAGCGTAACTATGGGTATTTTAAAAACAATCGGCGATGTCTTATTCGGTAAAGATCCTGAAATTTTCGACGACAAAGGCAATGTAGTTCACAAACTTCCTAAACGTAAATGGGATGACTGGGCTAACCGCTACATCAAAGGTGACGAGTACAACTGGCGTACTCACGTAGGTACTAAAGCTGGCGCTAAAAACGACCAAGCTCCTAAAAACGCTAAGAACTAATTTTTAAATTAAATTTAAAACTAAAAAGAGCAGCCCAAAAAGCTGCTCTTTTTTTATTTAGATATCTTACGAACAAGGACCTCTAGTTAAGAGATTCTTGCCATTTCGCAATCTGGTTTAACGCTTGTAAAGGCGATGTGTTTGAAATCGAAAGCTGCTTAAGCTCATTCATTAAAGCTTCGGCTTTTGGATCAATTGCAGGCTTATCAAAAAGCGATAACTGATTTGTGGTCGTTACTGGTTTCTCAGCTTTCGCAACCGGCGTTTGCGCTGGAGCCTCTAACACAACTTTTTTATTTTCTAAATTCACTAATAGAGATTTTGCACGCTCAGTGATTGATTTAGGTAATCCCGCAAGTTCTGCCACTTGAACCCCGTAGCTTTGTCCCGCTGGACCGAAATTTAAGATATGTAAGAACTCAATATTACCACCGTGATCGTGAATTTTCATATGCACGTTTTTAACTTGTGAGAACACTTGATCCATCGAAGTTAACTCATGGTAGTGAGTGGCAAAGAAAACCTGAGATTTCACGTTATTTAAAATATGTTCTAAAATACTTTGTGCTAAACAAAGACCGTCAAACGTAGCTGTTCCACGACCGACTTCATCTAAGATCAATAATGAGTTAGGTGTAGCTTGTTTTAACATTAAAGCTGTTTCAGTCATTTCAACCATGAATGTTGATAGACCTTCTGATAATTGGTCACTCGCACCAATACGCGTGAAGATTGAATCATAAAGTGGAAGGATAGCTTCAGTAGCTGGAACGTATGAGCCCATTTGCGCAAGTAACGCTGTTAAAGCCACTTGGCGCATTAATGTCGACTTACCGGCCATATTGGGGCCTGTAATTAAATAACAGTCGTTTTTATCAAGCGTAATGTTATTAGCGACGAATTTTCCACGTTGAAATTGTTCAACAACCGGATGACGAGATTGAATCAGTTTTAATTCACCTTGCCCCGCAAATGTTGGACGGCAGTAGCTTTCTTCTAACGATAACCACGAAAGACCGCTTAACACGTCTAGCTCAGAACAGTAGCTGGCAAGTTTTAACAATTCACTCGCTGTATTTAACACTTTAGTTCTTAAAGCATCAAAGATCGCAAACTCTAAATCATTACGCTTAGTTTGCGCTGACAATACTTTTTTCTCGAGCTCAATTAATTCATCCGTACAGAAACGTTCAGCGTTAGCTAATGTTTGTTTACGTTGGTAATGACTAGGAACCTTATCTTTATGTAAGTGCGTAATTTCGATGTAGTAGCCAAAGACGTTGTTGTAACGAATTTTAAGCGAGTTAATACCCGTCGCTTCTTTTTCTTTAGCTTCAAGTTTTTCAATATGCGATTGAGCATTCGTTGATAGTTCAATTAACTCATCAAGTTCTGGCGACACACCTTTTTGAATAATAAAACCTTGTTTTAAAGTTAGCGGTGCATCTTCTAAAACTGTTGTTTTAATTTCGTTAACTAAGGCATTTAACACATCAGTGTTAATTTTTGAGCCTAAGATATTTTTAGATTTATCGAAAGCATCTAAAGCGTAACCTACTGAAGTCGCAAGGCTTGTTAAATCACGCGCATTACATTGCGGCTGCGCGATCTTAGACATGCGGCGTTCAATATCACCCATACCAGATAAGATCTCGCGAAGTTTCTTTAACAAATACATATCTTCGCGAAAGAAATGAATCAGGTCTAAACGCTTTTCAATCGATTGTTTATTACGTAGCGGGAATAAAATCCACTGACGTAATAAACGAGCGCCTGAAGATGTTTTTGTTCTGTTAATCGCTTGAAATAAAGAACCCTGATCATCACCCTTGTAAGTTGAGAAAATTTCTAAGTGACGAAGTGTTTGGGTAGAAAGATTTAATCTGTGTTCAGTTTCACGTTGTACAAACGGCTGTAAAACTTTTTGAATTTTATCATCAGCAAGACTTAAGACATATTGCTGTAATAAATCAGCTGACGCTGGAGCATCAGTTAAAACCTTTCTCTCGACTTTAAAGTTTGTTACCAAAGCTACATACTTTTTGATCGTTTCAAGCTGTTCTGCGCTGTATTTAGATTCATCGAGTACAAGTTCAGCTACTGGAAGAATTTGAATTAATTTTAGTTGTGCGGTTAAATCACCAACTAAAAAGTAAAATGCTTCGCCTGTTGTAGAATCAATAAAACTTACCGATTCAGAATCAAGACCTGTGATGTAATGGCTTTGTGAAGCCTCTAACGTGTCAGAATCGTAAACCATACCTGGCGTTAAAATACGAGTCACTGCACGTTTAACTAAGCCTTTAGCTAATTTAGGATCTTCAACTTGATCACAGATGGCGATCTTTAAGCCCGCAGCTAAAAGTTTATTAATGGGACCTGAGATTGAATGGTGAGGCACTCCACACATTGGCGTTTGATCTTCAGATTTTTTATTTCTTTGAGTTAACGTAATTCCTAAAATCGGCGCAGCTTTTACAGCGTCGTCATAAAACATTTCAAAAAAATCACCCATGCGGAAAAGTAAAATCTTATCCTGATGAAGAGATTTAATATCCCAAAACTGTTTCATAAGTGGTGTTAGTTCGCCGTCTTTTTTAGCCACATTTTACCTCGAGAAAATACCAATAATTAGGTGTAAAAAAGGGTATACGAAGTTTCAATTTAAATAGACGGTTTTTGACGTGTTTGTGCTATGCGTATCTTGAGTGCTTATTTTAAAGGCTTAATCATTTCTAACTGCTGAGGAATAAAGCCTAATTTCACATTGAAATCGATCATCTTAGGATTAGAATAATAGACCTGAGTGCTGATAAGTTTTGCGCCTTGGCTTTTAGCCCACTCTTCGCCCCGTTTTTTAAGCTCTGAGCCGATACCGTTTTTACGGTAGTCATCATGAACCCAAAGCGAATCAATATTGGCGCGCAATTGATCGTACTTTTCTTCTAACTTTAACCAGTGAAGACCGATCACCTCATGTTTTTGATTTTTAGCCACCATGATCCAGGCCTTATTTCCTAATGATAGATTTTTTAAATAATCTACCCAAAATAAAACACGTTCATCGGTGACTTTGTAGTGCGGGTCCCAATTAAGTGGTGCGCTTTCATGAATGTACGCGGCAGATCTTAACTCTGCCTCATCATGGATATTTAAAAGCGAGTACTTAATGTCTTTCAAACTTTATATTACCCCAAAGCTGCGAAAAGCTTTTGATAAATTCCGTCAAAACCACCGTTCGACATAATTAAAATCACATCTTTTGGTTTTGCTGTTTGTTTTAAATATTTAACAATCTCATCAGCTGATGCCATTACATGCGCTGGTTTGTTTTTCTTTTTTAAATCATCAACCAACTCTGCTGAAGAAAAACGATCCGTTTCAGAAATTTTACCTTGATCAAACGCTTCAGCAATAATGATTTCATGGCTTTCAGAAAAAGCATCCACGTAATCTTTTTGAAACACTTTACGACGCGACGTTGCTGAACGTGGTTCAAAGACCGAAAACACTTTTCTAGATTTATATTTATTCTGAATTGCCATTACAGTTTCTTTAACCGCTGTCGGATGATGCGCAAAATCTTCAATCACTAAAATTCCACCTGGTTCACCTAAGATATCCTGGCGGCGTTTAACACCGGAAAAAGTCGATAAGCCCTTCATTGCACCATCTAATGGAATTTGATTCGCGTAAGCTTGGGACACAACCGATGTGGCATTTAAAATATTATAACGACCCGTCATCGTCGTCACAAAATCAGCTAATTTTTCACCGTTATGAGTGACTGAAAACTTAGTATAACCTTCAGTTTCTTCTAATATTTCGCAGACAAAACTGTTTGCTTTGCCAAAACCATACGAGAATTTATTTTTAATTTTGCAATGTTCAGCCACTTCGCAGACGTTTTTATCGTCGCCCCAGAAAACGAAATTTCCATTCTCAGGAATAAGCTTCATTAAACGTAAAAACGCGGCCTTTACCGCAGCAAAATCCGCATAAATATCTGCGTGATCAAATTCAACTGAAGTTAAAACCACATTACGTGGACGGTAGTGAATAAATTTAGGAACTTTATCAAAGTACGCTGTATCGTATTCATCACCTTCGATAACAAAGACATTCTGCTTAGGATTTCTAAAACTTTGTGAAAAGTTTTTAGCAATACCACCGATTAAAAATCCTGGTTCAAAACCCGCTTGATCTAAAACCCAAGACATCAACGATGTCGTCGTTGTTTTTCCGTGCGTTCCAGAAATGACGTAAGAAATACGATCATCAATGATAAATTCACCCATCGCTTGTGGTAATGAACAAAACGGAATATCTAGCTTAACCATCTCTTGCGCTTCTTCGTTGCTGGCTGAAATAACGTTTCCAACGATCACGAAGTCTGGTTTAGGTGTAAGATTATTTTTACTGTAAGGCTTTTGAATTTGAATGCCTAAGCTTTCTAATTGCGTCGACATTGGAGGATAAGGGTTAGAATCACTTCCAGTAACTTTATAACCTTTATCTTTTAATAAACCAGCTAATGATGCCATAGCTGTTCCGCAGATTCCCATTAAATGAACATGAGAACCCGGTTTGATTGATTTTAAACTTGATTGAGCCATATCTAAATCCTTTTAGATGAAGTTGAATAAAAAATTAAATTGTACGTTTAATCGCCTCGTAAATCCAAGAATGGATTTGCGGTCTAAGCTGAACATAAGCGCGGTTTTCACGGCCGTAGTTAACACGATTACTTAAAGCCACCACCAATAAATCTTGGCGCGGATCATACCAGAACGAAGTTCCTGTAAACCCTGTGTGACCGATCGAATGAATCGAGAAGTGTGGTCCACAGCTTGCGTTTTCAATTGATGGCATCATGTATCCCATCGCCCAATCCCCGACTTCCTGATCGATGGCGCGCGCTGCAAATAACTGAGCTGTCTTTTGTTTGATTTTATATCGAGCAATACCGTGAAGCTGTGAACGTAAATTTAAACCAAACGCCGCCACATCATCAACCGACCCAAAAAGGCCAGCGTGTGATGAAATGCCTCCTAAAGCCCACGTGTTTTCATCGTGAACTTCACCGCGCATCACTTTATGACGGAATGGACATTCTTCTGTCGGCGCGTACTGAGAAATATCGTTCAATGGCACGTTATCGATGTGAAAATCCATTGAAGTCGTTGGGTAGAAATCATTCTTAGCATCTTGCCATACCTGCAGAAGATCTTTTTTATAAAACGCTTCAAGTAAAAAACCTAAAGTCATAAAACCAAGATCTGAATAAACAGCTTTACCCGTTTGTTTTAATTCAGTTTTATTAATTTCACGGAATAACCATAAACGTTTCGTCTGCCAAGTGTCGTTTAAGCGAATGTCTTTGTAAAAAGGTCTCCACCACTCAAGGCCTGATGTGTGAGTTAAAAGCTCAGTGATCTTGATTTGATCAAAAGCAAAATCAGGTAAAATATCTTTAACTTTTGTTTCTAAGTTCCAAAGACCTTGATCATAGGCACGCATAATACTTTGCTGCGTGAAGATCACTTTCGTTAAAGACGCTAAATCATAAATTGGATAAGTCTGACCAACTTGTACATCACAGATCATGCGCCCGTGATGATAAGCCCGCACAACGACCCCAGGAGTTACATCCTGAATAGCGGTTTGTAGTTTTTCAATTAAAGCTCGTTCAATACTGTTATGGCGCATATGGTGAATACACTATCATGTTAGGGTTTTTGTCACAAGTTAGCACTGCTTTAGAGTTAAAAAATAATGGACGCTGGATGACTCCGTGCCCTGTTTCAACTCCTGAAAAAACCGGAATTTTTGTTTGCTTAGCAAAGCGCATAAGCGTTTCTTGCACTAAGCTTTGCCCGTTAGATTCTAATCCATCAACAAAATCGCCAAAGACAATAGCTGCTACATTTTTAAAAGCCTCAGCCTGACTTAGGTGTTGTAAAAAGCGATCAACTTTATAACCACGCTCGCCGATATCTTCAAAAAATAAAATCACATTATCTTTTTTCTGATATTTCGGCTGAAGTTTAGTTCCAATTGAAACCATAAACGTACATAGGTTTCCGCCGCGAACTGTGCCCTTAATCACTTTTTTCTTCGAAGCTAAAGCATTCATTGGCGTTAAGTTAGAAAACGAAACGGCGTTTTTCTCGCCCGTAATGACCTGAACAAGCTCCTGTTCAACATCAGCCGGAAGTTTGTTTTGCCCCACACGGTCTAACAAAGAGGCATGCAGTGTTGGCCAGCCCCATTTTTGATTTAAGAACTGATGCATACTTGTGATGTCACTTAAGCCGATAAAAACTTTAGGTGGCGCTTTTTTTGAAAGTTTTAATAAGTCTGGCCACAGACGAAAACTGCCGTAACCGCCACGTAAACACCAAATCGCTTTTGAATCTTTAGCATATAGGGCTTTTTTTAAATCTTGAAAACGAAATGAATCTGAATTTGAAAGATACAAGTCAGGCTGCAAAAGATGAGCATTAAAGCGTGGTTTAAACCCCATGCTTTCAATCCATTTTACGCCCATGCGAAAATGCTCTTCCGAGCAAGCTGAAGCGGGCGCAACGATATCAACGATATCGCCCCTTTTAAGAAAAAAGGCGTCTAATTTTGATGATTTACGAGATGTTTTTTTCATATTTCTTTAATCTTTTTTGAATCGCATCAACGTAGCGATCGCCTGAAAATAATGTTTTTAAATCTTTTTCAGTAAAATATTTTTTAAGTGATTTATCTTTAACAATGGCCTCTTTAAGATGGCCACTATCTGTTAAACCGTGTGCTAGCTTTTGCACAATCGTATACGCCTCTTCACGAGAAAGATTATGTTTCTCAACTAAATGAAGTAACAAATGCGAACTGTAAAGAACACCGCCTAACAAGTGAGAATTCTGAAGCATTTTATCTGTGTTTACATAAAGACCAGATAAAAGCGTATTCATACGGCGAACGATGTAATGGCAGGCCGTAAAACTATCTGCAAAGATCACACGCTCATTTGACGAGTGCGAAATATCGCGTTCATGCCAAAGCGGAATATTTTCAAACGCTGTCCACGCATAGCCCTTTACTAAACGAGCTAGACCTGTGATATTTTCAGCACTGATCGGGTTTTTCTTATGCGGCATAGCTGAAGAGCCTTTTTGCCCAGGAGTAAATCCTTCAATCACTTCAGAAACTTCACTACGTTGTAAGTGACGTAGTTCAATCGCTAAACGCTCTAAGCTAGCAGCCATATAGGCTAACGACATAAACACTTCAGCATGACGATCGCGCGGAATAACTTGTGTGGCGAAAGGTTCTACCGTTAAACCTAATTTTTTCGCTACTTGGGCTTCGATTTCCATATCAAATGAAGCTGATGTTCCGACAGCACCTGATAGTTTACAGATTTTAAATTGCTCATGGGCACGTTTAATACGTTCTTCAGCGCGAGTTACTTCAGATAAAAAACCAGCCAACTTAAAACCAAAAGTTGTGATCTCAGCAAAAATACCGTGTGTGCGGCCCGGACAAACTGTTTTTTCATGCTTTTTAACAAGCTTTTTCATTGTGGCTTTAAGAAGCTTAACTTCGGCTTCTAAAACTTTAAAAGCATCAGACATCTGTAAACTTAAAGCTGTATCTAGAACATCTGAACTTGTTAAACCAAAGTGAATAAAGCGACCGTTAGGCCCTACTGTTTCAGCCACTTGGCTTACGAAAGCAATCACGTCGTGTTTTGTGGTTTTTTCAATTTCCAAGATACGACTTAAGTTGATCTGACTTTTTTTCTTAATATCTTGATAAGCTTTAACTGGAATAAGGCCTTTTTGACTTTGCACTTCGGCCACAACCGTTTCAACCTGTAACATGTAGTGAAATCTATTTTCTTCTTGAAAAATATTTTTCATTTCTTCGGTTTGATAACGACTAATCATGACCTATACCCTTTGATCTGCATTTTTTATTTTATGCTTTTTATTAAATTCTTTTGAAAAATGGTTAAACCATTCAAAAACGTTGTCGCTCGAGTAAAAACTAAAGCACGGAAATCCTGACACACGATTATTTTCATCAACCGCCATCTTTTGACTATTCATCAAATGAACCGTCAACTCACTAACACTTAAAAACGAAAGACTAATAAAGCCAAATCTCGCTTCGATTTTTTTACGAAGACGCTCTTGAAAGTCATTATGAAACTGCTGGTTTAAATACTGATGATCAGGTATCAAAGCCCAAGCACTCAGCTCATTTTTACGCGGCTGAAGATAAAAACAATTATCAAAAACAGATTGATAGTTACTGTTTTCTAAAAACCAAAAATCTTCACGCGAAAAATCAGATGAAAGTTTGTAATTGTAACAAGTCCAGATTAAATCCGAACGGTTACGTTCCTTCACTAACGAATCTGATTTAGTTTTAATAAACTCTAAGCAAGAATCAGTCTGTTCGGCAAATAAGTGATCAAAACTGACAAGCCCTTTGTTTTTGATTTCAAGTTGAATATTTTTAAGATTTTTATTGTACTTAAGATCAACAACATCGTCTTTATCAAAAAACTGAATCGGAGCATCTGACTCACTCACAACTAAACTTTGCGGCGCCGGCTTTTTAAAACGCAAATCCTCTAAGAAATAGTTTTTTAAGCGCTGGCAAAACATTTCAGTCTGCTGATAATTTTCTTTATGAGCCGGCAATGTGTTGTCATTCGGATTTAAGTAATGAACCACACCTTGGTGGTACATACGGTGATCGTTAAAAGGAGCAAAGTTCGTATTTTTGGCGTGATCTAGAATAAGAAACGAAACCTCAACGCCGAGGGATCTAAAAAGCGAGCTAAATTTTACAGCAGTTGAGCTAGATGAAATTACCAGTGAGCTGAGCATAGTAAAAATTAAACCAGCCAAGCCCACTTTGCACAATTGAAGAATTGAAAATCTAACGCCTCAAGACTTAACCCTTGTAAAACACTGGGCACGCCCTTAGGATTAAGAAAGACCATGAAAAAACAGCTTTTGAGCCACATCTTAAGATTCATTTTTGCATTCGTTTTAGTCACAGCAAGTGCACCTATTCCGACGAAGTCTTTTGCCCAGACAACAACTCCTGAAGCTGATGATTCTTTTGACCCGTTTTCAGATTACAATGAGTTCGAACAAGAGACTGATGAAGAAGCTGATATCCATTTTTTACGCAACGGCCGTTACCTGACTTTAGGGTTATTAGCCGGCTACCGTGGCTTCACAAAAGGTTTCGCTGAAGGTTACGATCCGTCTTTGGACTACGGCGTTCAGTTCAGTTACTTTTTCGATTTAAACTTAGCCGCAGCCCTAAGTTATACGACTGCTGATCATGCCGTGTTCTTTCAAAGTTATGATAGCTTGCAAAACAACGATGTGAGCCAAACTTATTCAGGAACAGTTAATATTCAAATTTTTGATATTCACTTAAAGTATTACATTAACACCGACAATGTCACAAAAGGTCTTGCCGATCTAAATCCTTACCTACTTGTAGGAACAGGCATGTTTGTCAGAACTTACAACTTAGATGAAAGTTTTGCGAATGACCCTGATAAAGTTGTGGGTTTTCGCTTAGGCGGTGGTATTGAGATTCCTATGGTGCAGCGCCGTTTTTATATCGGAGCCCAAGCGCTTTATAACTTCGTGCAATTTCCAGACGAAAATAATCACTTTATCGACGAAGGCGGATCTGGAACACCAAATCCGAAAGAAGTATCACCTCACTTGGATGGTGATATCTTTGAAGTAAATCTGATTCTTGGAACTAATTTTTAACTAGCTTCGCAGAAGCTGAAGCTAACCTCTGACTAATGCGATAATCTGAAGAATAATCCCGGCTGCGATAAGAATCGGAGCTGCAAATTTTAAAATCGCCTGCCAGTAATTAATTAACGCGTAACTTGATTCGGTTTTTTCATCTAAGAAAAGATCTTTTTGATCCGCTAAAGGCAGAGCTTTAAAAAATAAAAACGCCATTCCCAGACCTGAAATCGGAAGTAAATAGTTAATTAAGAATGAATCGATATTTTCTAATAGCGTTTGATCAAATAGTTTTACGTCTTTTAAGGCTGAGCCCGAAAAAGCCGGAATAATCGTAAAACCTAAAGTGATAACTGTAATTAACCAAATTGAATTTTTACGGTCAGATTTTAAATATCTTTCAGAATAATTAGAAGCGAGTGTTTCAAGTAAACCCACGCTGGCATTTAAGGCCGCAGCCCATAGACAGATAAAAAATCCCAGACCAAATAGCGCGCCAAACTGGATTTTCATAAACAATCTTGGCAGAGCTTCGAATAATAAACTTGGATCTGTTAATGGTTTTTCACCTATACTAAAAGCAATCGGGAATACTAATAATACCGAGAATAAAGAGATCATCACATCGACCATCATCACGCGAAAGCCCACCTTGGGAAGATGATCTTCAGCTTTAAAATAAGATCCAAAAGTAACTAACGCCCCTACTCCGATAGATAACGTGAAAAACACGTGACCAATCGCATGTCCTAATGAGCGTAAATTAAGTTTTGAAAAATCCGGGTAAAAGATAAAGCGTAATACTTCAGGCGTTGAATCAAGCGATAGCGAACGCACTAATAACATCGCAAATAAAAAGACAAACACCGGAATAATAAAAGTCGTAAGAATCTTTTCAAAGCGATTTGTAATACGCTGACCAACGATAAGCCCTGCCACAATCAAATGTACCGAAGCTAAAGCAAACTGAAGCCAACCGTTATCAGTTAAGACTTTCATGTTTAACGAAGAAATATAATGTAAAGTGTCTCCACGAAAGAACCCCACAACGAACTGTGTGATATAGTGAAGAACCCAACCGCTGATCACCGAATAATAGGATAAAATCACCAGTGTGATAAACAATGTTAAACGCGAAATCCAAAAGTACGGTTTTTTATGAGTGGTCGATACGCGGTGAGTGATTTTTAAAAGACTGGCTTCTGATTTTTTACCTAACATTAATTCAGCAATCAGAATCGATACACCCACAGTAAACGCTAACAATAAATAAAGCAGGATAAAGGCCCCGCCCCCGTTTTCACCGGCTACGTAAGGAAAGCGCCAAATATTACCAAGACCGCAGGCAGAACCCACGGCCAGTAGATAAAAGGCGAATCTGTTACGCCACAAAATTTTTCCAGTGAATTTATTGTTTGGCATTATAAGTTACTTTCACCACCACGACGTGACTTCATACAGAAAATTCTAATAGGAATTCCGTGTAAATCAAAACGCTCTTTCATATTTTTAATTAAGAAACGGCGGTATGAGTTATCAACACCTTCTGGATGGTTACAAAACGCGATAAATGCCGGTGGTTTTTGGTACGTTTGAGTTAAGTAGTAAAACTTAACGTTTGTGTGACCCCAAACCGGAGCTGGTGCTTTACGGATAGTTTCAAAGAAGAAATCATTAAGTTCAGACGTTGAAATTTTAAGACCACGCTTATCAGCCACGCGCTCGATTTCATCGAATAAATCTTTGATACCATGTGACTTTAAGGCACTTGTAAACACCACCGGAACATCTACGAAAAAGTGAAATACACGCTCGATTTGCGCGCGGAATGTTTCGCGGTATCTTTCAACTTCTTCCTGACCTAAGTCAGATTTATTCGCCACAACGATAACACCTTTGTGGTCATCTAAAATGGCTTGCATGATCTTGGCATCTTGCTCTGATGGACCTAATACGCCATCAATAACCAACAACACCACATCTGCTCTGCGGATTGATTCTTGTGATTTAAACGCTGAAATGATTTCGATATCTTCTTCACGTTTTGATTGGCGGCGAAGACCAGCTGTATCAACCAACATATAATCACGGTCATTGTAGTGAAACGGAGCATCGACTGAATCGATTGTTGTTCCAGCCACGTCACTCACTAACATGCGGTTTTGTTTTAATAAGCAGTTACAAAGCGAAGATTTACCTACGTTTGGTTTACCCACCATGGCAATACGTAATGATTTACCAATTTCTTTAGGAACTTCTGGAACCATTTTTACGATCCACTCAAGCACATCACCAACGCCGCGACGCTGTTCAAAGCTTGCATCAATCACATCAAGACCGAATTCATAGAAGTCAGCTTTTTGAAGATCGGCTTCATGGGCGCGATCAACTTTATTGATCACAAGCAGCATCGGCTTACCCGTTTGTTTTGCGATTTTGATAATATCACGATCTTCAGGAACAAGCCCTGCACGACCATCCATTACACATACGATGTAATCTACTGAGAATAAGAACTCAGTCACTTGGCCTTTGATTAATTTAGAGAATAAGTCACTGGCTTCTGTTACCCCGCCTGTGTCGATAAGATCAAATTTCTTCCCCCACACATCAACCGGTTGGATTAAGATATCACGAGTTACGCCTGGTTGGTTTTTTACAACGGCTTTACGTGAGTCTGTTAAAATATTAAATAACGTAGATTTACCTACATTCGGGCGACCAATGATGGCTACCTTTGGCGAATCTACAAAACCCTCATCTCCACTATTCTGAATCAACGACATACTTCAACTCTTTCAGGGTTTGTTTGTTTTCAAACCAATTTTCTTTAACTGTTACATTTAATTCTAAATACACTTTTTCGCCCATTAAGCTTTCGATCTCTTTACGAGAGATCTGACCGATTTGCTTAATCACAGATGCGCCTTTACCAATGATAATTGGCTTGTGCGATTCTTTACCCACCATAATGTCGGCGTAAATTTTTGGACATGGCTTAGCGTTTTCATCAAATTTTCTGATTTGCACCGCTAATTGGTACGGAATTTCGTGATTTAATACTTCAAAGCATTTTTCGCGAATAATCTCTTCAGCTAAATCGCGTACATTCTCGGTCGTGAACATTTCCGGATCATATAATGGCTTTTCTGATTCTGGTAAAATCTTAATCAGTTCTTTTAATAGCTCCTGACGATCAGCTTCGCCGTGTTTTTTATTTGAGACTGTCAGTGCTTTACCGCCAAATTTTTCTACTAGGCCACGCGTGATCATTACACGGTGTTCAGTTTCTTTAAGATCGATTTTAGTAATCACTGCAATCCATGGTTTTCTAGATTTAGAAACCAGTTCTAAGATTTCTTCATTTCTTTCCGCAGTGTCTTCAGCTACAGACAAAACAGCAACGATTGCATCTGACGACTTAATAACGTCATGCGCTTCTTTTTCTAAGAATGTGTTTAAACCAGATGTTGATTTAACTAACCCTGGCGCATCGATAAATACGATTTGACCTTCATCTGTTGTATGAAGACCTGTAATACGACGACGCGTTGTTTGTGGTTTTGGAGTAACGATTGATACTTTTTCTTTAACCAAAAAATTTAATAACGAACTCTTACCTGCGTTCGGTTGTCCGATAAGACCTAAAAATCCGGCTCTGAATGGTGATTTTGCCATATTATACACTTTTCCTTTTAACTTGCTCAGTTTCTAACGATTGAATTAATTGCTGAGCGGCACTTTGCTCGGCAGCTTTTTTGCTTTTTCCTGTCGCGCGGAATTTCTCTACAGATTTACCATTTTCATTAAGAAAAATTCCCACTAAAAACTCTGGGTTATGCGACGGGCCTTGAGAACCAATTAATTGATACTCAGGAGTGCCTAATTTTAATTTTTGTGTCAGCTCTTGAAGACGTGTTTTGTAATCACGTTCAAATTCAAGGTCTGGTTTAATTTGTTCGATATCAGTTTTAAATTCTTTTTGAACCCAAGCTTTTATTTGGGCATAATCAGAATCTAAATACACGGCTCCCAAAACGGCTTCGTAGACTGAACAGAGAATTCTTGGTTTTAAATTTGATTCTTGTTCTTTTTCGCCTGGACCCATAATTAACAAGCTATCTAACTTAAAGGCCAAAGCTTTTTTAGCCAGAACATCTTGATTCACTAAGCTTGCGCGTTTTTTTGAAAGTAGACCTTCATTATCTTGCGGAAAGATCTGCATTAACTGTTCAGCTAAGACAAAACCTAAAATCGCATCACCTAAGAACTCTAAACGTTCATTGTGTGACTGTCTTTTCTTTTCATTAATGCAGTAACTTTTGTGCGTTAAAGCTTCAATGAGAAGATCACGATTTTTAAATTTGTAGCCGATCACTTGCTCTAAACTTTGTTGAATCATAAAATGACTCCTTCAAGCTGGCCTTCGCCAGTTTCAAAGTTTACACCTGTGATTTTAACTTGCACTTCACGACCTGATAGCTCTTTTAATTTTTCTTCAGATAAATTTAAACGCACCGGCCAGTAATTACGCGTTAAGCCTTCAGCTTTTCTTGAGGCTTTATTTAAGATTAATGTTTGGTGAATATTACCTACTTGTTTTAAAGCTTCAGCCTGAAAGCGGTGTAAGCTTAATTCACGTAAACGGGCTGCGCGTTCTTTACGAACATGATGTGGAACTTGATCCATAATCGCCGCGCGTGTGCCTGAGCGCTCTGAGTACGGGAACACGTGAAGTCTTGTCCACGGAGTTTCTGATAAACGTTTATAAGTGTTTTCGAATTGCTCTTCAGTTTCAGATGGGAATCCTGCGATCACGTCCATTCCGACAAACACATCTTTAACTTTAGAAATCTTATGTAACGCAACCTCGACTTCGTTTTCCGAATATTTACGCTTCATCTGATGAAGAGTTTCTGTGTCGGCAGACTGAATGCTCATATGAAAGTGCGCGCATAAACGCGGATTTTCATACATTGCTAACAAACGATCTGAAATTTCAATTGGCTCTAACGAAGACAACCGAATACGCGAGATTGTTGTCTTCGCTAAAACCGCCTCAACCAGATCATCCATATTTTTGCCATTATCTTCGTAATCACCGATATGAACGCCAGTTAGAACAACTTCTTTTTTGCCTTCAGCGGCAACTTGATTCACTTTTTCTACAATATGAGCAATTGAAATTGAACGGCTCTTACCGCGCGCATAAGGAATAATACAGAACGAACAAAACGAATTACAGCCGTCTTGAATTTTTAAAAACGTTCTTGTGTGCGAAGCCTCTTCGCCACCGTCAGCTTCAAGTTCTTCTTTTTTAAAGATATTTGATTTAAAGGTCTTTTGCTGAAGCTCACCACGAAAATGCTTTTTTAATAAATCAGGTAACAAACCTTTGTGCGAATTAGCGATAACTAAATCAGCTCCGGGTAAGTTTTCAAAAGCCCCCGTATCGACTTGGGCTGCACAGCCGGTCACAACGATTGTTGAAAATGGTTGTTGCGCCTTGATTTTACGAATTGTCTTAACAGCTTCTTTCGTGGCTTCAGCAGTAACAGCGCATGTATTTAAAATATGGATCTGCGTTTTCGCTTTATCTAGATTATCTAGACTTAAGCGACCAATCCCCAATTTAAAACCATTCGTTGCCATATTCTTCTGAATAAGACCGCCGTCGTAAGTGTTTACCTTACAACCAAATGTGTGCACCACGAAATCATTCTGTTGAGACTGAGATGTCGTTAGATTTTGATCCATCCGCCTCCTAATAGAACTTTTTCTTGTGAATAGAACACAGCCGCTTGACCTGGAGTGATCGCACGTTGTGGTTCTTTGAATTTTAATTTGTAACCTGTTTCAGATTTAACAACTTTGGCGATTGAGCCTCTATGTTGATATCTGATCTTAACTGATAATTCTTCGCCATCGTTAAATTGGCTGATGATGTGCGGTTCAATCACATCTACTTCGTCGTGGAACAAGTATTTCTCTTCGCCTACCCAAACAGTGTTATCAGCGGCATCAATCTTTAGTACGAATAATTTTTCGTGATAAGTCATGCCTAAGCCTTTTGATTGGCCGATCGTGTAGTGATGAATACCATCGTGTTCAGCCATGACTTCGTTTGACGGGTAACGTTTGATAACGCCACGTTTTGATTTTAAAACAGCTTCTGACACTTGGCCTTTGATAAAATTATCGTAGCCCATGTTTCCAACAAAGCAGATACCTTGCGAATCTTTTTTCTTAGCTACAACTAGACCTTGCTGTTCTGCAATTTGTCTAACTTCAGGCTTTTTCAAATGACCCACCGGGAATAATAATTTGGGAACAATCGCTGGATCAATCGTGAATAAGAAATAAGTTTGATCTTTCCAATCATCTTCAGAAGTTTTGATTTGGTATTCGCCATTGGCAGATTGGATAACTTGTGCGTAGTGACCTGTTGCTAAGTAATCACACTCAAGCTCTTTCATTTTTTTAACTAAGTGGTCAAATTTTAAATACGTATTACAGTTTACACATGGAAGTGGAGTCTGACCCTGAAGGTATGCATTTACAAACGGGTCAATAACCGAAGCTTTAAACTTCGCTTCGCAATTTAAAACATAAAACGGAATATCTAACTTATCAGCTACGGATCTAGCATCATCCACATCAAGTGATGAACAACAAGTTCCATTACCTTCTGTGATATCACAGTTTGTATAATCCCAAACCTGCATCGTAGCACCTACGACGTCGTAACCTTGTTCTTTTAAAAGTGCCGCTGCCACAGAAGAGTCAACTCCCCCGCTCATAGCTACTAAAACTTTTTTCTTTTTTGCCGTATTAGACATTTGTGCTTTCCATTTCGTTAACGCTTCTTAAGTGCGCAACAATTTCAACTAATTGGTGAATAAATAAATCGACGTGCTCTTGTGTTGTCGTCCAACCAAAACTTACACGCAGAGAGTTCTGAGCTTCTTGGCGAGTTAAGCCAACCGCTAATAACACTGGACTTGGTTCTGGGTTACCACTTGAGCAAGCAGCTCCTGTGCTCACAGCAAAACCTTTTAGATCTAAAGAAACTAAAAGCGTTTCTCCATCTACACCTGTAATTACTAAGCTTGATGTATTGGCTAAGCGTTTTGAATTTGCACAGGTTACTGAAATATTTGGAATCTGCGCTTTGATTTCAGCTTCAAAATAATCACGAAGTTTTTTTAGTTCAGTTTCTTTTTGAGAAACTTCTGACAACTGATCCAGCATTACACCAAGCGATGCTATACCTAAGATGTTTTCTGTACCACCACGACGTGAACGCTCTTGCCCGCCACCGTGAACCAGATTGATATATGGCGCGCTTTTACGAACAAATAATACTCCACAACCTTTAAGGGCATAGAACTTATGAGCTGAGATGGTCGCGTAATCAACGCCTAGATCAGTCAGAGTAAAATCAGTTTTACCAAAAGCTTGCACGCAATCTGAATGCACTAACACATTTTTAGTTTTAGCTAACGCTACGATATCTTTAATCGGAAACACCGTACCTGTTTCGTTATTTGCAAACATGCAGCTGATCAGTGCTGTGCGCTCAGATAGTTTTTCTTTGATAAAGTTTAAATCTAAGTCGCCTTCGCGATTTACCGGAATCCAGTGAACGATAGCACCCTCAGATTCTAAGAACTGAGCGGTCTTTGTGATACTTGGGTGTTCAACTGAAGAAATTAAAAATTCATTTTTAACAGCGTGGCCAAAATGATTGCCCGGGCGATAAGTATTCCATACCGATTTTAAAACGGTGTTGTTACCCTCAGATGCACCTGAATTAAAAATAATTTCTAATGCTGATACTTTAAAGTAATCTGCTAATTTCTTTTTTGTTTCACGTAGAATTGTTTTTGGGCCACGAGATGCTAAATGGATCGACGACGGATTACCCCACAGTTCTAGTAACTGTGGCATGGAGGTAATCACTTTTTGCGATAGCGGGGCTGTCGCATTAAAGTCTAAGTAAATTGGAGCTTTTAGCATGGCTAAAGACTTTTACACGAGATTGAAAAAAATGAAAAGGACTTGCGCCTTTTCAATAAAGATTATCTATGTAAAATTAACCAGTTAGAATGAAACAATAAGAAATTCTAAGAGCTATTTTATTAAGCCATTCTTGTCGAACGAGTGTAGGGCTTTTTCTTAAGTGGAGGATAAACAGGTCTAGGTTCATTCTTAGACGGCTTATCCTCAACGACCGGCGCCTTATATTCGTTATATTGGACTTCACGGTTTTGCACCATAATAAAAGCCATCATCCCAACAAAACTTGCGACCGAAAACCACTGGATAAGTGTTGTAATCATAGTTTCCTCCTGAAACTACTAGTTAGACACTGGTCGTCCGGACCAAGGTTAATGGCGACGTCAAAAATATCGACATTTTTGTAGAAATTACCGGGCCAGAGCTGGACTGCGCAAAACGAATTCCTTGTTTAGCCTCAATTTCACGAGGCAAAGGTCCGATATTAAAAACATGGGATTTGAGCAAAACTGGGAACATTTTTTTCCTGACGCAATTTTATCAGTCGAAGAGCTTTTAACTTCGGGCGATCCTGTGCTTTTGCAAAAATCAAAATTAAAAATCGCTCTCGAAAATAAATTTTTAAATTGGAATGATTATAAAGCCTGGGCTTCAAATTTTTACGGCGTTCCAGTTCTTGAAAAATTAGATGAACAATCAATTACAAAATTACGCAAACAGCATATGGAACTTGTTGAAGGCTATAGCCAATACACTGTTTTAAATTCTGAGTTAATTCCGCTGCAAGCTTGGGACGGTCACTTGTTAGTGGCAGGCCTTGAATATGATGCTGAAAAATTTCAAACATTACCACAAGCCATTTTCTTTTTATGTTCACCGGAAAATTTATCTTTCATTTCTAATACACCAGTGCGTAAGGTTTTAGAACCTGTGCAACCTGTTGTTGCAGCTGTGACGCCGCAACCTGCCGCGGCCCAACCTACTCCGCTTCATGCTGTTTCTGAATCTGGCATGACCGGTAATCATGTTTGGCAAAATTTAGAAACTCAACACGGAAGCTTTTCAGAAATCGCTCGTAAAAATTTCGATGCTTACGTGGTTTTAAGAGTGAACTCGAACCAAAAAACTGAGCTTTACAAAATGGATGAAGATCTTGAAAAAGAAGATTTAGACCGTATGCTTTTTTCTTACGATTTAAATGAAGAAAATCCGTTTGCTAATGTTTATAAAAATCATTTCACAGAGCAATTTAATATCAATCAATTGGGTCTTAAAATTTTAGATTTCAAATACGCTTGTATTTCAGCGATCAAATTAGGACCAAAAGTTGTAGGCTTTTTAGTTGGCTTTAAAACAACTCACCTTTCGCAAGACGACATCACAACATTAGAATCTATCTCGGAAAAAGCTGTTTAATTTTTTAAATGCTTTTTTCCATATTATGAACTTCGGGATGATCCGGTCGTGGACCTAATTCTATCCATCCTCTTTTTTTATAGAACGCAATGGCTGAGGTATTTGTTGGACTTACGCTTAACATAACTCGCTTTATATTTTTTGCTTTAAAATAATCAATCGCATAGATATCAAGATGAGCACCCAATCCTTTTCCGCGCACTGAAGGAATCAGATAAAATAGATTTACATAGCCACAGGTAGAATCAGTTTTTAAATATCCAAGTTCAATTTGCCCGATCAGTTCACCATCTAAAAAACAATGAACTGCAAGGCCTGGATCTTTTTCTAACTTAGAATGTAACCATTCGATATATCGGTCAGCACCTTTACCATCAGCCTCGTAAAACCTTTTAGCATCACCAAAGCTTACAACATATGAATCTTCGCGAAATTTAATACATGTTTCTTTAGTTTGAGCGAGATTGATAGGTTTAATTTCAAAATTCATTACGATACAGTTTCAATTAAAACTTCACGTTCGTTGTCTGATTTTTTATTGATGGTGATTTTGGTGATATCCCAGTCCAGCGGCCAAAGATCGTCTGAAATTTTTGATGACCATTCAACAAAGACCATTGCATCCTCATCTTCAAAGATTTCCCAAAAACCTGTGGCATCAATCTCTTCCATACTTTCTAAGCGGTAGAGATCAACATGAATCAGATTTCTGTGTTGTTGAATTAATGAAAAAGTCGGCGAACTGACCATCGGGATATTTAGTTTTTTTGCGATAAGACCAACTAACGTGGTCTTACCGGCACCTAAATCTCCCTCAAGTAAAAATAGGTTTTTCCCTCGTAATTTTGCAGATAAAGCAGAAACTACTTTATCCCAATCAGACATTGATTGAACTACGATAGAGTCTCTCGACATTAGTTAAGGGCTTTCACCATTTTTTGAACTGAAGTTTTTAAACCATCAGTTAATGAATAACAGATAAGGCTATGACCGATATTTGCTTCAACTAAGTGCGGAAGTGATTTGATCATTTTCGCGTGAGCGTAATCAAGACCGTGACCTACGTGCACACGCAAACCTAAACGATTAGCTTCGATAGCTGCTTCAACTAGGCGTTTATATTCAGCTTTCTTTTTTGCGCCTTTTAGTAAAACCCAAGATCCTGTGTGAAACTCAACCGCGTGAGCTCCACAAAGAGCTGAAGCTTCAACTTGGGCAATTGATGGCTCGATAAACATTGAAACTTTAATTTTAGCTTTGGCTAATCTGTGAGTGATTGACTCTAAAGTTTTAAAACCTTTTAAAACGTTTAATCCACCTTCAGTTGTTAGCTCGGCTCTTTTTTCAGGAACCATACAAACCCAAGTTGGCTTATTTTTTAAAGCAATCTTCGTCATTTCTTCAGTAGCACCCATTTCTAGGTTAATTTCTAAAGAAGCTTTTTTACACAGAGAAATCACATCGTAATCTTGAATATGGCGACGGTCTTCACGTAAGTGAATAGTGATTTGTTTGGCACCACCGGCTTTGGCCAATTTTACCATTTCTAACATATTTGGATACGGAGTCGTCGCGCCACGCACTTGTCTTAAAGTGGCTGCATGATCAATATTTACACCTAAACGAACTTTATTTTTCATTAGCTTAACTCTTTTTCTAAAAACGAAGCGATCTCTTCAGCTATAGCTGAGATTTTCTCTTTATTTGAGCCTTCAGCTAAAATTCTGATTAACGGCTCTGTTCCTGAAAAACGGATAAATAAACGGCCATCGCCATTTAATTCTTTTTCTTTTTCAGCGATTAATTCTTTATACCCTTTGATTTCATCTAAAGGTTTACGGTTACGAACACGGCAGTTGATAAGAACTTGTGGCATCTCTTCAAAGATTTTAGCAAGTTCACTTAATTTTTTACCTGATTCTCTCATCACCGATAAAACGTTAAGAGCCGCTACTGTTCCATCACCTGTTGTTGAGTGATTTAAGAAAATAATGTGACCCGATTGCTCGCCACCTAAATTGTAATGATTTTTTCTCATCTCTTCGACAACGTATTTATCACCTACGTTTGTCTTGATTGTTTTAATTCCAAGCTCAGTCATTTTCTTTTCTAAGCCGAAGTTACTCATTTGCGTTACAACAATCGTGTTATTTTTTAATTCGCCTTTTTGCTTCATGTGAAGGGCGCAGATCGCGATAATTTTATCACCATTTACGATTTGACCATTGTCATCAACCATAACGATACGATCAGCATCTCCGTCTAAACCAATACCCACATCAGCGCGGTATTGGCGAACAGCGTTTGCGATATTTGCTGGATGTAAAGCGCCCGATTTATCATTGATATTTGTGCCATTGGGTTGCGAACCTAAGTGAATCACTTCAGCACCCAGCTCTTCAAAAATCGCAGGACTTACTTTATAAGCGGCCCCGTGAGCTGTATCTAAAACGATGCGCATGCCTTCAAGAGTGTATTCAAGAGGGAATGTGCTTTTAGCGTGAACGATATAGCGACCTTGGGCATCTTCGATACGACGAGTGCGACCCACTTCGTTTGACGGAGGAAGAAGAGATAATAAGTTATCTTCAGAAACTAAACGTTCGATTTCTTTTTCTAAAGAATCATCTAACTTAAACCCATCTGGTCCGAAGATTTTAATACCGTTATCTTGATAAGCATTGTGAGAAGCTGAAATCACAATCCCCGCTACCGCACGCATCGTGCGTGTTAAATAACCGATACCTGGAGTTGGAAGTGGTCCTACAAGTTGAACGTAAATTCCCATTGAGTTTAAACCGCTCGATAAAGCTTGTTCGATCATGTAACCAGAAAGACGCGTGTCTTTTCCGATAACAACTTTCATATTTTTTGAAGTTGAAGAAATTCTTCCGGTACGGATTAAATAACCGATCGCCTGGCCGACTTTAACGACCACATCAGGCACCATTGGAAATTGATTAGCTGTTCCGCGGATACCATCTGTACCAAATAATTTGGTTACTTTTTTTTCTGTGATTTTATTCGTCTCTGACATAACGTCAGATTCTAGTTTTTAATCTTAGCTATTTCAACACGAATTACATTGGGCTTAACGTTTAGAACCTTAACTCCCTCTGGAACATCGATACGGTTATTAGGCACATCAATCTCAACTAAACCTTCACCGCTGTCAGACAGGTCAAAAACGACTTTTTTGAAACTATCTTTATACTTTTTAAGCACAGGTTGAGCACCAGAAATCTTAACACGAAGTTTATCGTGGCTTTGACCTACGACCATGTAGCCTGGAGGCAACACTAATTGAACACTCATTTCTTTAGTAGTAACGAAATCACGACGACCTAGAATTGATATCCAAAGGATTAAAGCCACAAAAAGCGAAACAACCTTATAACTCAGGTTATCAAAGAAAAATGACTTAAGAACTTGAGCTCTGTCGATCTGCGGCTTCATGTTGCACTCTCATGGTGAAGAACCTTGTATTTTAAACCAAAAGCATCATAAAGAGCTTTACGAACATCGATGAGTTCAACGTTTGGTCGCATATGACCACTTGTTACGATACTGATCGATTTTGTTTCTTCAGAAACAACTAATACTAAAGCGTCAGTTTCTTCGGTTAACCCGATCGCGGCCCGGTGACGAGTTCCTAAGTTTTTATCTAAAGCAGGATTTTTACTTAACGGTAAAAAACATCCCGCATAGGCAATTTTACCAGAACGGATCAACACCGCTCCATCATGCATAGGGGCTTGTGGGTGAAAAATCGACTGAATTAATTCAGCAGATACACGCGAATCCATTTCAGTGCCGACTTCGATATGGTAATCAACCATGATGTCTTTTTCGATCACTAAAAGAGCGCCATAGCCCTTTTCAGCTGCGGTAATCACGCCCTTAGCGATTTCTTCAACCATGTGAGTTTCCATCACCGCTGACACATCTGAGAATAACGGATGACTTCCGATTTGTGCTAATGCACGACGGATCTCGGCCTGAAATAACACCACGATGATAACGAATAAATTCGAGAAGAACTTATCTAAAAGCCAGTTCATCGTAAATAGCTCAAACCAAATTGTCATGATGTAAGTGATAGCTAAAATACCCAATCCAGAAAGAATCTGAACCGTACCCGTGCGACGAATAATCATCAACACACGGTAAATAACTAACCAGACAAGCAGGATGTCAAAGACATCCTGCAGTCTTAGGTGTGAACTAATAAATATCAAGTTTTCCCAGAATGTTTGAAAATATGTCATCTAATACAAATCATTCTTGGCTTTATGATACAGGCACTGGTTTTTTACCAGTTGGAATCGGTGTTGTATTATCTGGATCGATAATCATACCTTGATTACCGCCACCAGATGATGATGAGTTAGATTCTTTTTTATTAGCGCGCACTTTATGAATTTCAGAAACTGCAGCACCTTTAACAAGCATATCTACTTCAGAACCATCAATTGTTTCAAACTCTAATAGAGCTTGCGTGATTTTCTCTAAAGCTTCACGGTGATCTTTTAAAATCTTAACCGCTGTAGCGTAACCTGTATTAATGATTTTAGAAATCTCAGCATCGATCTCTTGGGCTTTCGCTTCAGAGTAATGTTTTTGATTTGATCCGTGCCCCATTCCTAAGAATACAGGGCCATCGTTTTTCTCAAAACCAATTGGACCTAACGGAGACATGCCCCATTCAGTCACCATCTTACGAGCCATACCCGTTGCGCGTTCGATATCGTTCGCAGCACCCGTTGTGTAATCAGTAAAAATTAACTCTTCAGCCGCGCGGCCACCGAATGCAAAAGCGATCCAGTTTTCAGCTTGGCGTTTTGAGAATGAAACAGCATCTTTTTCAGGTAACGTTTGCGTTAAGCCTAAAGCCATGCCACGAGGGATGATCGTCACTTTATGAATAGGATCTAAACCTGGAAGCATAATACCCACAAGAGTATGACCTGCTTCGTGGTAAGCTGTATTCTTACGGTCTTCTTCAGAGATAACCATAGATTTACGTTCAGCACCCATGATGACTTTATCTTTCGCTTTTTCGAAATCTTCCATCTCAAGGTATTTTTTATCTGCACGAGCTGCTACTAAAGCCGCTTCATTCACTAAGTTTTCTAAATCAGCACCAGAAAATCCTGGAGTACCACGAGCGATTTTAGACGCATCAACATCAGGGCCTAATGGAGTTTTTTTCATGTGCACAGATAAGATTTGTTCGCGGCCTTTAAGATCTGGTTTACCCACAACAACGCGTCGGTCGAAACGACCTGGGCGAAGTAACGCTGGATCTAAAACGTCAGGTCTATTTGTCGCAGCAATAAGGATTACACCTTCTGTTGATTCAAAACCATCCATCTCAACTAATAATTGATTTAGAGTTTGTTCACGTTCATCGTGACCACCACCCATGCCGGCGCCACGGTGGCGACCTACAGCATCGATCTCATCGATGAAGATTAAACATGGAGCATTTTTCTTACCTTGTTCGAATAAATCACGAACGCGGCTTGCGCCCACGCCCACGAACATTTCAACGAAGTCAGAACCAGAGATAGTAAAGAACGGAGCACCGGCTTCACCAGCCACAGCACGTGCTAATAAAGTCTTACCAGTTCCCGGAGGACCTACTAATAAAACCCCTTTAGGAATACGACCACCAAGTTTAGTGAATTTTTTCGGGTCTTTTAAGAAGTGAACGATTTCTTGCAAATCATCTTTAGCTTCATCAACACCAGCAACGTCTTTAAACGTTACACGGTTTTTATTTTCAACTAAACGCGCACGTGATTTACCAAACGACATAGCTTTACCGCCGCCCGCTTGAATTTGACGCATGATAAAGATGAACATACCTACGATTAACAGCAATGGTAACCAATTAATAAAAAATGAAGATAGAAAACTTTCTGATTGAGCGTTTTCATATTTCGGGATGTAACCGAATTTTTTAATTTCTTCGTACGCTTTATCTGTGTCACCAGAAAATTCAAATCTGTGACCCGAGTAACGTTTTTCAAATTCAGGTTTAATTTCACCACGGATAACTTTCGCATCCGGCATGAAAATTACTGAGTCGTCTTTAACTTCTTTTAATTCAACTGCTTTTAAAAATTTTGGATAATCAAAATCTACAATTGTTTTTTGACGTTTAATTTCCCAAGCCTGGAAAACAAAAATCGACATAATTAAAATAAAAAACCATAGGGCGAGTGTTTTTTGATTCGTCTTCATCTTTAAAGTCCTTTTTTGTGAAGTCTGCTTACGATAATTCTAGCATAACTTGCTGCGCGTTAATAAACCAATTAACACCTGCTACGGAAAATATGAGGTCTTTTTGATTTTTGTCGAGGCGCTTAATGATTTCTTCCAGTTGACCTTGAGAAAACTCACGTTGTCCGATGCCCTTTAAGGCCGTCGCAAGCGTTTTAAACTGATCTGAGTGACTCAATTGCAGAAATTCTGTGCGATCAAAACAGGCTTTGGTCTGGGAGTTGTTTTTTAAAGACTCATAGCTAATAGCAATCGGCTCATCATCTTTTTGGATTTCATCGACCAAACGTTGCAGCGAACTGGTCAAATTTCCGAGTGAACCGGGAACTTTGTTCGCCAAACTTTCAAGCCACTCATTACGGAGCCAATTGCGCAGATAGTCGTTTTGCTGATTTGTCGGATCTTCTAACCAAGTTAGACCTTCTGTTTTGGCGTATTCGGCAAGCTCAGCTTTAGTGAAATTTAAAAGCGGTCTTAAGATTTGGCCATTCCAGAATTTAAAATTTTCTAAACTTTCAGGCCCTGTTCCGCGAATCATTTTCAGTAACCAGGTCTCTAAAAGATCATCTTTATGGTGAGCTGTTATTAAAATCGCGTCTGAAAAATCAGCTTTGATTTGCGAAAAAAATTTTAAACGTTGTTGTCTAAAAGCATCTTCACTGGTTAGTTTTTCAAGCGATTTTCCAGAGTAGAAAGGTAAACTTAAAGCCTCAGCCGAAGCTTTAACCATACTTAAAGCTTGATCGCGATAAGTTTGAATTTCTTTGATTTCACTATCGCCATGATGAAAGTGCACTACGATCAATTGCGCTTTTGGTTTTAGCTTTTTTAAAGCATGAAGTAGAACCATTGAATCAAGCCCGCCGGAAACAGCTAAAATAAACGATTCACGGTCTTCTAAACCGTGTTTTTTAAGCTGTTTCCAGATTGAATGTTCAAAATCATTCCATGGCATAGATCACTTTTATGTAAATCTAGTCGTGCTGACAACTTGAATATCGGTAAATTCAGTAAATCCGTGCGCTCCAAGCTCGCGGCCTATTCCAGAAGATTTAACACCGCCAAAAGGAAGCATCGCATTTGAAGCGACCGCATCGTTAATGGCCACAAAGCCTGATTCAAAACGTAAAGCCACCTCTTGGGCGTGCTGAATACTTTCTGAATACACCGAACCACCAAGACCAAAATTCGTATGGTTTACAAGCTTTAATCCCTCTTCAAGATTGGCCACTTCAAACACTAACAATGTCGGCGAGAAAAATTCTGTGGTTTTTAAATATTTTAAAAACTCCTCAGTTAACTTTCTAACTTTTAAAATACGAATAGGTACAAAAGCTTGCCGCGAAGGTTCAGTGCCCAAAGATTTAACTATGTTTTCATCAGGATGGCGCTCGTAAACAACTTCACAGAAGTTTTTAGCGTAAGCTAAACGGGCTTCATCTTCAGGTTTAAATCTAACCGAAGCTAATGGGCCCAAAGTGGTGCTTTTATCTAAAACATCGCCCCAGATATATTTGTCAAAATTGACAATCAATTGATCAATCAATGCTTTTGAAATTTTTTGTTCAACGACCACACGCTTAGCCGCGATACAACTTTGTCCAGTATTTTGCAGACGAGATTTAGTGATATTAAACGCCGTTTTTTCAATATTCGCGTCACTTAAAACTAAATGCGCATCACTTCCACCAAGCTCAAACACGCCGCGCTTCATATATTTACCAGCGTATTCGGAAAGTAAATAGCCGGCTTTAACAGAGCCCGTAAGACTTACGCCACCGACGCGGTTATCAGCAATAATTGATTCCGTTAAACTGTGATCAAAGATCAAATGATCGAAAATATTTTTAACTTCAACTTGCGAAAGAACTCTTTTAATTAAATTTCCTGTCGAAGGTGTATTTTCAGAGTGTTTTAATAACACGGTATTTCCCGCTAAAAGTGCTGGAAAAATCATACGCACCGACTGCCAGAATGGAAAATTCCATGGCATCACACCTAAAATCACCCCTTTAGGTTTGTGATAAATCTGATGACTTACTTTTTCTGAATCAGAGAAAGTTTTAACAGGTTTAACATCAAGCTCAGGGCACGGCGCTGTACACATGTATTCTAACGACTGAAGCGATTTATCAATTTCAGATAAACTTTGAGCGTAGGGTTTACCCATTTCTTCAGTGATCATTTTTGCTAATTCATCTTTTGCCTGGCTAAATAAACCAACGGCTGGACGCAAGACCTTCTGTCTTTCTGCAAAAGACAAAGTGCTCCAGCGCTTAAAGCCAATATGAAGGTTTTCTAAAGCTTTTGAAACATCCGTTGCTGTTGCAAACGGATATTCGTGCAAAAATTTTCCCGTAGCGGGATTATAAGTTTTAAAAGTAGCCATAGGATTATCTCCTAAGTTTTAGAATCGTCTTTCTTCATGATTTCGATTTCAGCTGTCACTTTAAATTTGTGATTTTCAGCAAATTTCGAAAACTCTTTTACGAAATCGATTTTTTGAATCAAAGAAATCATTTCATTGGTCGCTTTTAACGTGATGTCGTCTTTAGTTTTTAAAACCTGGCCAACAACTGTCGTTAAAAGCTCTTTAGAAATGTCTGTGGGAGAACCGGCCGTTAAGATTTTCTTAATAGCATCGGTGATCTTTGGATCTTTTTTGTCGTTATCTCCGTTACTCACTGACTTATTTCCCGTAAACTGTTTTGATTCGTTTTTTGAAATTATTAATCATAATCGGCAAATTCACACTGACCAGCGTGTTAGCCATTGGGCCCGGCACTAACATCCCAAAAGTGGCCTCAACTGAGTAATTAACCTTACATTTGTCAGCACCTTCTGGGGCAATTTGCCAAGAGCCTTTCATCGTTTTAAACACATCGCCACCGATAAAGTGAAAATCCACTTTCGAAGGAGCGTTTTCTGTCGATTGAAGTTTGTATTTAAAAGTTTTAACTAAAGAAACGCTGTATTCCATTTCTTTAACGTGACCGTCGTTTTTAGTGATTTTTACAGATTTTACTTCAGGTAAAAATTCTGGGTATTTTTCGAAATCAGATACGATTTTGAAAAATTCCTCTGGAGTGCAATTGAAAACTTCCGATGTCTGGGCTGTTGCCATAATGAAATATCCTTTCTTCCTTGATATTCTTTTTAATTAACTTTTCTTAAACAGAGCTTCTGCCGCCGCTTTTAATTTTGCTTTTTCATCCATCGCAGGACCTTTGCCTGACGGTTGAAAAAAATCGCAGAAGTTAAACTTCTCTTTATCGCGCACCACATCTGCCGATGGTTCACGGCATTCGTTGTACGCTTTTGGATCATAGAACTGACAGTTCTTGCAAACATGCAAATCCTGGCGACAGTGCAAACACTCTTCGCGGTAGCCGACTTTAGCGTCGACCTTATTTGCTTTTTGGCATTTAAAACAAATCAGTTCCATCAAAAATTAAACCTGAGGTTTGATTGAGAAATCGTGATAAGTTTCTACGTTTCTGATTGTTCCAGTTTGTGAACGCATAACCACTGAATGCGTGCGTGCTTTGCGGCCCGGATAAACTTTCACACCTTTAAGTAAAGGTCCATCTGTTACGCCTGTCGCACAGAACATCACGTTGCCTGAAGCCAGTTCATTTAACGTGTATTTTTTATTTAAATCTTTAACGCCCATACGAAGTGCGCGCTCTTTTTCTTCTTCGTTTCTGAATTTTAGACGGCCTTGAAAGTCGCCACCTAAACAGCGCATAGCTGCGGCTGAGATAACGCCTTCTGGTGCTCCACCGATACCGAATAACACGTCAATTCCTGAATCTGGCCAAGCTGCTGCAACAGCGGCTGATACGTCACCATCACCGATTAAGTGAATACGTGCGCCAGCTTTTCTAACTTCTGCAATTAAAGCTTCATGGCGAGGACGTTGTAAAATAACCGCTGTGATTTCGTTCACCGGTTTTTTTAATGCTTCAGAAATACGATTTAAATTTTCAGTCGCTGATTTATCAATGTCGATACAACCTTTAGCCGCAGGTCCTACGGCGATTTTATCCATGTAAGTGTCTGGTGCATGTAAGAAGCCACCACGCTCAGCCATAGCCATTACTGAAATAGAACCAACACCACCTGTGGCGCAGATCGTTGTTCCTTCTAAGGGATCAAGCGCGATATCAATAGCTGGAGCATCGTCAGTCTTATTACCCACTTTTTCGCCGATATATAACATCGGAGCTTCATCACGTTCACCTTCACCGATCACAACTGTTCCGTCCATACGAACAGAATCGAAAGCTTTTCTCATAGCATCAACAGCGGCTTGATCCGCGGCTTTTTCTTGGCCAGAGCCAATCCATTTTGCTGAGGCAATGGCTGCTGCTTCGGTAATACGTACAAATTCTAAAGCCAGGTTTCTGTCCATGGGGTATCCTTTTTAACTGCGTCAATGTATTTGGGAGCCAGACGCTTTGGTTTTAACTTTTCATTTACACTACAGTGGGTTGTTTCAGCAATGGCACAAATGTTTGTGTCATTTAAAACTTTGTATTGAAATCGCAAAATAATGCCGTCGATTTGAGCCTGCATTTCAACGCGCATATTGTCGGAATACTTAATCGGGGCCTTATGCTTCACTCGCGTTTCAACCACTGTTAAATCAAAGATATTTTGATGCTCAAAATCGAAATCGCTCGGTACATGGGCAACAAACTTTCTGCACCATTCAACCCGCGCCTCTTCTAAAATGCGTAAGTAATTAGAATGGTGAACAATACCCATTAAATCCGTCTCATAAACGTGAATAATTCGCGAAAAAGTGAACATCGACATATCTTGACATAAGGGGCCCTGCTCACTCAAGATCAAAGCGATGAAGAAACTTCCTCTCATTCTTACGGTGGCCCGCATCTTTGCTACGATTCCTGTGGCTGTTTTATTACTCTACAGTGATAGCTACCCCGAGTTTTATTTTGATTGGATTGCCGTCGTTCTTTTTTACGCAGCCTCTATTACCGACTACTACGATGGTTACTTCGCCCGCAAATACAATGCAGTCACTAATCTTGGTAAATTCTTAGACCCCGTAGCTGATAAAATTTTAGTAATGGCGATCTTAGTGATCTTACTTAAGCAGGGCTTAGTTGATCCGTGGATGGTGATTTTATTCTTAACCCGCGACACTTTGGTGGGTGGAATTAGAGCTGCCGCTTCTGCTGACGGCTTAGTTATTCCTGCTCAAACTACAGGCAAATGGAAGGCCGCTTTACAAATGATCGCCGTTCCTTTCATGATGGTGAACGAAATACATCCCTATTTTCCTAACCAAATAATCGGATATGGACTTCTTTGGTTCAGTGTTTTATTAAGCCTCATCAGCGGTTGGGATTACTTTAAACTCTACTTAGACGAAAAAAAGTCTTAAAAGGGAATGTCATGCTTCACTATATGCAAATGAGAAATTGGTTTATCGTGTTTATGGCGTTAACGCTCACATATATGATCCACCAACGCATGAATCAGAACAAAAGCTCGGCCGCATCTTTACGCGCTCAAGCGATCGTCACTTCAATTTTTCGCTAGTTTCTAAGAATGTAAGAACGAAGTATAAACCACTTCGTTCTCGATAAGATTAATTTTTCTACAAAACTCTTTCCCTCAAACGATCATCTGGAATTGCAAAGCAATTCCAGATGCACCAAGCCGCCTCCAGGATTTCTTTAAAATTCAAAGCTTTTTCGGCGCGGTAGCTGAGAGTTTCTCTAAATACTACAACAAAAAGAAAAACTTTAACCAGCTTAAGAAGCCTTCGTCTTTAGGTACGTCGGCGCAGTTGGTGAAGTTTTGCAATAAACGGGCATTTTTATCTGTCATACCTTTAGATAACTGCCATGGTGGGTACGGAAAAAACGCAGCCACTACGCAGTTGCCAGCTTGAACAGCACCCCATTTACGGTCTTCACTTGAAGCCATATGGATTTCGTTGGTGCGAAGATCTTTGATCGCTACAGAAAAAGAAAAAACCTGAGGGTTGAACGGTTGATTATTAGTAATCACGGCTTGCGGAGACACATGCTCAATTTTTTGCACTTCACCAACAACTTTTGACTTAAAAACAAAAGAGAAATTCCAGATAAGTACCCAGAATAAGAAGAAGAAAATAACAAAACTAATAACTGCTTTTTTTGCTGTTGATAATATTTTTAACCACATTCTTATTTTGTATCACATAACGCAGGACGTTCACAAAAGAAAACCTTCAAGTGTGTACTCCTAAAAGCTAGAATTTACAGATTGTGTTTACGTCGTTAGAGAAAAAAATATTAACTGTCTTAGCTTTTGTTCAATTCAATCACATCGTGGATTTCATGATTATCATGCCGATGGGAACTCAATTGATGCGTTTATTTAATATCGAAGCGCAACAGTTCAGCCTTTTAGTTTCAAGCTATACATTTTTTGCCGGTCTTTCAGGTTTTCTAGCTTCGTTTTACATGGATCGTTTTGATCGTAAAAAAAGTTTACTGCTTTTATTTACCGGATTTACCTTAGCGACAATTTTTTGCGGATTAGCGCGTGACTATCACAGCCTACTGATCGCTCGTGCGATGACAGGATTTTTTGGCGGCGTGATGAATTCAATTATTCTTTCAATCACGTCAGACTTAATTGATTACAAACGCCGTGGCATGGCCATGGGCTTTTTAGCGACAGCCTTTTCAGCCGCTTCAATTATGGGTGTTCCATTTTCAATTTTCTTATCACAATCTCTGATGTGGTACGCCCCATTTATTTTCTTAGCTCTTTTATGCTTAATTATCTTAGTGGGCATTCACAGATATGTTCCAAGCATTAATCAGCACTTAAATGAACAACCGGTACAGCACGTGCCACGCACGACTTTCTGGCAACCCGTTGTTTCTGTTCTGCAATCACCCGTTCAGCGTGTTTCTTTGATTTTTATGTTTTTTGTGATGTTTTCGCATTTTAGCATCATTCCGTTTATTGCTACTTCTCAGGTTGTTAACGCGGGCTTAAGCGAACAGCAATTAACATGGATCTATTTGATCGGCGGAATCTGTTCTTTCTTTAGTGCTCCCATTGTGGGTCGTATGTCAGACAGCTACGGCAAAGCTAAAGTTTATTTTTACTCGATTATGTTTTCGATTGTGCCAATTATTCTTATCACACATCAAGGTCGTGATGGTCTTTGGTTGATCTTACTGTATGCGGGATTATTTTTTATCTCGGCAGGCTCTCGTATGATTCCGGCACAAGCTTTAGTTTCGGCGGCAGTTTCATCACAACAGCGCGGAACATTTATGAGCTTACTAAGCTGCCTTCAATCATTAGCGATGGCCGCTGGTGCTTATATCGCTGGATTAATTGTAACAATTGATCCCAAAGATGGACGTTTATTAAATTACCCAACAGTTGGTTACATGGCCATCGGTGTTGGCTTATTCACATTAGTGATTTTACAGAAATTAAAATATTTAGATCAGCCAACAGCTACCGATCATGAAGCGATGGTAGAGGCTGAAGTTCAGGGACAAATTTAATTATGAGTTTAGATGTCGTTTTAAATTTTATTATCGGGTTAATATTCGGTGGCGGAGTTATCTTTGCAATTTCTCGCGCTGTTCAGCGTATGGTTCTTAAAGAAGCTAAAGAAGAAGCGGCCGATATCGTTAAAGAAGCGCAAGACCAATTCCAGCTTGAAGAAGATGAACGCAATGAAGTGATTCAGGAAATTGAATTAACCGCATGGGGAAAAGTCGAAGAAGCCCATTTATTAATGGAAGGCCGTTGTTCTGATTTAGAACAACAAATTGCAGACCGTAAAAAAACGCACGAAGAAACCGATAAAGGCAACCGTGCCGGTTTATTTAAACTTGAGACTGAGCTTCGTGATCTTTCAATGCGTTTAACAGACCAACAAAAATCATTTCAGGTTTTTGTCGATAAATTAAACCAGCTTAAGCAAAACTACCAAACTCAACTGCATAACAAAACTCAGCTTAAAGAAACTGATGTTATTCGCGACATTACAACTCAGTTAATCACTGAAGCAAATCAAGATTTTGAAAACTACATTAACTTTGCCGAAGAAGAACATAAAGAGTTTGGCGAAGCCAAAGCTAAGCGCATTTTAGGTTTATGTATCGACCGCTTCACAAAAGAAATGAGCACAGAAAGAAATATTGCTTCAAGTTACTTTCCAGATGAAAGAGTGCGTGGACTTTTCTGTCAAAACTTAAAAGACAATGTCGCCGCCGTCGAGGAAGTTACAGGTTGCGATATCTTTATTGATGAGAAACCAGATCCAGAAAGAATGTTAAATATTCAAGTGATTGGTTATGATCCGGTTCGCCGTGAATTAACTCGCCGCTTGTTTGAAAAAATGTTTAAAGACATTGAAAAACACAATAAACCAACAACGCCTGAACATATCCGTAAGACCGGCGAAAATTTAAAAAATGAATTGTTAAAACAAATCAAAAAAGATGGAGATCTTCAGGCTAAAGAACTTGGCATGCAGAACGTTCACCCTGAAGTTCGCCAAGTTATGGGTTCGCTTCGTTACCGTTATTCGTATACGCAAAACCAATACTTTCACTGTGCTGAAGTGGGTTGGTTTGCTTCACTTCTTGCCGCTGAAATTAAAGCGGATATTAAAAAATCAAAACGTGCAGGCTTACTTCACGATTTAGGTAAAGCTTTAGATCACCAGTTTGATGGTTCCCACGCCGTCATCGGTGCGGATTTCATCGAAGCTCGCGGCGAAGACCCTGAAGTGGTTCATGCGGTTCGCGCCCATCACTATGACGTACAACCTGAAGCTGATATGGATTTCTTAGTGATCGCAGCCGATGCGATTTCTGGCGGACGCCCAGGCGCCCGTCGTTCAACGATGGAAACATACACGCAAAAAGTAACAGGTCTTCAAGAGATCTCTAAACGCTTCCAAGGTGTCACAGACGTGTTTGTGTTAAACGGTGGACGTGAATGCCGCGTATTAGTGAACTCTCGCCAGGTCGATGATTTAGGTGCTTTACAGATTGCTGAAAAGATCGCAAAAACCATTGAAGAAGAGATGCAATACCCAGGACAAATCAAAGTTGTTGTGGTTCGTGAAACGATCGCTTCTGAATCTCGCCAAGGCCATGGCCACCAAGGTGGGGGCAATCATGGTAAACACGAAAACCACAGAGAGCGTAATCGTTAATCTTTCGCGGGAAATTAGCCCCGAAAACATCTCATTTACTTAAGAACAAAATTTGCATCAGGTTCCCCGGATCTTGGGGGACTTTGGTGAAAAAACTTATTCTATTTTTATCGCTACTTTTAATGACTCAACTGACGGCTGCAACGATCAGTCGCTATAACCTGTGTCGCGTGTGGTATTCTTTCGATATTTTTCAGACTTACCTTAATTTATCAGTAGATCTTAACGGACCTACTTTAATTATGGATCAACATATCCCCTACGGTATTCGCCCTATGGGAAACGATATTACCCAGATCTCTTGTGCCCCTGAGACCACGACCCTTCAAATTTCTGCAAAGAACGGCTTTAACCAAGATATTCGCTTTGGATTCAAGTCCCAAGGAGGACACCAAACTCAGTCAGGCACCGTAACCTATCTAGATCCTAAGGGAAATCCCTTAAGTTCTAAAGACTGGGAATGCTCTCTGGAGGCTGTTAAGAAGCTTTGTTTAGAACTATAAGCCCCCAAAAAAGACCGTCCAATTTTTGTACGCTCCATGAAATGAATTCTCTATAAGCATATTTTGATTTATAGAGCCCCTTAAATTTGAGAAAACTTAAACCTACGAAAAAAATAACGAAAAACTAACGTATTTTTGAGGCTTATCCATGTTTGATTTCGGCGTTTTAAACTCAACCACAACCCATTTAAGCGAATTCTCTATTCTTTTTGCCTTCTGCTTATCGTTCGTTATGGGCTGTATGATTGCTTTTACCTACATTAAAACTTTCCGTGGTCTTTCGTACTCACGTAACTTTATTCACTCATTAATCTTAAGCCCGATCGTAACAGCGATTGCTATGCAGGCCATTGGCGATAACGTAGCACGCGGTATCGGTATGATGGGGGCTGTTTCATTACTGCGCTTTAGAACTAATATTAAAGACCCACGTGATATGTTTTTTATCTTTGCTTCACTGGCTTTGGGTCTGGCGGCAGGAGCGCACTCTTACATTATCGCGGTCTTTGGAACTATCGCCTTTGCCGTCGTAGCTGTGATTCTTCATAAAACACCTTTTGCTAACGAGACGTATTTTGATGGTCTTTTAAGACTTAACTTAGATAAAAGCGGCGACGATGTGCGTGCCTTAGAGAAGCTGTTAAGCGATAACTGTTCGAATTTCTATTTACTTAACGTGCGCGAGGTCGCTCAGGGTGACCGTGTCGACTACACTTACCAAATTAAATTTAAACCAGGAAAAACATCACACGAGCTTGTTGTTCAGGTTCAAAAACTTCCATCGGCTAAAGCTGTCAATGTGATGATGCAAGAAACTGTTGTGGATTTATAGGATGTAATATGAAACAAGTAACGAGCAAGAATCATAATTTAATTTTCGCCTCGATTATCGCAGCTATTGTCATCTGCGGTTTGTTGTACAACTCGATTCGCGTTGAACGCATCGGTTTTTTAGG
Source organism: Pseudobdellovibrio sp. HCB154 (assembly GCF_046267985.1). Lineage (GTDB taxonomy): Bacteria > Bdellovibrionota > Bdellovibrionia > Bdellovibrionales > Bdellovibrionaceae > Pseudobdellovibrio. Next base: position 1,692,117 of record NZ_CP176530.1, on the reverse strand, counting down.
AATCGCTGATTCTAAAGAGTTACAAATCAACTTTGAATACCCGGTTGAAGTTAAACGTATTCATGTGATTCAAGGCCAGAACGTGCGCAAAGGTGATTTGCTTTTAGAACTTGATCAATCTGAGTTAAATACCAAAATTCGCGAAGTCGAGTTCAATATGAACCGCCTTTCATCAGAGATTAAATTACGTAAGCAATTTGCACGCATTATTCCTAAGTCTTCAAAAGCCGCCTCTAAAAATGCTGGCGAATTTACCAATCCATTGCAATCTGAATACGACGATTTGGTTAAAGAAAAAGATTACTTAGAAAAAAAGAAGAAAAACCTTTATGTCTTCTCGCCGGCTGATGGTGTGGTTGGACAAATCAATTTTAAAGTTGGCGAAAAAGTAGGTGGCTTTGCCACTTTAATGACTTTAGCTAACAATTCTCCAACATTTGTAACTGGCTTTATCAATGAAAGTCTTGATGTGAATTTAACTGAAGGCCAACATGTCAAAGTTCGCTCGGCAGCACGTCCTGATGTTACTGCAACAGCTGTCGTAAAAAGTATTGGCCGCAGAACCGTTGAAATGCCTTTACGCTTATTAAAGTACCAGAATGTAACAGCTTATGGCCGCGAAGTGACTTTAGCTTTAAGTGAAAACAATCAATTCTTAATCGGTGAAAAAGTTGTCGTTGACCCGTCTAAGCCTATCTTAAGTTTTATGGCGATCGCCAAAGCTTCAAAAGGCGAATTACTTTCTAGCTTTGAAACTTCAAGCCAATTTTCACTCAAGAAAATGGATATTCCCAATTCACTTTATGAACTCACTAAGTTTGAACCTTCTGGAGCTATTTGGCTTACCGATTTAAATAAGTACTTAGTGATCAGTGATGATACAGATGACACTCACTCGCCTCTTTTATTTTTAATGAACCGCGATGGTAGCATTGATAGCGCTCCGTTAAAAGTTTCTGGCCTATCTGAAATTATGGATATCGAATCGATTGCCCAAGACGGCCAATTTATCTATTTATTGTCTTCTCAATCTCGTAACTCGAGTGGTGATGTTAAAAATAACCGTAGTTTAATCGTCAAAGTTAAACGAGTCGGTTTAGAATTAACCGCTGTTACTAGCTTTCAATTACGCCCGCTTTTAATGGATGCTTTAAGTAAATCTAAAGATACCGAATTAAATGCTTTGGGTTTAACTATTCAAGCTGGCACTGTTAAAAACGGAGATCTTGATATCGAAGGTATGACTTTAATTGGAAACGATATCTTGCTTGCTTTAAAATCTCCACATAACTCGTCTGATGATAGCTACATCCTGCGTTTAGCGAATAAAGACTATATCTTCACGAACAAATACTTTCATGCATCACAAGTGTCGGTTGAGGCTAAATTAAACTTTCATGGAAAAACTGAAACTGATGAAAGCAATCAAATGGGTTTAAGCGACCTAGTTTATGCTGATGGCACGTACTATCTTTCTACAACATGCAAAAAAGCCAACTGTTCAGCTTTATGGAAAACTTCAAAACTTGCTAGCGATCACCTTAAACTTTTAAAAACCTTTCCGGTAAATCAGTTAGAGGGTATTGCGCTTGGCCATGCTAACGAAATCCTTGGCGTCTTCGATGAAGGTAAGAGCGAACCTTATTATTTTATCAATGAAACACACTAAACTATTTCTAACTATTCTAAGTTTAGCCGCGGTTAAAGCTTATGGCTTTCAATCCCCTTTTAAAGATGCGCAACTAAGCGTTGCGAACAAAGACTTAGAAGGACAAACTTACGAATACGCCTTAAAATTCAAACTTTTTGGCTATGAAGAATACCAAAAATGGGGAAAAGTGCGTGAGATCGACTTGCGCTTTAAATCCCTGAATAGCCAGTTTATCAATTCAGAAACAGATCTTAATAACATTAAAAGCTACATTCAGGCTTTAGATGTAAAGCAAAAACAAAAACAATTTCAAGACTATAACAAATGGATGAGTAAGTTTCGCGATACACTGACGGCGACTTATGAAAATTCAGATACCGATGTAAGTACAGTCATGAAAATCATCGCTCAAGACGAAGAAAAACAAATCATGGGGCTTGAGCTCAATGAACAGAAAAATGAACTAGTTCCATTACTTGCACAAATGCGTATGACTTGGGAGCAAGTTCCTGGCGAAGCGGTTCTTAATGTTAAAAATATTCATAATCTGATCGATTCATTTAGCACGAACTATTTAGCGACCCAGTCAGCGAAATCTTATGATCTGTATTCAAAATTAGCTATGGCCGAATACGAATACAACCGCGTTGAAGACACCGCGATTTTTGATGGCTTTGAAGTAGTTTATGAAAAAGACTACGAAAAAGATAACGACAAGGGCGCTTACGGCATTAAGGCAGTATTTAATTTAAATTTCTTACGTGAATTTAAAACGCTGTATTATTCTGACAGATACAACCTGCAAAGAAAGTTATTAACTGAACGAACAAATACACAAACGCGAGCTAACGAACTTAAAAACATTAAAGAAACTCTTAAACACGACATCGAGCTTGTTCAAGAGCTGCAAAAATCGAGTTTTAAAGAAGATAAGTTCTTAAACAATAAAAAGAACATCTATAATGTGATTGATCTGCAAACGATTCAAAGCTTGCAAAAAAACAAGTACGAAAAGAACTCTAAGTTAGTTTCTCTTAAAACTTCGATCTTAGAGAAAGTTTTAACCTTGATGTACGAATCTGAACGTCCACTTACACTCGTTGAGCTTAGAAAGTATGTCAGATAATCAAGCTGGCGTATCGCCCCTATTCTTTGAACGTTACGAGATCAAGTACTTGATCCCTTACCGCTTAGTTGATCCTATCTCAGAATACGTTAAAGCTTATTGTGATATGGATTATTATTCAGAGGTTTCGCCGGATAGCTTCTATACGATTAATTCTTTGTATTTAGATTCACCGGTTCATACCTTTTACCATAACAGCGATGGCGTAAACCCCAAACGTTTTAATATGCGCATTCGTTCTTATGGCGATGATCCAAAACCACCGTATTTTTTTGAAGTTAAAGAGAAAACAGCCGACTTTGTGAAAAAAAGCCGCGCCAAAGTAAAAACGCCGAATATTCAATCTGTCTTAGAGGGTACGTACAAACCTGAAGATATTGATATGGGTTCAAAAAAGAATTTAGATAAGTTTTTAAGTTATGCTCAGATTTACAATGTTCAGCCGCAGGTTTTAACCCAGTACCGCCGCCGGGCCTTTCTATCAAACGTTGAAGACTACGTTCGTATTACCTTTGATGTGGATTTAAAATGCAAAGAAGAAAACACTTTTAATCTTTGGCCGAATCCCCGTGAAATGCTGAGCTATGATTCATCGTTAATTTTCGACGATGGAGCAAGCAGCGAAAGTTTAGCTATTTTAGAACTTAAATGCGAAAGCCGCGTGCCACTCTGGTATTTAGATTTAATCCGCGTCTTTGAATTAGAGCGCGGATCTTTTTCTAAATATGGTAACTCGTTAGAGCGCGTGACAAAGCTCTACCTCTAGACGATTTCTTCACCTTTTAAAAACACTTTGCCAGTACCTGGCTTAACTTGTCCTAAAACAAATGATTTTTCACCGAGTTCATGCAAGGCCTGCATCACTTGTTCTGGTTTATCTGTGGCGATCACAAAGCCTACGCCCATATTAAACGTTTTGTGAAGTTCTAACTCTGTTAAACCACTCATCGCGCACACTGACTGCATAAAAGCGGGTAAGCTTGCGGTTTGCGTGACTTCGTAATCGAATTTTTCATTCATACGCGGGATATTTAAAAATCCAGAACCTGTGATATTTGCTAGACCTTTAACGTTGTCTTTAAATTTAGTAAGAAGAGATAAAATGCTATTTACGTAAATTTTTGTCGGTGTCAGACAATCTTTTTTTAACTGCTCTAGTTCTTGAGTTGAAAGCTTCTGACTTGCGATATCTGTAATGATCTTTCTAACTAACGAATAGCCATTTGAATGAAATCCCGAACTTTGAATCGCCACTAAGGTATCACCGGCTTTTAACTTAGTGCCGTCGACTAAGTTATGCGTAAACACCTCACCCACAGAAAAGCCGGCTAAGTCATAATCACCTTCTTGGTACATACCGGGCATTTCTGCGGTTTCGCCACCGATTAAAACCATTTTTGCTTGCAGACACCCTTCAACAATACCTTCGATAATTTTTTCTGAAGTTTTGAGTTCTAATTTTGAACTGGCAAAATAATCTAAGAAAAATAACGGTTTGGCACCGGAGCAAATAAGATCGTTCACACACATCGCCACTAAATCAATACCGATGGTGTCGTGCTTATCTAATTCGATGGCTAATTTAAGTTTAGTGCCCACCCCGTCTGTGCTTGAAGCTAAGAATCTTTCTTGATCCATTTTATAAAGAGCGCAGAATCCCCCGATCCCCGCCTGCACACTTTGGTTGTATGTGGATTTTACCATTTGTGAAATTTTATTCACAAACACATCCGCTTTATCGATATCTACACCACTGTCTTTATATGAAATAGCCATATTACCCTCTTCTAATGACGAAAATGTCTTACGCCAGTCATCACCATAGCGATACCGTACTTGTTACACGCTTCGATCACTTCGTTATCACGGATACTTCCACCCGGCTGAACGATCGCTTTAATGCCTACTTCGTTGCAAACATCGACTGAATCAGCAAACGGAAAGAACGCATCAGAAATCATTAACACTTGATCCATCGGGATATTTTTCATCTTCGCACGGTGAACCGCTAATAAACGTAATGAGTCGAGGCGGTTTGGTTGTCCCATGCCTGTGCCTACTAATGAAAAACCTTTGTCAGTTTTTGCAACTAACGCAATACCGTTTGATTTTAAATGTTTACAAGCTAACACGCCGAAATCGACTAACTCTTGATGATGAGCTGTTAATGCATTTTGAGTCACAAGTTTTACTTCTTCAATTTTTGCAGATCTTTCATCTTCATCCTGAATTAAGATGCCGCCAGAGATAGAACGCATCATCGTTTCTTTTTGTTTGTATTCACGAATTGGCGTTTTAAGAAGTCTTACGTTTTTCTTTTTTGTGAAGAACTCTAAAGCTTCAGGCGAGAACTCAGGAGCGATCAAGACTTCAATAAAATTTTGCGTAAGAAACTCAGCATGCTTTGCTTCTACTCTATAAGAACAAGCAATGATGCCACCGAAAGCTGAGATATTATCACCATTCCAAGCTTGCATTAAAGAATCAAAACTCTCTGTCGTGGCAGCTAAACCACAAGGGTTAGCGTGCTTAATAACCGCAGTCACAAACTTATTTGGTGAGGCGTGAGCCACATCACTCATCACGCGCCAAGCGCTATCAGCATCCATCCAGTTATTGTAAGATAATTCTTTGCCTTGAATAAACTGTGCTTTGGCTAAAGTGATTGTTGAGTCAGTATTATTCTTAATCATTAAGCTTGCGCTTTGATGAGGATTCTCACCATAACGTAAAGTCTGATTTAATTTTGGCATATAATTTTTAGTTAGCTCTTGAGCGATGGCTTGATCGTATTCAGCCACGCGTACTAAGGTTTTGATTGCTTGATTTCTTCTGAATTCAAAACTTGTATTCGCTTTATTTTCCATAAAGTGAGTCATAAAGTTCATGTACTCATTTGCACCAGATAAAACCGTGACTGATTCATAGTTTTTAGCAGCGGCACGTAACATTAATGGTCCACCGATATCGATGTTTTCAATTAACACATCTTCGGGTGAGTTTTGATTCATATATTTTTCAAACGGATACAAGTTACAGATCACAAGATCAATCGGCTTGATATTTAGATCTTTTGATTCTTTTTGATCTTGCTCATGGTATCTGCGAAATAATAATCCAGAAGAAATCTGAAAGCTGATGGATTTCATTCTTCCACCAAAAGCTTCTGGATTACCTGTTAACGATTCAACACTCGTTACAGGTAAACCTAACTCTTCTAAGTATTTTTTAGTTCCACCAGTTGAGATAAGTTCAACCTTGTATTCGAATAAGAACTTCGCAATTTTATCAATACCGGTTTTATCTGAAACGCTGATCAAGGCTCTTTTGATTCCTAGGTTTTCTGTTTGCATTACAACATCTCCTCACAGTGCTTAACTGCGTTGATAAAAAATTGAGTTCCCAAAGCTTGCTCTGATTTTTTGGCTGTGCCGTCTGGCAATAACCAGTTCGACGTGGCCGCCTCTGGGTGTGGCATTAAACCTAAAATACAGCCCGTTGGATCGGTAACGCCTGCGATCTGCTGATAACTGCCATTCACATCTTCGGTGTACGATAAAGCAATTTGTCCGTTGGCCACTAACGACTGAAAAGTATTATGTTGCGTAGCCTGATCACCGGCAAAAGTGATTTTTCCTTCACCGTGGCGGATCGGCAGCTGAATCTCTTTTCCTTGTAAAGACTTAGTCCAAATACATTTTGATTCAGGAACTTTAAGGCTTACCCATTTATTAATAAAATGACCTTGGCGGTTATGAGTTAGTGTCATTTGTCTTTCGGTAAATGGTTTTGGCAATAAGCCTAAACGCACTAACACCTGAAAGCCGTTACAGATACCGATAATTAATTTTCTTTGATTGATAAATTCAGTGAGTGCCACACCTAAAGAATATTTAAGCTTTAACGCTAAGATCTGACCTGAACCAATTTCATCACCGAAGGAAAAACCACCTGGTAAGGCTAAAATTTGATAGTGATTTAACTCTCCTGGCTGATCGATGAGATCTTGCACGTGCATGATTTTAGTTTCGCAACCGTATTGTGCGAAAGCTAAGGCTGTTTCATTTTCGCAGTTAATACCATCGCCCGTTAAAATAAGAGCTTTTACTTGTTTACTCATTAGTTTACCCCTTGGCGCGCCTGCGGCACGACGTCTCCCTTAGCTTTAATACGATAAGCGTTTAGGCTTTCAGCATTTGTTACAATTAATTTATTTTTAATTTCTAATTGCGCGCTAGCCGTCACAGTTCCTAAAAACGTTAGATCGCTCGTAAATAAAGCTTCGAATTCTTTTTGCTTCGCTTTTTCAGTTGTAACCACAATACGTCCCGCACTTTCTTTAAAGAGATCAAGCGTGGTATCAATTTGCATTCCTAATGTTGTCGCCATAATTTTTTCAGTCAGTGAAACAGCCAAGCCGCCTTCAGAAACATCATGTGCACTTTTCACAAAACCAAGTGTAATGGCTTTATGTAAAGATTTATAAAGTTCTAACTGCTTTTTAAAATCTGTTAATTGATCAGGACCCATTAAGTAAACTAAATCACCAGAGGCTTTGGCTTCACTTGTAGTAATATGACTTAACGATCTTACACGCCCCATAGCTGTCACTAATAAAGTCGGTTGCACCGAAATCTTCACATCATCAGCCATAAAATCATTTTTCATCGAGTCTTTACCGCTGACAAAAGGCATGCCGTAATCAGTACTTAAATCATAGATCGCTTTAGAGGTACGAACTAGTTGCGCAAGCTTATGGGCCCCGTCTGGATTTTTCTTAGAGGTAATCGGATCAGGCCAGCAGTAGTTATCAACTAACACCATCTCGGTTGGGTCTGCGCCCACACAAACACTGTTTCTAACCGCTTCATCTAATGCATGAATCGCCATCTCGTAAGCGTCATATTGGCTTACCTGTGGAGCAATACCGCAAGAAATAGAAATCGCATTATCTTGTTCACCACCATGCGGGTATAACCAAATAACGCCAGCATCAGTTGGTGCGTGACGACCAATTTCTTTTGTTCCGGTAAAAGGTTTAACTAAGGTCGCAGCTTTCACTTCGTGATCGTATCTACGAACTAAGTGTTCGTGTGATCTGATATTTGCCGAAGATAATAACGAAAGTAACTGCTCTTTAACTGAAGCTGGTTTTGCAGCCTCTTTAATTTTACCTTTTAACCAGTGCGAAGCTTTAGAAGCTTCAATTGATGAAGTATCAATATGGGCTTTTAACTGCATTGGTTTTAATGATTCATGTAAGAAATGAAGATTTAAATCAGCAACAGTTTTACCTTGATAGCGTACTAAAAGTTGACCTTGGTTGGTAAACTCCCCGATCACTGTCGATAGCACGTTACGTTTTTCTGATAATTGTAAGAACTGGTGAATCTTTTCTTTCGGCACAGCGAAAGTCATACGCTCTTGCGATTCACTCACCATTAATTCAAACGGCGAAAGCCCTGGGTATTTTGTAGGTGCTCTATCTAACTCAACAATAGCGCCATTCGTGTACGTGGCCATCTCACCCACCGATGAACTTAAGCCCCCTGCTCCGTTATCTGTCACACTTGAAAATAAATCTAAGCGTCTTGCTTCGATTAAAAAATCACCTAAACGTTTTTGTGTGATTGGATCACCGATTTGCACAACAGAGGCTGGTGCATTTTCGTTTAACTCCATCGAACTAAATGTGGCGCCGTGGATTCCGTCTTTACCGATTTTACCACCCGACATCACGATATAATCGCCGGCTTTTTGTCTTTTTTCAGCGGTTGATTGGTTATGTTCAGTCTGCGGCAACACCCCGACTGTTCCGCAGAACACTAATGGTTTACCTACGAAATCATGATCGTAAACAAAAGCGCCGTTAACAGTTGGAATACCTGACTTGTTACCGCCATCTTGCACGCCTAAATGAACACCTTCAGCGATACGGTCTGGATTTTTAAGTTTAGAGTGAAGTTTAATATTATTTTCTTTAAAGAACGAATCTTCAGCCAAACAAAATACATTGGTATTCGCGATAGGCTTAGCACCTTGACCGCAGCCTAAAATATCACGGTTTACACCTAAAATACCTGTTAGTGCCCCACCGTAAGGATCAAGAGCTGATGGCGAATTGTGCGTTTCTACTTTAATACACACATCGACATTTTTATCAAAACGAACAATTCCTGCATTGTCGTGAAAGATCGAAACTAACCATGGTAAGTTTCGATCAGCTTTAATCTTTTCCGTCGCTCCGCGGATAAACGTTTTAAATAAACTGTTTACTTCAAAATGACCAAGCTTTCTCATATGGCTTGGAAGTTCGCCTTCAGAGTATTCAATATGACTGGCAAAGATTTTATGTTTGCAGTGCTCTGACCAGCTTTGCGCAATCACTTCCATTTCAACATCTGTCGGATTACAGTCTAGTGTCTTAAAATAATCGCGAACAAAGTAAATTTCTTCTAAGCTTAAAGCCCAGCAGTTATCAGTATTTAACTTTAATAATGACTGCTCATCTTGATTTAAATCAATTGTTGTCGCTTCAAGTGAAGTTGCGATCACTTCAACAATCTTAGGCGCCTGCATACGCGCGTTTGTTTGAATCGCGTCTTTACGTTGAATGGTCACTTTTTGTAATAACTGATTGGCTAGCTTTTCATAAGTGAATTTTTCATAATCAGCATCAGCTAAATCTGCAGTCGCTTGCATGAAATAACATTCACCTGAAGCTACGTTTAATTCGTATTTCTTAAGATCTGGAATAAGCTTAAAAGCTTCTAAAACCGCATGTGCTGAATTATCAGTAACACCGGGTTTAAAGCTGATATCACACAGCACAGGATTTGAAAAACCACGTTTTCCTAAGTAAGAAATCATATCCAGGTTTTTGGATTCAGAAGAAAATAAAACTTCGGTCACTGAATCAGTTAAAATCGTCTTGGCATAAGTGTCGATTTCAGGAATGGGCTCATTTGATTCTAATAAAAAATAATTCGCTTTAAATAGCTTATCAAATTTTATGTTGCAGTATTTTGTAAACCATTCAGTGAGTTTATTTTCAGACAAACTCATTTCGGTCGGTTGATATTGGTTCGGGTAAATTTCAAATCTGTAAGTCGTTTTCAAGTCAGTCTCCTATGACGAAAATTCAACGAAAAGTTTCTCTAAAATAATAGGGTAAATTCTGTTTTCAGCCGCTAAACCGCGCGCTTTAAAAGTTTCAAAGTCTTCACCTTCGATTTTTTTTAAGCGTTCTTGGTAAATCATTTTTCCGGTATCCATACCTTCATCGACGAAATGAATCGTACAACCATACTCGGCCAGGCCTGAGTTAAAAGATTGCTCATAAGCCTCTTTTCCCGGAAATAGCGGCAATAATGACGGATGGATGTTTACGACTTTAAATTGTTTGATTTTTTGATCGTAAAAATTCATTAAAAAGTTTTTTGATAACAGTTTCATAAAACCGGCTAATACAATCCAGTCAGGCTGATATTTTTCAATCACATGAACTAGACGATCTTCGAATTGCACTTTAGATTCGTCTTTAGTTTTAACAACTGTTTCAGCTTCAACCCCTAAATTTTTAGCGCGTTGTAAAACTAAAGCTTCTGACTTATCGCTAATGACAGAAGCCACTTGATACGTGTTATGCGCTTGCGCGTAGCGAATGATGCTTTCAGCGTTTGATCCACTTCCAGAAGCTAAAATTACAATCTTAGCCACGCAAAGCCTCTTTCGTTAAGCCTTGTACGCCGATATCAGTTCTAAATTGCGCTCCAGCGAAGTTAATTTTTACAACATCACCGTAAGCTTTGGCACGAGCGGCTTCATAAGTATCAGCCAACGCGGTTAAACCTAACACGCGACCACCGGCAGTTAATAAATGACCGTCTTTACGATCAACACCGGCAAAAAAGATTTTAGATTTTAATTCAATCGGAAGAGTAATTTCATCACCACTACGAACTGAAATTCCTTCAGTGCCTGGGTAACCGTGGGCGGCCATCACCACATGAATCGCTTTTTCAGGCGACATCTCGATTGAAGTATTATGTAACACACCTTCAGCACAGGCTAAAAAAAGTGGAACAATATCATCTTCAATTAAAGTCATCAAAGCTTGCGTTTCTGGATCACCAAAACGCACATTAAATTCTAAGGTTTTATAGCCGTTAGGGGTTTTCATTAATCCGGCAAATAACACTCCTGAAAAAGGCATTCCGCGTTTTTTCATTTCAGCAATCGTCGGTTTAATAATTTTATTCATAACGACTTCTTCATCGCCGTCGTTAAAAAATGGCGATGGTGAGATCACACCCATGCCACCGGTATTAGGCCCTTGATCGTGATCACGCAAACGTTTGTGATCACCGGCGGTTCCCAAGAAAGTTACGTTATTTCCATCACTTAAAGCAAAGACTGAAACCTCTGGACCAACTAAAAATTCTTCAATGAGCAAATCCTGAACTTTAAAACCCAAGATATCGTTAAGCATAAAATCTTTAACGGCTTGAAAGGCTGCGGCTTTATCAGAGCAAACAACCACACCTTTACCTGCGGCTAAACCATCAGCTTTAACAACCATTTGCGTCCAAGGTGTGCGCTCAATAAATTCGCTGGCCGCTTGGAAATTTTTAAAAGCTTTGTAAGCTGCTGTTGGAACATTCGCCGCCTGCATGATTTCTTTGGCAAAAGTCTTCGATGATTCTAACTGCGCGGCCGCTTTCGAAGGACCGAACACTTTTAAACCGTTCGCTTTAAATAAATCACAAATCCCTAAACTTAAGGAATTTTCAGGGCCTACAACTGTTAAATCAATTTTTTCTTTAAGTACAAAAGCTAATAATTCTTCAACTTCTGTAGCTTTAATATTTACCGGTGTCAGATTTGGCAGTTTATGAAACATCCCGCCGTTACCGGGAGCTACAAAAACCTGTCTGACTTTGATTGACTGCAAGATCTTCCAAGCTAATGCATGTTCACGCCCACCAGAGCCCACGATTAAGATTTTCATAAATATTTCTCCACGTAATTTTTAACATTCAATTCTGGAGAAAATGGCCGTGGTAAATTCATTAATTCATAAACCGAGTTACAATACCCTTGATACAGATCTTCAGCTTTTTGTTTATTTTGGCTAGATAACGGCTGCGGCTGTTGGCCATACTTGGTTTTACAAATTTCTTTAAAATCAACCAAAGTGATCAGCGATTCTTCTTTGGCAGCATTTAAAGCATTGTACCATTCAGACTCTTTATAAACTTCGCGTAAAAATTCTTTAGAAAGACTTTTACCATGGCTGATCAAACGAAGTTCATCAATGCCGATAGAATCGACCAGCATAAAATCACGCTCCAAACCTTCACCTTGCGTAAAAGCAAATTCAACTTTTCCATCCCAAAGCTCAAGACCCATCTTCTGATGAAAGTCTTTTAAACTGAGTGCGATTTCAGTCGCCAGATTTTTTAGCTTTTGAAACTCACCTTCACTCATTCCAGAAATCGTGCGGGCCTCGTCATAAGTTAAATAACGATCACCAGTTTCTAATTTGGTTGAAAAATCAATTAACGGGACTTCTAATAGCGCCCCCTCTAAAGGAACTGCCGTTAAGCCAAATTGTTTTACTAATTCAGGATTTGTCTTAAAACGTTTTGATAATGAATTACCTTTCGGTAGTCCTAAGCGAAAAATCACTTCTAGCGGAACCAAAGCATTTACTAAACGGTCTTGGTAAGCCCGGTAGTTATAAACAGCACCTTGCTTGGTTGGGCGAACGACTTTAACATTTTTAACTTTACAGCAATTGGTAATACCCGATCCTACAAGCCCCAACATATGATGTTTAAGACCTATGTGTTTTTCTAGATATTGAAAAAAAGCATAGCCCATTAAATTTAAAGCTGAACCTTTACCCGAAATTTGATCGGGCATCTCACCCCAATCAAAAATCGAATAACGATCTGAATATTCAAAAACTAAAGAATCATCCGACGTAGATCCACGTACATTTTTAACTGAGCCTTGGTACAATAAAGGAGGCAATTGATTCATAACTACGCCTCTCGGTGCGCTTGGCGCATTTCACTAAATGATTTCGTGTTGCAATCAACCGGGTATTTTCCGTCAATGCAAGCCATACAAAGTTTCTCTGAACCGATAGATTTCTTTAAACCTTCAGTGGTTAAATAAAAAATATGATCAGCGCCCAACATCTTAGCCACTTCGGGCTCGGTTTTACCATGCGCCACTAATTCATTCGGATCTGGAAAATCGACCCCGTAAAAACAAGGATGACGAATCGGCGGACAAGTTGACGCTAGATAAACTTCATTCGCCCCGGCTTCACGAACCATATCGATGATTTTTTTAGACGTGGTTCCGCGCACCACTGAATCATCCACAAGCATCACGTTTTTACCTTTAATTTCAGAGGCAATCGCTGTGAGTTTTAACTGCACGGCGCGCTTGCGTGATTCTTGCGTATTTAAAATAAAACTGCGCTGGATATAGCGATTTTTAATAAGAACTTCGCGGTACGGAATTCCTAAAGTTTCACTCATACTGATTGCGGCCACACGTGATGTTTCAGGAATAGGAACAATAATATCTGGCTTAATAGCACCGGAATCAATTTTCGAGCGAATTTCTTCGGCTAGGTGTTTGCCGAAATTTAAACGTGCGCCATAGATACTGACGTTTTCTAATTTAGATTCAGGATTAGAAAAATACACATACTCAAACATACAAGTTTTAGCCGGAATCTTATTCTGGGTTGAATAATTCGATGACGAATAAACTTCACCTGTATGATCGATAAAAATAATTTCACCAGGGCTTAAATCGCGCACGACTTCGTAGCCTAAAAAATTAAGCGCATTCGTTTCAGAGCTTGCGCAGTAACTGATGCCAAAGTTATTCGGTTGTTGTTTCTTTTCTTCGTCAGTTAGACGTCTGCGGCCTAAAATTAATGGCCTAATTCCGTGCGGATCACGAAAGGCAAAGAACCCTTTTTCTGCAACAACCCCCAAAACTGAAAATCCCCCTTTGGCTTGGTCAAAGAGGGATTTAACTGAGGATTGAAATTTATCGAAAGAAAAGTTTAGGTCATTTGTTGCTAATAGATTTTGCGAAAGAATATTTAATAAGGCTTCAAGATCGTTCTGCGTAAAGAGGATTCGGTTCGTGGTTTCTTTCAGGTCTTTTTTTAACTGGTAATAATTTACTATATTACCATTATGAACCATCCCGATACCGAAAGGATAATTCACCATCATTGGTTGCAAATCCCTCTTGGCATCGAGTGCAGTCTTTGGCCCCACCGTCGCGTATCTTGTGTGCCCGATACTGATATCGCCGCTGATGCCATAAAGTTTTGATTCGTCGAAAACTTTAGAAACGAGACCTACATCTTTATATAATGAGAAATTTTTTGATTGGGAATTGAACGAAAGGATCCCAGCTGCGTCTTGACCACGGTGCTGCAAGAGTTGCAGACCTTGTTGAACCTCTTGAGATGAATACGGAGTTCCAAAAACTCCAATTACACCGCACATGGGTACTCCTATAAAAAAACATCACATATGTTACTAGTCTACTGAACACATGGATGGTTAAGTGTTGTGCCACTACTATAGGATTAGATTTTTTTCTTATCAAGCAGATTGTCGGATAAAGTCTCTTTTAACATCTCGGGATAAAATGGCGTTGATTTTTGACTTAAAAAATTAGCATCAACCCATTCCGCGTCATTTAAAATTTCGCCGGGTTCAAAAAGTTTAATGCGCGTTTTATTATAATGAGACTTATCAATAAATTCGCAGACATAAACTTGAACAAGCTCATGTTTTTGTTTTCCATGCATTATATAGATACTTTCAAAACTTCCCGCATGAGCAATAACTCTAACTTCTAAATGCGTCTCTTCAAAAAATTCTCGTACAGCTGCTTTTTCAGACAGCTCACCAAACTCAACCCGCCCACCAACCAGTCTATATATATGTTGCCCTGAAGCTTTATCTTTTACGCGATAAACAAGCACCTTATCGCCATTGATTATCAGAACCTGCGCCTTAACTTTTACTCGTGGTGAACCCATAGCCTCATCCTCTCACTTTTTCTTATTTCCTGGAAGCTTTCCGAAAATCCGTAGAAAATCCGCTTTTTCGGACCTCAGATCAAAATAAACAGGGTTTAAAGCCCACCATAAATGGCCTCAATTTCGAAATAAGCCCTAGTCGAGAACACTAAAACCCTAACTAAAAGGATGTAAAAATGAAAAAAATGATCGTTTCCGGGATTCTAACCTTATCAGCTATCGCCAATGCGGCCCCCGCCGAAGTTTATGATGGCCGTGTTATCCGTAACAACACCAGCTCCCCCGTCTTACGCGACAGCGTAGAAACAAACCGAATCTATGTGCTACCGCCAAAACAAGGAAAAATCGCAAAGAAAACTGAAAACCTTTTCGTATCAAGATCGCAATGTGAAAATTTAGCGATCATCGAAAAAAGCGCCAAAGAATTAACACAAATTCTGGCCGATTTAGCCGTTCAGCAATTTACAATTCTTCGCGCTTTAAGCGCCGATAAAACTATTAGCGCCGAACAAAAAGCTGAATTACGCGCTGAATTCACGGCCAATGACGAACTCATCAGACAATTCAGAACAAACTTACAAAACATGTATGATAAAGATGCGGTAGCCGCTGCAGGTTACATCCACCTAGAATACGCAACGGATTGGGATGCTAATGTCAAACAACTGCAATACGACAATTCTGGCTTTTCTAAAGTGACGCCGCTAATCGGACAGAACGTACAAATTTCGATGCATATTGAAACATTAAAAAATTCAGGTGCTAAGCACTATATTGACTATGCAGTTAACGGTATCAACTCAAAAGATTTAAGCAATAAAGTCATGCAGTCCACAACTGATATTCTTTCTACGGATATCACATTAACAACCTTAGGAGCATGTTACTTCAAGTACCCGAGCTTATTTGGCTCTGAGGTAAAACCCAGCTTTAGCATCTATACGACTTATGATATTCCCAGAACATTTGCCTTTGATATTGATGCGAAAGTTAATCTATGGAAAGTTTATTCATACTTAAACGAACAAGGTTCAAGCGGTGGGCTTTTTAGCTCAAGAAGTTGGTCCGAAACTGTTGAAAGCGATTTAGGTGGATCATCATTTGATATCGACTGGAGTGCCGAAGATCCTGAAGATAAGATCTCGTCTGCAGACCAGATTAAAATCGCCAACGAAATCAAGGCGTCTTTATTAAGTAATCTAGCGACGATTATTTCGCAAAAAGCAGGTTTTACAATTGCTGACAAACCAGGTGCAACCGGCGCTTCGATGATTGCCGATGAGCTAGGTAAAATTCCAGATCCTGACGCTCAAGCCGCAGCAATCAACTTTAGAATTCTTAATGCTGTTTTAGGAAATTCTTCGAGCACAACATCTTACAAATACAATTTAGATGTGACAGCCACTCATAACTTCAGTTCAAAATCAGCTCGTTACGTAAAATACACAACAGCTTACACGGAGAACTAAAAATGAAAAAGCTTTTAACCTTGATAGTGTTAATGGCGAGTTTAAATATTCAGGCGGAACCCTTCCGCCTGAATATTTCCATCGCTGAAAAATGCAAAGAAAATTCTCCTGTATTAGTTTTACAGATGCCTGTTCCAGTTCCAAAGGAATTTAGCTTTTTAGTTGGCGGCAACGCTTCACTTTTACCTGCAGGATTGCAGCTTCAAACTAAATACGGCTTTGATGCTGTCGGCGCATCTAATAACGCTGTTCGCTCCACTTCAATTGCCGGACAATTTTTTAGTATTTTAGGGCCGCAGTCTAAAATATATATTGAAGCTGCCAAAGACGTACTTTGTGACCCGAACTCTAAAATTTCTTTTCTTTTTGATTTGGCCGACGAGCAATCACAGAAATATCACATCGTGGAATACAGACTTTCCCCAGATCCTGAAGCGCCATTATTGACCTCGGAAAACCGCAAAGCTGTTTTAAATAAAATTAACCACGTCTATTTAGAACATTTCATTTATTTTTTAAGCGACCAATTTCTTTGGTTTAATGACTACAACGATCAGGCTTTAGCTGAGTTTTTCTATAAACTCGAACCGCAATATTTACTGACAACAGAACAGGTTTCAAATGTTCTAACCAATCCTAAATACTCAGTTGAAATGACTGGTGAGAGAAGCTTAAAGCTTAATTTTGGTCCATCCCAATCTCTGACTTTTTTCATCGAAGTGAATGAATTTTTAAACTGGAAAAAATTCACTTTAAATGGACACGAAAGCAAATACAGAAAATAAAGGGTTTATCTATGAAATCAACAATTTTAAAAACAATAGCTATTTTAGCATTTTCACCAGCGGCTAATGCATTTATTAAGCTTAATAACTTTACCGAAGTTAAGCAGGCTAAGAATCAACAGATTGAGTGCGAAAAAATTTATGCGATTGAAAAACAATACGCCGCACTGGTCAGTGAACAAACGTTCATTCTTAACCGTCTGGCGACTGAAACAGTAAACAATAACGATCAGGAAAGAACAAAGCTTTTACAGCTTCTAGATGAAAACCGCCGTAAGCAAATGCAGGTCAAACTTAAAGAAAATTCTTTAAAACAGACCCTGATTGAAATCAACGTGCCCTTGCACTATAACGGTTTATCTAAGTTTTTACTGGAAAGGTCTCTTTCAACGCCCTTGTCGTCTACAGGACAGCTAAAAAGTCAGCTAAGCCAAGTGCATTCGCCAGTTGAGTTTCGCGAAGACTATAGCTTTGTAAACAGCAAGCCAAATCAATTACTTATTTCGTTTGAACATAATCAGATTTCGCTATCTATTTCACAAGGTCAGTTTTGCTTTACTGACGAAGTTAATCTAGGTGCGGTCATTTCATTTGATGTCGAACATGTTTTTCCCTCAGAAAATGTTATCTTCACCCATCATATTGGCTACGATCTAACTAAAGCTAGAACAGAGCAAATTTCGTTAGACGATACCTACAGCCGAAAATTAGTGTTTGAAAGTACTCTTGAGCCGATTGTGTCGGAAATCTTTAGCTTAAGTAATTTCTTTCTGATTAACGATAGCTATTTAAATAACCTGACACGCGAAGGATCTAAGAAAAAAGTAGTGACTCAAGAGACGAAGTGCCAACGAAAACCGGCAAAAACCAAAGATGATATGATCAATCCGAAATATGAATTCTTAAAAGTTAATGTAATTAGCTACATTTCAGGTTTAGACAACTTACGCTCTTCATTGCAACAAGCCAAAGAAAGTTTACATGCGCAAAGACAACTACAAAACACTGAATTACTCTCACAGCTTAAACAATACGGCCATTATAAGGTTTACGAAAACGGATTAATCGGCGTACCTGTTAAAGGCGCACAGAATGAAATGGAAGTTATCTTTGGCAAAGACAAACAGGGTCTTTTTATCGAACGCATTCTAGTTAATAACGCGGCCGTATTTGCCCTTGTAAATGAGCCCTTTGCTAACGCCGATACCAGTTTATTTCCAAGCAGATATCTGGAACCAGAAGAGTGCCTTGCGCCAAAAAAGAAACTCTTTCCGATCTGTGTACCGGGATTGAACAATTGCCTGGATAATAATCTGTTCTAATACATACTGCTTGTCATCGTGACCCTGGCCCCGTATATTCTAAACCACAAGGGTAAAGGGTCTCGTATGAATGCGAATACGGTCTTAGGTATTTTAGGTAGCGGACAGTTGTCACGTATGACAGCTCTGGCCGCGCACGAACTCGGGATCAAAACGCATATTCTTTGCACCGAGCCTAAAGATTCACTAAGTCCCGCCTCACAAGTTTCAACTTTTACAACGAAATCTGATTTTAATAATCTTGAACACATTCTAGAGTTTGCAAGTCGTTGTGATTTTCTGACATTAGAAAATGAATTTATCGACCAGTCTATTCTTGATGCCATTGAAGATAAATTTCCAGATAAACTTTACCCTTCAGCAAAAACATTTAAATTAATTGGCGATAAGATCACCGAGAAAAATACTTTTGCACAAGCTGGTATTGCCGTTTGCCCTTATAAAGAAGTTGCAACTAAAACTGATGTTCTGGATTTTATCAAACAGCACGGTTTACCCGTTGTTTTAAAATCAGCTAAAGGTGGCTATGATGGTTACGGCAATGTAACCATTAAATCTGAAGATGCTATTGATTCGGCTTTAGTAAAACTAAAGGGAGAAAAGTTAGTAGAAGCTTTTATTCCTTACACGAAAGAAGTGGCGATCATGGCCGCGCGTAATTCTACCGGTACCGTGCTTTACCCGATTGCCGAAACTGTGCAAGAAAATCACATCTGTCATTATGTTACATCGCCTTCTGATATTTCATTTGAAGTTGAAAAACAAATTAAAGACTACACTACGCGTGCGATGACAGCTATTGATGCCCGCGGGATTTATGCTTTCGAATTTTTCTTAACTGCAGACGGTAAAGTTTATTTAAATGAATCCGCCCCACGGCCGCACAATTCAGGTCATTACACAATGAATGCTTGTGTCACTTCACAGTTTCACAATCACGTGCGCAGTGTTTTAAATTTGCCACTGGGTGAAACGACGTTAATTACGAAATACACTGTGATGCTCAACTTACTGGGAACAAAATCACAGGTAGCCGAACTTCAGCCGATCAATGAATTTATGAATGTACCCAACGGCCATTTACATCTTTATGGCAAAACCGAATCTAAACCGGGACGCAAAATGGGCCACTTCACTGTTTGCGGAAACAATAAAGATGAGATCTTCGCAACCGTTAAAAAATTAAAAGGAATGTACTCATTATGAAAAAAATCGCACGCGCTTCTAAAAAATCAAAAGCTCAAGTGGCTGTTATCATGGGAAGCCAATCAGATTGGGAAACTATGAAAGCGGCATGCGATGTCTTAACTGATTTTAAAATTCCTTATGAGAAAAAAGTTTTATCAGCCCACAGAACTCCCGATGATATGCGTGATTTTGCCATGAATGCGCGCGATAATGGAATTAAAGTGATTATCGCCGGTGCTGGCGGAGCGGCTCACTTACCGGGAATGACAGCTTCCTACACGACCTTACCAGTGATCGGCGTACCCGTTAAATCTAAATCATTAGATGGTATGGATAGTTTACTTTCCATCGTGCAAATGCCAAAAGGTGTTCCTGTAGCAACCGTGTCTATCGGAAATTCTGCCAACGCCGGACTTTTAGCGCTTCAAATGTTAGCCATTGAAAATTCTGATATTGCCAAGAAGTTAGAAAAGTTTAGAAATGATCAAAGCGCTACAGTTAAGAAAATGAGGATTTAAGATGTTAAATTTTTTATTAAATATTTTATGGTTAGTATTCGGTGGCTGGGCTACAGCGATTTCATGGTTTACATCAGCCCTTATCATGGTGATTTCAATTGTCGGAATTCCATGGGCGCGTGCGGCTTTTAATATTGGTTTATTAAATCTTTGGCCTTTTGGTTCACAAGTGGTAGCTCGTGAAACAATCAGTGGTCACGATATCGGAACAGGTTCTTTAGGTTTTATCGGCAATGTGATTTGGTTTATTTTCTGCGGTTGGTGGCTAGCGGCCATGCATGTTTTCTGGGGCTTATTATTCTGCATTACCCTGATCGGAATTCCGGTTGGACTTCAGCATTTTAAATTAGCGAAGATTTCATTTGCACCCGTTGGTAAAGCGATCGTCTTTTAAATGAACTTCGCCAAAAAACATTACTTTTTCATCGGCAGCATTTGGGGTTTATGTATGGCCTTAGTCGTTGGCTACTGGGCGATGAATAAATCTTTATGGTCTATGATGTTTTCATTTGATAAGTATAATGGTTTTGTTCCTATTTTTTGTGGAAGCATGACCATTCTTTCAATGGCAAAAATGTTCGATAAAAAAATTAAAAATGAAAGTTACTGGCTTCGTGGCTTAATACTTCCAGTTGTTATTTTCATGACTGGCTCAGCTATTGGCTGTCTTTTTAATATTATGAATTATAGTGCTGAATACACTTTCGCTTCGCAATTTTACGACTATGTCGTTAAACCGATGTATTGGTTAACTGCTTTAGGTTTACCAGCAGCCGCAATTCTTGGCACTGGTTTGTTTATGGTAGTTTACAGTAAAGCAGGCCCGCTTCGCGTTTAAGACGCTCTCGCGATCTTAACAATACCCTAACTTGAGAATGCTTCTTAGATTTGGCAAAAAGACCTCACAAATCTCAGGGAGTAACCATGAAAACAATGTTATTTATCGCCGGTCTATTTTTAAATGTTAACGTTTATGCTTTTACGCAAAACGCGACTTTAGATTTCACAAATCTTTACAACAACACAAACGCTGGCAAATACGAAATGAGCGTAACTTTTGCTTCTAAAGCTACACCGTCAGTAAGCACTCTAAAATTTTCTACTCACCGTGATGACAATGATCTTTACTGTGTAACTGAAGCGCAATTTGAAATTGGTCAAATGACTTTCTCTTTAACAGACGTGAAAACTGGCTGGAGCTTTAACGTATCTAAAGCTGTGTTAGCAACAGTATCTCATCAATCAGATGATGAAACATGTGTAACGGATGCAAACTTTTTCGCTGGCGAAAAAACTTTATGGGCGCAAGTTGGTTTAAATCAAGCCATCGAACTTCCAGTAGCAGCTCCAGTTGGTTACGACCGTGTAGCGGCCTACCTATCACCATTTAACGGCTACTTAAATTTAGCAGCTTACTTAAATGTAGTTAACGGCCAATTAGTTGTTAACCCTAGCGAGTTATTAACAGCAAAAAGCATCACATCACAAAACACACAAAATGCTTCAGTAACTTATTACGTGTTCGCTTCTAAAGAAAACACATCTCTTTCTTTAGGCACTGGCTTAATTAAATTCTAAAGATAAAATTGAAATACAAATAAAAAAGGCGACTTCTTCAAGTCGCCTTTTTTATTTTCTAACTATCCGATTTTAGCACTAAGGAGCGCCTGAAGCGCTCCCTTTAGAATAAGGTCAGCCGGAGGCTGATCAAAACCAGAGGATAAAGCCTCTTAAGGAAGTTTATTCTGATATTCAGTTTCAGTAAAGTCATCAACCAAGATAGCATCGTAACGAACTTTATCCGCTTCAGATAAAAGTTTGAATTCATCTTGAGAGATAATTTTCTTAGCTAAAGCATCTTCCCATGAAGCCATGCCTTTTTTCTTAGGAATAGAGCCAGATTTAACTGCTGCACGGATTTTCTTTTCAGCCGCTTCAGCGCGAGTTACTACGTTAAACGCGTTTTCTAAACGAGCTGTTTGATCACCTTTAGCTAAACGCGCAATCACTTCAGCTGGACCGTGAGTTTTTTCGCCCACCCAGTAAATACCAGAAGTAATACGATCGCGTTGTTCGCCAGCTTTCATCATAGAAGCTGTGATTAAGTGTGACCAGCCGTCAGTACCTTGCGAACCGATTGAATTGATACGTGACCAAGCCCCTAAAATATCTTTCATTACGAAACGGTAGATACCACCAATTACTGGAACTTCTAATTTTAAGTTGTCAAATAAACCATCAAATGATTTTTGGATTTCAGCCATTTCATGTTTTAAGAAATACTGAACATACGGAAGATCTTCTTCACGTTGGCCTTCTTCTTCGAAACGGCGTAATACCGCAGTCGATAAGTACATGTGAGAGAAAATATCTGCAAAACGGCCAGTGATTTTTTCTTTTAATTTTAATTGGCCACCTAATGTACCCATCGCAACGTCAGCTAAGATAGCAAAAGTTGCTGAAGCCCATTGTAAACGGCGGTAGTGGATTTTTGTTTTAGGGTGCACGCCAGATGGAGCGCAAGCTAAGTAACCACGAGATAATGATAATAAAATCGAACGGCATAAGTTTGAAACTACGTGACCGATGTGACCCCAGAAAGCCGCATCAAAGCCTTTAGTATTACCTTCAGCGATTGTACGAACTTCTTCAAACGCATAAGGATGACAACGTAGGGCACCTTGCCCGAAGATGATTAAAGTACGAGTCATGATGTTCGCACCTTCAACCGTAATACCGATTGGCATTGCTACGTAACCTTCAGCGATTAAGTTTCTTTGACCTAAAGAAATACCGGCACCACCCATGATATCCATACAGTCATTCACGGCTGAACGAGACATTTCTGTGGCGTGGTATTTCATCATCGCAGTTACAACAGGAGGTTTGATACCCTTATCTAACGCACCTAATGTAAATCTACGAGCTGCATCTAGTGCATAGGCTTTTGAACCGATACGAGCCATTGGCTCTTCAACACCTTCGAATTTACCAATTGAAAGACCGAATTGTTTACGGATAAAAGCGTGAGATGAAGCTGTTCTATAACATAACTTCGCTCCACCAGTTGATTGTGCTGGAAGTGATACACCGCGACCCGCAGCTAAACACTCCATTAACATACCCCAACCTTTACCGCAGCCAGCAGCACCACCGACAACAGCGTCTTCGATTGTCACAACAACGTCTTTACCTTGTGTTGGACAGTTGTGGAATGGGATTGTTAAAGGATCGTGACGACGATCGTGAATTACACCAGGTGTAGAAGCTGGCACTAAGGCACAAGTGATACCTACGTCTTCGCCCTTACCTAATAAGTTTTCTGGATCTCGTAAACGGAACGCTAAACCAATCACAGTCGATACTTGGGCTAATGTGATCCAACGTTTGTTCCAGTTAAGTTTGATTTTTAATTTACCATCAGTGTCTTTAAATACTGTACCTGAAGAGGTGATAGAACCCGCATCAGAACCGGCTTGTGGCTCAGTTAAACCGAAGCATGGAATTTCTTGTCCTTTTGCTAAACGAGGTAACCAGTGATTTTTTTGCGCTTCAGTTCCGTAATGAATTAATAATTCTGCGGGACCTAAAGAGTTCGGTACCATGACCGAGATTGAAGCTGAAATTGAACGCGTTGATAATTTCATGACCACTTCTGAGTGCGCCATATTAGAAAAACCAAGACCGCCGTACTCTTTCGGAATGATCATTCCTAGGAAACCTTTGTCTTTAATGAATTGCCACATCTCTTGCGGCATTTCACGGTTACGCCAGATTTTCCATGGGTTAGCCATTTTACAAAGTTCTTCAACCGGGCCATCCATGAACGCTTGTTCTTCGGCAGTTAATTTTGCGTAAGGCTCGCTCAAGATTTTTTTGAAATCAGGTTTACCTGAGAATAAATCTTTTTCTACCCAAACTACGCCGGCTTCTAACGCTGTTCTTTCAGTGTCAGAAATTTTCGGCATAATCCCCTTCATCGCTTTCATCAGCGGTGTTGAGATCAATAAAGCTCTGATTGGTTTAATTAAGAATAAGACAAACAAAGCTGCAACAACCGCAGTGGCTGTCGTCGAAGCGCCCAGGCCGAATAATAGACCTACAGAGACCACCGCCCATACGAACAACGGCAGGCTAAAAAAGCCGATAAAAAGAAAGATTAAAATTGAACCAACGATCAGAAGCCAGCAGGGTGCTAGATTCGTCAAAAATCCTTGGTAAGCTAATAGTGCGTCCACAAAAGTCTCCTTAAGTTGCGGGCCTCAGGCCTGCATGATGTAAATATACAAATATTTCAGCACCTTAAGGGCTATCTGACAAGCAGCTTTCTCTAGAGCCTTAGCTCTTCAAGTCTATAAGAGGTAATACCCCATACCTTACAAGTTACGATGACCTGTGTTGTATCGAGATGGTCGAGTTTTAGCTCTACGAACTAAATAAAGTTTATAGAAGTTAAGAAGAAGAAGATTGGGACAAAGAGCGAAGCGATCCAATTAATAAAAGCGCCGATTCTAGCACTAGGACGACCGAGAGGTCGGCCCTTCAGAATAAGGTCAGCCGGAGGCTGATCAAAACAAAAAGCCAGCCCTTTTCAGGAACTGGCTTTTCATATCTAGCAATAACTAGCTAAAAAACTAATTACTTAGTTTCAGTAGCTGGCGCTGCTGGAGCTGCTTCAGTAGGAGCTGCAGTTGCTGCTGCGCCTTCTGTAGGAGCTGCTGTGCCTTCAGCTGGAGCTGCTGGAGTAGCTTCTGCTGTAGGTTGAGCTGCTTCAGTTGGAGCTGCTGCTTCTGGAGCGTTTTTAGAACAAGTAAAACCTGTTGTGAAAGATAAAGCTAATAAAGCTGTTACTAATAATGCTTTCATGGAAAGTCCTTTTGTTAAAACCGGTAACGGTTATTGTTTATTAAGTTTGTGTTAAATTAAAGAAATCACGAATTTCTACCTTTGGCAAGCGTTACAAAAAAAAGTTGATCGACCTGCTTGAACTTTACGAACTATGATTCCCGTCTTACACCGAGTGCATTTTGTCTTTTCTTTGCCATAAACTAAGTGTGATTTTTGAAAACTTCCCTCTTCTTCATTCACATTTCTGTAGTTTTTAATACTCGATCCGCCTTTAGAAATGGCTTGTTTGAGATTTTTTTTGATCGCCTGAACCAGCTTTAAAAATGATTCTTTTTTAACCTTTGAAGCGATTTTAAACGGGCTAAGTTCGGCTAAAAACAAGGCTTCGCAGGCATAAATGTTACCAACACCGACGATATTTTTTTGGTTCATAATGAAGGTTTTCAGAGGGGATTTTGACTTTTTAGCCTGTTGATACAGTTCTTCGATTTGCTGGTCATTCATCTCAAGCGGTTCAAAACCGTAGTTTGCAAAATAGGTCGCCAAATCCTGTTTTCTAATCGCATGAACAAAACCAAAACGGCGTGGATCGTTGTAAATAAGCCACAACTCTTTGTCTTTGCCGTCTTCAAAACCGAGCGCTAAGTGGTCGTGCTTTTTCGGGGTATACTGGGACAACTGCCCTTTATGGGTGCTCCATGCCCCGGTCATCCCCAAATGGGAAATGATTAAATAATCAGCAAACTCAATGACAATAAACTTAGCCCGGCGATGAATATTGAGAAGTTTATTTTCGCCGTTAACGATCTTTTGTATAATTTTATCGGGGATGGGAAAGCGCACGTCCTTGCGCCAAAGCTTGGTGGCTTTAAGTTTTTTACCGATCACAATATCATTTAAATTACGAACGACGATCTCGACTTCTGGTAGTTCAGGCATGGCACCCATACTGCAATATTTCTTTTTAAATGTCGTCAATATTTCGTATTACAAAAAAAGATCTTCAAAAATTTCTGCCTCAGCGCGCAGATTCTGCTAATAAAACTCATGGCGGAAAATGCCTGATCCTTGCAGGCTCTGAAGGAATGTGGGGCGCTTGTTATTTATCCGCCCTCGGTGCAGCTCGCGTTGGTGCGGGTTATGTTTATTTACCGGCAACGACAAAAAACTTAAGCGATTATCCTGATTTTCTCTCTTACAAAATTTCTGAAAAAATGAACCTTGATCATTTTAAGGCTTTGGCGATTGGCCCGGGATTAACTGTTACACCGACAATAAAAAAACTTTTTCATCACCTCGAAGAAGAATTCGCTAAACCTGTAATTATCGATGCGGGAGCTTTAGCGCTGGTAAAAAAAATAAAAGAAAACTGGATTATCACTCCGCACGAAGGCGAGCTGGCAAAACTTTTAGATATGTCTTCTGACGAAATTCGCAAAGACCGCTTTAAAGCGGTGAAAATGGCACAAGAAAAATTTGGTGGCATTGTCGTTTTAAAAGGCCATCACACATTAGTGGCTACAAAATCCATGATCTATGAAATTCAAACTGGCAACAAAGCCTTAGCTAAAGCCGGAACTGGAGATGTGCTTACCGGAATGATTGTGGGTTTTCTTGCGCAAGGTCTAAATCCAATAGACGCCGCTGTTCTGGCCTGCGGAGTGCATGGCTATATCGCTGATCGCTGGGTGAAAGATAAAGATTATCTGTCATTAATGGCTTCCGACTTAATTGATGAAATTCCGCGAGCACTTTTCACCTTAAGAAAGAAAAAATGATTGCCACTCGAAAAGGCCTTAAGCCAAAATTAAAAAAGATGAGGGCTTTATGATTAAGAATATCTTTTCATTCGTGGTTTTAGCTTTAACGAGTTTTTTATTTTCTTGCGCACCACAATCTGATCAAAACAGCACCGGTCGCCCTAAGCAGGACCAAGTCACCGAGGAAGCGGTAAATCTTTTAAGTTCAAACATCTGGTGCCAACAAAATACCACAACGGGAGCCACTGAATACCGTTGGATTTTTGATAAAAACTTTAAAGTCACCTCAACTCAAGTTTCGTCACAACTTCAAGAGTCATATACTTGGACAATTAATACAAACAATGTGCTTGTGGTGTTTCTAGCCCCCGAAGTACCTTTATTTACGAAGCAAGTTTTTTACAGCTACAACGTAAACATACACAAACGCACCATGATCTGGAAAGATTCAACAGCGCCAGATCTTATAAACTTTATCGAATGTGAATAATTATTTCTGCTGCGGCAAAGATTTTTCGATGCGATCAAGACGCTCTTTTAATTCTTTGATTTCTTGATCTTTAGCTTTGTTTTCTTCTTTTAGCGAAGCAATCTCACGCTGTACACCTGTGATCTCATGATAAAGGTCTTTAATAGCATTAATCATCGCCCAGAAAATCGGCGTTGTATTTAATGATAAAAAGCCATCTTTATCTTCTTTCACTGCCTCAGGAATATTGGCTTGTACATTTTGCGCAAGCACTCCGGTAAATTCTTTTTCCGGATCAATTTTTTTAATATTACCTTCTTTATACGAATAAATAATCGTGTCGATATTTAAAATTTCTTTTAAACCACGATTATAGCTGCGCTTTACATCTTTTAAACGCGCATCTGATGGCACAGTCCAAGCAATATCACCAGAGGCACGATATGGAATTCCCGTGATTGTTAAATCTCCGGTGATACTTAATGAACCTGTCATGCTATCACCGCTTTTTTGAACTGAAGCATCAACGAAGGCTAACGATCTCCAAGCTCCCCAATCACCTTGCGTATCGTCTTTAGCGCGCACTCTGACTCCTGGACTACCGCCAGCTTCACTGTTCCAGTTTACACCGATTTGCGCTCCGGTAGCTCCATTGCGCGTTGTCCATCCTGTCCAGTAAGTGCTTCCAATACCCGTAGCTGTGCCACCATAATCTTGCCATCCTGAAATACTAGAGCTGTATGACGACCATGGCACAGGCGTGGCCCAACCAGAACCCCAGTCATTAAACTGAATTGCCGAACCCGGAATATTTGTAAGCTGTGAACCATCACCAATAAAGGCTGTGGCTTTCACGTTTCCGGTCACTTCTAATTTTTCTGCTGGATTTGTATTACCAATACCTACTCGTCCGGTGTTCATAATACGCATCACTTCAGTCGATGTGTAAGTTCCGTTAATATCGGCGCGATTTGGTCTAACGAAAAATCCAAACATTGAATTCGAATAAAGTTCGGTCATGCCACTTGAAATACCAAAACCATGTCCATCAACAACATCTGTTGGGTAAAGATTAATATAGCGAGGCCCTAAACCATAAGCGTAAGTGGTTGGACTAAATGCAAGCTTTGCATCACCCTTCACACCTGCAACTGGAGCACCAGCCACATGTGAAATCACTAAGCGACCGTCTGTAGGATTTGCGGTACCAATACCTACGTTACCTTCTTTAGCGACAGTGAATAAATTTGTCCAAGCCGCATTATAACCACGCTCCCAAATTTGCCATTGGTT
Organism: Pseudobdellovibrio sp. HCB154; assembly: GCF_046267985.1. GTDB lineage: Bacteria > Bdellovibrionota > Bdellovibrionia > Bdellovibrionales > Bdellovibrionaceae > Pseudobdellovibrio. The sequence continues at coordinate 1,663,597 of NZ_CP176530.1, read as the reverse complement.
ATCTGACGGACGAACACCGTAAGCAAATGTTCCTGACTGCGTATCGCTTAATCCATTGTAGCTTGAATAAATATCTAAATTAGGCGAAGCATCGGTGCGATCGATATAGATGGCATCTGACGTAGCTGCTGTGCTTTTTAAATGTAATCGCATAACTGGAGCTGTTGCTCCGATACCAACATTACCGCCTGATTTCATCAGCAGTAAATTACCGTAACCTGCAGCTACGTTGGCGATCTCCCAGGCCGAGTAATAAGTGGCTCCGTTAAAATAACCAGCCACGGTTTTCACACCAGGGTTTCCGTTATTTGACAAAGATAAGTTTGAACCGGTTGAAATAATCGCTCCTGCCGGAAGTTCAGCAAAGCCACCATATTCTGCGGTTAAGCGAATAGCGTTTGAATTTCCTAAACCAAACTGTGGCATCCCGCCATTTGGCGTAATATAGGCGCGAGTCACATCACTTGAATCATTAATGCGAAGCCAATGCGCCGATTGCGAGGGCGCGGCTTTCAATGTTAACACATCACGAGACGAGTTATCATTAACAGCATGTAACATTGCCGTCGGTGCACTCACGCCAATACCTACAGTACCAGAACCAGTCACTGTCATGCGGGTTTGCGAATTCACATCAAAAAATAATTTATCAGCGCTTGTATTGCTAAACTGATAAGATATTGCTCCACGCTTAGGGGTTCCTGTTATACCAAAATAAATTGATGCTTTTCTTATGGCGGTTGTAAAAAATCCTAAAGCGACATCATTGGATTCATTATCAAATGTAGCCACAGTATCTGTTGATGGCGTATTTGGAGAAAAGCCATCACCGTCAACCGAAAGTTTTGCCAGCGGCGTGCCGGTACCAATACCAACATTTCCACCCTGCTGAGCGATAAGCACTGAACCTTTTGTCGTATTGGTTGTTGATTCAAGACGTAAAATTCCAGAGATTGCCGTACTTCCGTAAATAATTGGTGTAATCATTCCAGAGGTTGCAGTAATTGAAGCGCCTTGAATATTTGATGACGTGGTGATCGTACCTGAAGAATTAATATTTCCAGCAACGCCTAATCCGCCACCAACGACTAATGCCCCTGTCGTGGAATTTGTCGAAACCGTAGTACTTGAAACCACCACTGAACCTGTTGGTGTAAGATTAATATTTCCCGGCGATGTAATATTTGAGGCGTTATCGTAAGTTCCTGAAGAACTCGCTGTTGCGATAGAACGACGAACACCAGAGCCATCAGTTAAATAAAAAGCTGAGCCATCATATTCAAAAGAACCAGCTTGCGGTGTATTTACCAAAGTGCTTGAGCTTAACTTAATTAATGGTGTTGCACTTGTGCCACCAGCGATATGTAGCTTGGCTGTTGGAGCTGTGGTACCAACACCAGTCGTACCACTTGCAGTAATGTAAATACGGCGAACGTTTCCGGTGCGCAATGAATAGTTATGATCTGTCATACTTCCCGAAAACACATCAACACCGCTTGTGCTTGTACCCATGATAAATTCAATATCATTGATGACGTCACGCCCTTGAAAATAAGTGTTTCCATTACCGAATAAAGTAACAGAGTCTGTGCTGTCACTTATCGCCGTAGCTTCAGAATTATTATCTGCCACTGTGAAACGCGATGTAGGCGAAGTTGTGCCGACACCCACATAACCAGAGTTATAAACAATTGATGATCCAGAGCTCACCCACTGTGAACTTGTAATTCCAGACACCGCTGCTTGAAGATTTGCAACATCAGTAGAAAGAGCAGCCACTGAAGAAGAAACGGCGTTCACAGAACCAGAAACTGTGTTCAACGTTAAGCTTAGCGAACTCACTGTAGAATCTAAAGAGGCCACCGTTGACGAAACTGAAAATACAGACGATGAAACCGAAGTGACAACATTTGATAAGGTGGTTAAATTGGCATTGTCGGCCGGCGTATATCCTAAGGCAGAAGTTACCGACCCCGAAGTTACGCCACTGCTAACAGCTAAGCAGGTAAAATTTGTGCCTGTGTAATGAAGCGCTTCGCTGGCTGCACAGTTAGGAATTTGCGCTATTTGAACAAAATCATTAGCCACGTACCCAGATAAACGAGTCGCTTCATCAGCGTACATCGCGTAAGGTACAGCGTTGATGTTCATCGCAGGCAATGTTTGCCAACCATTACCATCATGAAACTGCATCACGATTTTTCTGATATCATCCGCCGCCGGCGAATAACTCACGGGACCACCCGCATCACAAGACAAGCTCGGCGTGATATTAGAAAACACATCAGCAAAAGTTGGAGAACTTGTCGGATAAGTTTTTACACCAGAACCTAGTGAGAAAGAAATTAATCCGCCGGTTGAAGTCATATTCACCGCCGAATAGGTTTCTGAATACAAAATACAGTTTCCGGATGGATCTAAGATCGTGAATTTAAAATTAACGTTAGAAGCTTCAAGAGGATAACCATTTGGCTTTACGATTTTGGCTTGATAGGTCGTTCTTGCCGGACCAGCGAATGCAAGTAGGCCGCTAAATAGCAGCAAAAGCACAGTCGCAAAATGAGACAGAGTACGTCCTACATTCAAGTTCACACTATCAAATCGGCTTATTTTCAAAACCAGTTGAGTGACATAAACTTACCTATCGCAACTCGCAAAATATTTTTTTATAAATGTTTATATCCGGTTAAATAGCTGTTAAAAACAAACTATTTACAGATAGGAGCTGATGGGTCCTTCGCGCATAAATACGCTTTTATCTCGGAGTTTTCCTGTTTGATTTTCGCGTTTTCAGCTTTGATTATTTCGTTTTCTTGCTTCACTGAAGCGATCGCACGGTCTTGTGCTTCGTCGTTTTTAATAACTTCTAGCACTTGATGGTAAAGCTCTTTAACTGCATTAAGCATCGCCCAGAAAATCGGAGTTGTATTTAAAGATAAAAAGCCATCTTTATCTTTCTTAACAGCTTCAGGAATTTGTTTTTGCACTTGTTGCGCTAACACGCCTGTATATTTCACTGTTGAATCAATCTGCTTTGGATTATCTTTTTTGTAATTAAAATAGATCGTATCGATATTCGCGATTTCACGAAGTCCGCGATTATAGTTTCCAGAAACATCTTTAAGTCTTGCATCTGACGGAACAATCCACGCTGAATCACCCCCATTACGGTAAGGCGTACCGCTAATACGAATATCACCGTTAACGTCAAGAGGATAGGCTGCTGCCGAGTTCATACCGATTCCGACATAGCCTGTGGCGCGCGCTACGGCTACACCGTACTTTTCAACGCCGGCTTCCATTGTGATTAACGAAAGTAAATCCAGACCTGAATGGTAACGTACAATACCACCGTAAGAGGTCGTATTAAATTCACTGATAAAAATATCGCGGTAATAAGTATCTTGAGAATCAATACGCAAAGCTGTGGCATTCGCCGCACCCAAGCCACCGATATTAAGTTTTGTCGCTGGTGAACTTGTACCCATTCCGACATTACCTGACTGCAGAATTGTCATATCAGGTGCGCTTGATAAGTTACCATGACGAATATGAAGAGCATTATTTGCCGTTGGATCTGCTTGAAAGTACCATTCGTTTGTACCATCACGACGTAAATGTAAATACCCGCCATCGCTCGCATTTGAATTAAGTGCAGCCATGTTTGCATTTGATCCATTGGTTGCATTTGAAACTAAAACTTTTGATCTGACCTCTAAGGCCGCTGTTGGAGCACTTACACCAATACCCACATTACCTGCGAAGAAATTATTTTCAGTCGCATCGACTTGATAAACACCGTAACTATTTGTTCCCGCTGACTCTTTAATATATACACCGTAACCAGTTGTTACAGGACCACTTGATGCATTATCAACATAAACCCCGTAGGCTCTCGCCACAGTTCCTGCACCAGCATTCCAAGCTCCAGCAGTTAAGCCAATAACGCTATTTACAGCACCCGCGGCTTCATTTGAAGCGTAGGCAAAAACACCGGTCGCGCTTGAAACCGTACCTGTGCCGTGGTGGCTTGCTTGCCCGTAAAGCCCGTTAAGACTTCTTATATTTCGCGTGTTCGAGGCTTTAGTAAAAACTTCGAAATCTCCGGCAAAAGCGTTCGTGCTCGTGTTTGCAGTAGGATCGTATTGTATAAATGAACTCATACCACTCGTCCACTCAGAGACAGAATCAGTCACGCGCTCTTCAAGATTAATAGTCGACGTATAACTTTGCCCTGGAAACAACAGTGTACTTTGATTAAGGGCCGCAGAACTACCAAACGCTGAGTAACCTTTAACTCTAAAAGTACCGCTTACGTCCATCAACATCGAAGGTGTGGTTGTTCCGATACCGATGTTACCATTGTATGCAATAGACATAACTTCATTTTCAGAAGTAAAGTCAGCACCACTATGTTGCAGAAATGCCAATCGTCCTCTTCCGAATGATGTTTCATTTATTTTTTGAATTGATGGACCCTGAACTGTATTTACAGCATCGTCAATATCTCCATAAAAAGATAATTTTGCACTATCTTGATTTGTCGACACGCCGTATGTTGGAGCCACTATAACTCGTCCACCAACGCCAGTAGCAAATTTTGCAGTTCCTCTAACATCTAGCTTTGCAACTGGGGCGCTAGTTCCAATACCGACGTTACCCGCTCCATTAACCGTCAAGCGCTGAGAACCTGACGTAGAAATTGAAAAATCATTACTAAGATTCGAAGCTAAAGTATATTGCGGTGTAACTGTAGCAAACGCTGGCGGTGTCCCGCCATCCACAGCGGCCGTAGGTGTGCCGCTTGCAGATGATTCGGTTTTAATATTGTATGTGTAGGTATTTGAAGATTGCGAAAAACGTAAATAAGGCGTTCCCGTTGATGCATCAAAATACCATGTAAAGTTTGATAAATTATCATTTAATTCTGGGGCTGTAACATACGCACTTTGGCCACCCTTTGTTACAACCAGTTGAAACCTAGCCTGAGTGCCTGCAGTGATATCAGTTAGAGTTCTTGTGGTAGAAATTTCGACTTGTGTATTTTGTGCACCAGCCGGAAAAGTTAGTAATACTTTTTGCCCAGCCACAGCCTGTGCATTGGAAACGTTTACGGCTTTTGCCCACGAATATATTGTCGAACCTAAACCAGTAACTCCGGTAATATTTATTTGCGAAGCCGTAAGCGTTCCACTCACATTAACTGAACCACTGACATCAAGTTTTGCTGTGGGTGTTGTTGTGCCGATACCTACATTGCCGCCAGATTTCATCAGCAGTAAATTTCCAAAGCCTGAAGCCACATTGGCAATTTCCCAAGCTGAATAAAAATTTGTTCCATTAAAATAGCCGGTCATCACTTTAAACCCAGCACCACCGTTAGAATTCATAATAGATAAATTTCCATTCGAATTAACTAAGGTTCCCGCTGGAACTTCATTAGCCCCACCGTATTCTGATGTTAAATAGATGGCGTTTGTCACCCCCAACTGAAGTTGTGTCATACCACCGTTTGGCGAAATTGAAGCGCGTTGCACATTGGCTGAATCCAGCATACGAAGCCATGGGGCAGATTGTGACGGCGCTGCTTTTAAAACAGCTATGTCTTGAGTTGGATTAGTATTCACCGCATGCACGACAGCTGTCGGTGCACTTGTTCCGATACCTAGAGTGCTACTTGCTGTTAAAACCATACGCTCTTGTTGATTCACATCAAACGTGATTTTATCTAACGACGCAGATGTGTTGAGATGATAGTTAATCGCTCCTAGCGAAGGCACACCTGTATAGCCAAAAAACAGCGAAGCCTTACGGTTTAATCCCGTCATTAACGAGATACCCATATTTGCTGATTCGTTATCAAATACCGCAACTGTTCCTGCAGGTGGCGTGTTTGGCGAAAGCCCATCACTATCAACATACAATTTTGCTAGAGGCATAGCCGTACCGATACCTACGTTTCCACCAGAAGATCCTTGCGCCATTAAGATATAACCTTTGGTCGCATGAGTTGTAGATTCAAGACGTAGATTATTCATAATGCCAGTGCCACCGTAAATAATAGGTGTGATCAAATTTGATGCTGCGGTAATTGCCGAAACGCTCACACTTCCTGCGTTATAGCTAATTGATGTACCCGAACTCACCCACTGCGAACTTACAATCGTTGCACTATTAGCTGGTGTATAACCTAAAGCCGATGTCACGGCTGCCGATGTGGCATCTATTTTATTCATAAAAGTTAAATAGTCAGCGTGCGACAATAAACCAGCCGTCACCGCTGCTGTTGAAGCCAGAGGAATATTAAATGTATGAACACCATTGGCAGTTGCGATGTTAAATGCAGTTCCATTTGTTCCAGTCGCAAAAGTTTGTGCGCCTGAAGCTGAACCATTTAGCGCCGTAATACCTGCGCCAGCCACACCAAAAGGTAACCACGATGTACCGTTACAGTATTCAACAGCACCCGCACTATAACGTAAAGTTCCTGCATAAGCTGCGGCACAGGTTGCAGTTTCGTTACCGATTCTTACGCCACCGACGACATCTAGTTTGGTAACGGGAGAACTCGTTCCGATTCCGACATAACCTTGCGAATCAATTCTTACTCTTTCAAGGGGGTTCGCGGTTCCAGAACTTGATGTTTGAAAAACTAAATGTGAACCCGCAGAGGTATTTGTAAAATCTTGGCTAGCAATAGCTCGAATTAAAGCTGCATGTAAAAGCGTTCCTGAAGCGTTTACACCACGAAAAGAAACTGATCCTAAAAAATCATTTTGCAAAACACCTGTAGGGTTTGCAATTGTACCGCGGGCTTTAATAAAGTTAAAACGTCCTTCACCTGCACCACCAAGATCATAGGCAGCCTTCAAAGTCGGACCATTACTTAAAGGATCAAACTCGTGTTGAAGCTCCCAGTTAGCTGACGGTGACCAGTTCACCTGAAATAACGTGGTTGGATTACTTGTTCCAACTCCCACAAATCCACTTGAATATGAAATTGTCGAACCTGAAGTTACCCATTGCGAACTTGTAATTCCAGAGACTGCTGTTTGAAGATTTGCCACTGTCGATGAAACAGAGTTAATCGAACCCGACAATGCCGCAACTGCTGAAGAAACTGAATTCACAGAACCGGAAACCGTGTTTAATGTTGTACTTAATGAAGTCACCGTGGAATTTAAAGCCGCCACAGTTGATGAAACTGAAAACACTGTCGAAGAAACAGAAGAAATATTGCTATCAGTACTTGATAACGAAGATGTTAAAGCCGTAACACTTGCACCATCTGCCGGAGTATAACCAAGAGCGGTAATCACTGAACCCGATGTTACACTTGCGCCACCACTACCTACAGCCACACAGGCAAAACTAGCACCGTTATAACGTAAAGCTTCACTCACTCCACAAGATGGAATCATCGACATTTGCACGAAATCAGAAAGACCTAAGCCATTAAATTTTAACGAATCATTGGCGTACATTGCGTAAGGTACCGCATTGATCGTCATCGCCGGTAGCGTCTGCCAACCAGGACCATCATTGAATTGCATAACGATCTTACGCGTATCAGTCGCAAGTGGAGTGAAAACTGCTGGAGGGCCACCACCTGTATCGCACGGCATGTTGGGTGTGATATTACTAAAAATTTGTTCAAATGTCGTCGCACTTGCCGGATAAGATTTAATTCCTGAACCTAAAGAAAATGAAATCAATCCACCGGTTAAAGACATATTCACTGACGAGTAAGATTCAGTATATAAAACACAAGTCGCCGAAGGATCTAGAATGGTAAATTTAAAATTTACATTTGAAGCTTCAAGAGGATAGCCATCCGGTTTAATAATTTTAGCTTGGTAAGTTGTTTTTGATGGACCTGCAAAAGCAAACGCTCCGCCGAATAGCAGCGCAAACACAGTCGCAAAATGAGACAGAGTACGTCCAACATTCAAGTTCACGCATACAAATCGGCTTTTTTTGAGAGTGAGTTAAGCGATATAACCTTACCTATTTTAACTCACAAAATATTTTTCTACTGCTGTTTAATTTCAGTTAAATTGCTGTTAAAATCTTAGAGAAAGATACCCTTAGCGCGTATCTCGCTCATTCCCAAATAGTTATCACACAGACTGATATAGTCGCTGGTCAGATCATTAAGCTGACCTGAATTAACTTTATCTGTAGCGAGTGGGAACACTTCAGCCTCTTCTTTTTTAAAGTGATTGGCGATCAATTCACAAAGCATCATTGATTTAGCTTCAACATCTTCTGTCCATAAAGACATAAAATGCATGTCGCGAAGATCATCCATAACTTGATAAATCAGTTCGTGTTCGTCTTGCGCTAAATTCCCCTCAACCCGTTGTTCTTTTTCTGAACTGGCGATAAGAACTTTATATAACGTTTGCTCTTCAGCTTTAGCGTGCATTTCAAAAAGCTGTAATAAACGATCCAAGTGCTGTTGTTTTTCCTCATCCTTAGTGTCGCGATCCAAACAAATCACCAAAGATTCTTTCATATAATCATGATGCAATCTTAAAACATCGACTAGTTTTGCATTTTTACGTAATAAACGATCTAGCTCCTGACGAATCTCAACAATGGTATGAACGTCACCGCGTAAAGATTTACGCATGTCGTGCAGGATATCATGAAACAGGCCGCCTTTGCGCGACGTTGAATATGTAGTCTCACGGTTATCAGCAATGGTCATAATGCCCCCTTTCACTTTCAACCATGAAAAGAGCAAAGCCCGGGCCGCGTAGATTAGGCTACAAAACTATGAATGATTTATTTTTTACTTACAAATAGACGCCGCAGGATCTTTGCTGCAGAGGTAGTCTTTAATCGCTTTATTTTCTTGTTTAAGATTAGCGTTTTCAGTTTCTAACTTTTGCACTTTTTCTTGCGTTGAAGCGATTTCACGCGTGTGCATTTCAGTCGCGATAAATAACGCCTCAATTTTCTTTCTGATATTTTTAATCGCCGCTGTTAAATATGGAGTCAGCTTTGAGTAATCGACTTTCCATAATTTAAAACCTTCTTCTTTAGGTTTTAAATTTGGATCAGCATCCCCTTTGGTGACCGCATCAGGAATAACTTCAGCTAACTCTTGGGCGATAAAACCTTCACCGTGCGGTTGACCTTCGGCGTATTTCCATTCCCACTGGCGTGGTTGAAGACGATTAAAGATCTCATCGATTTTATTTTCTTCAAGATCGCGGATATTTCCTTTTAAACGACGGTCTGAAGCTGTGTTAAACGTCGTTGCCGTTCCATTGGTATTTATAGTTCCGACTTCGCCGTTTGGATTTACGAAAATGATTTGGTTAGAATCGGTCGTATTCGGAACACTGATACCAATACCGTATCCAGCAGCATTTGAACTTACGATGTTTAATTTATTCGGTTTTCCGGCAAGCATGTCTGCTGTAGTTCCGATTCCCACGTTACCAGCAGCCGTAATTGTCATTTTTTCTGTCATATCAGCAACAAGCGCACCGGCTGCACCAACTGCATTGTTTGAAGTAAAGAAATGAAGACCATTTGCAAAGTCTATAGTCGCAGGCTTTCCAGCACCACCAGCATAACGAGTACCTACATTGTAATAAGAGTTTCCACTCACCTGTGGCGCATTGTGCGTCAGAAATAATGGTCCTGTGCCAGTTCCTACATCACCAATCTGCACATTCGTTTGCACGCCACCACCTGATGAATTGCCGTTAGACACGTGAAGTGTTTTTAACGGGTTTGTCGTACCGATACCCACATTTCCATTTGGATCTACGCGCATTCTTTCAGAACCACGCGTTTGCATAATGACAGCACTGTTTGAGCTTCCGGCCGTTCCGGCTTCCAACACAAGATGTACGTACGAAGTATTTGAGCTTCCAGATTGATTAGCCTGAAGATGTAACTGTCCGTTAGATTTAATTACATAATCATCATTATCATCTGTCGCCCCTGATTGAGCACCGACAATAATGCTACCGGAAACCTGAAGTTCTTCACCAGGTGTTGATGTGCCGATACCGAGTGCCCCACTAGTTTTTAATGTCATGAGGGTTGGTCCAGCATTCTCTGAGCTGTCATAACCGAAGTTTAAATCTGCGCCATTCGCCCATAACACGGGGCCTGTGTAACTTCCCGCTGTATTACGGTAAAGTTGTAGCGCCGTAGTTCCGTTGGTCGACGTTGCGCGAATTATCGAATTTCCTGTCGTCGGTGCCACATCGAGAATTTGTCGTGGTGCTGTTGTACCGATACCCACATTACCATTATGATCAATGCGCATTCGATCTAATGTCGTGCTCGTTCCATTGGTCACTGTTCTAAATGAAATTGCTGAACCGATAGCTGATCCATTCCAGTTTTCAGTTGTGTGAAAGCGCACATGCGCACCTGTTTGCCAATTCGAACCATCAAAACCAACCGGAGAAATTGCCGTAATAAGATCATTTGATAATAATGGCTGTGGATTTGCTTTCGATCCGCGCGAGCGATAAGCCACAAAAAGAGGATTTTCTGTATCCGAATAAACTTTAGTGGCCATTCTTCCACCAACACTTGTGCCTTCAGCCTCAAGAATTAATCCCGCACGGTCTGGATGAAGCGCTGTTGCAGGCTGCGTGCTAACTATGTGTAATGTTGTAACTGGTGCCGAAGTACCAATACCCACACTACCCGCTGAAGCAATACGAAGTCTTTCTACACCGGCCGTAGAAAAACCTAATTCATTACTTCCGCCGCTGCCATTCGGGTTAAACATCCCCGTATCAGAATCAACATTGAAAGCATAAGAAGGATTGGTCGCACTACCACCAGTGAAATAAATCTGCGGGCCTGCGCCACCTGAATTAAAACTAAAACTTGAATTTGTCAGTTGCGCGCGCATACCACTCGCAACAGAAAAACCTAAATACCCACTGGCATTATAAAGGCCAGTTCCCATAGCGTTTGCAAAAGTAATTGAAGGTGAATTGAACGCACCATCGGCGGCATAAATTGTATTTGTACGAATCGAGCCGCTCACGTGTAATGTTTGTGTCGGAGTCGAAGTTCCAATACCCACATTGCCAGATGAAAAATTAATTGTTGAACCAGAGGCCGTCCATTGCGAAGCGGCCATCGAAGCCACAGTGTTTTGCAATGTAGAAACTGTCGCACTATTTGCTGGTGTATAACCAAGAGCTGAAGCAATCGTCGATGATGTGACACCTACACCCGTTGCTAGTGTTTTACGTGTGCTTGTACCGTCTGTATAATATAAATTGGTTCCATCATATTCAATAGCACCGGATACTGGTGTAGTTAATAATGTTGAAGAGGTTAATTTAAATGCTGCCGTTGTTGCTGTGCCTGCCGGCAAATGAAGTCTTGCTGTCGGTGAAGTAACACCAATACCTACGAAACCTGCGAAATGATTATTCGAATTAATGCCGGCAGAATAAAGATTATAAGTTTGTGAAGCAACTACCGAACCTGTATTCGCAATATAGACACCATAATTTGATTGGGCAGCCACACCGGAAGCATCAGCAAAGATCCCAAAATTATTAGTAATTGATCCACCCTGCGAGCTTGAAGAAAAATAACCGCCGTAAGAACTTCCAACATGACCATTGTAAGCATAAGATCTTGAATAAACACCATACATACTCGTCGCCGTACTTGAACCATTATGAACGCTTAGAGTAAACAAGCCTCCGACCTCGCCTACAGTACCTGAGCCATTGTTATCCGCCACTACATAATCGCCAACAAGACTTGCATGATTTCTTGAATTTCCAGGTGCATTTTGCGTGTAACCAAATCGACCGACAGCAATAGTTCCATTGTTGCTATCAGCATTAAACTTAGTTGAAGCTACTTCTCCTGCGGTAATTTGCGCCGACAGATCTGTTAGTGAATCTTGTCGAAAAAATGGAGAATTATAAGTCATCGAACCAAATAAAGGCCCCATATTGAAAGCTCCACCTGTTGGCGGAGTATTACCTGTCACAACTGGTCCTGACAGATAAGCACTGCCTGAAACAGTTAAGCGCGATGTCGCGTTACTTGTACCAATACCTACATTACCATTTGAATAGCTAATGGCCGTTCCACTGCTTATCCACTGCGAAGCTGTCAAAGCTGACATCGAAGCCGAAAGATTTGAAACTGTAGTTGAAAGAGTCGAAACGGCGCTTGTTAGCCCCGATACCGTCGATGAAACTGAAAACACATTTCCAGATAAAGTATTTACCGTAGAAGAAACTGAATTTAAATTATTTGAAAGTGAACTAACAGTTGATGAAACCGACGAAACTGTTGAATTCACCGATGTAAAACTAGCTGGCTGAACAGGTTCATAGCCAAGGGCTGCGATCACAGTTGAACTTGTAACCCCGCCGCCACTTACCGATTCACAAGAAAAGCTAATACCGTTGTAACCTAAAGCTTGCCCAGGAACACAACTTGGAAGTCCACTGATTTTTTGCGCCTCAGTCGCATACATCGCGTAAGGTACGGCGTTGATATTCATTGCCGGCAATGTTTGCCAACCCGTGCCGTCATGAAATTGCATCACGATTTTTCGAACGTCACTTGCGCCAGGAGAATAAGTTCCAGGTCCACCCGCATCACAAGATAATGTTGGTGTGATATTCGAAAACACTTCTGCGAAAGTAGTTGCTGATACAGGATAAGTTTTAACACCCGATCCTAACGAGAAAGAAATTAATCCCGCTGTTGAAGCCATATTCACTGACGAATAAGTTTCAGAATATAAAATACAAGCTCCTGCCGGATCTAAAATCGTGAACTTAAAATTCACACTTGAAGATTCTAACGGAAGCCCATCAGGTTTAATAATTTTAGCTTGGTAAGTCGTGACGCCAGGATTTGCAATGGCCGAAAGCGTGTTCGCAAAGACAAACACGAATAATAATAAACCGAAAAAATTCAGTTTTTTAATTAGGCCAATATAGCAGTTTTTCACTCTTAACTTGTCGGAATTTTTGACAAAATAATTGAACTTTTGCTGACTTAAAAGCTGCTGTAAATGATCTAATAAACAAAAACGCCACTAAGCTCTAGACCTTAGTGGCGCTAAAAAGTGTCTCGAATTAAGAAATAAATTACTTAATGTTTGTGTTTACTGCCGCTCCCGCAAACTCAGCACGGCAGAAACTTGCGTTTCTTGGTAATGTCATTTTTGTGAATGACTTGTTCGACTTCGGAGATAATAGAACTGCATCGATTCCTGAATCATCAGCGATTTTTGCAAAGTCTTTATCGAAGTATTGGTAATTCCACTGACCTTGCACTAAAGTTTGCGAAGGATTTGGATTATTCACAGTTACAGTAACATGCGATTGATCCGCAGGAATTTTACAAACCGCTGTTAGGTTTTTTTGATCTAGCATGAAGCTTGATGTTCCTGTATTTTGCACGAATAAATCTTGTTTAACTTTATGAGTTTGCGTTTCAGCTTTTGAGTAAGCTTGTTCGTAAATTGGTTTTAAAGACGACCATTTAGCCTCACAACCTGCAAAGTTAGCTTCAAACGCACGACCTGATAAGTCTGAACCGTGTTTGTTACCAATTTTTTCAGCGCGACCGTTTGAGCAGAACGCGTTTTTAAAAGTACTCTCCATTGTGTTTTTTAAAGATGTGTATGAAGACATAGTCATACAAGCACCGATTTTTTTCTCAACATCAGTTTTTGATAAGCCCGCCTCAACAGAAGTTTGAGTTAATTTTACAACTTCAGCTGTTTGGCAAATTTGATTTTTCTTTTCTTCGTAACCAGCACGGTAGTCAGCTTGGTATTGAGATTTAGAAAACTCAGCACCTTCACAAGAATCAGCTGACTTCAAACCTGGCATATTGATATTGCCGTTAACTGCATCTTGCGCACCTTGGCTTTTGGCTGCGTTTGAATTGCAAGTTAATTTTTGAATCATGGCGCATGAGCCAGTCATCATTAGAACAGAAACTAATACAGAAACTTTAATTGATGTTTTCATGAAAGAAATTCTCCTAATGAAATTAATTGAGCCTGTGATTTTTAAGCTTTGCAATCTCGTAGCGCGTAAAGCCTAAAATAAAAGCAATGCCGTTATGTCGTTGACGGCAAAACCAGTCCGGTAAGACAATCTTTGACTATGTCGAAATCAAATCCCAACAACAGTTTTATGCACATCTTGGTAAATATTATTTTACCGGTCTACATTCTTAATAAGGGATCAAAATGGGGACTAACGCCGACAAGCGCGCTTTTTATCGCTTTAGCTTTACCACTTTGTTCGGGTGTTTATTCAATCTATAAAAACAAAAAAATGGATTTCATTTCGCTTCTAGGTTTACTTAATATTTTAATCTCAGGCACGTTATCATTAATGGCTTTAGGTGGAATTTGGTTCGCGGTCAAAGAAGCCTTATTCCCATTATTAATCGGCGTATTCGTTTTAGTTTCAAGCTTTGGCAAATCACCCTTCTTCGAATCATTATTCTTAAATCCGGCCGCTTTTGACGTTGATAAAATTCAACAAAAAATCACCGAGACAAATAAAGAATCAGATTTCAGAAACCTAATGAAAAAATCGACGCAATTATTATCGCTGTCATTTTTAATGAGCGCCTTCTTAAATTTTTTCTTAGCCATCAAGATCTTCACACCATTATCTGAATCACTAACAACAGAACAAAAACAAGATCTACTAAACCAACAATTAGGCCAAATGACGATGTACTCATTATTGGTGATCCTAATCCCATCAATCATCTTCTTAGGCGCAATCTTATTCTACACCTTCAAAAAAATGACAGCCCTAACAGGCCTATCAACAAACGACCTCTTCATCCAAGAAAAAGTAGCCCCAAAAGCTAACTAATTATTTTACTATTCTACGATTATAGCACTAAGGACGACCGAGAGGTCGGCCCTTTAGAATAAGGTCAGCCGAAGGCTGATCAAAGCAAATTCCGCCAACCAAGACTGCGGTTACACGAAGACCTAGAAATCCCACCCACCCTCAGGCGGAGGCGGAGGCGGCGGAGGCGGAATCGGCGCGTCGCCGAAGCCTGAATCAAAAGTCCCCGGCGCATTACCAAAATCCGTTGGTGGAGGTGGTGGTGGCGGGAAATCTTCAAAACTATCCTGTGGAAATGAATTGAAATCCGCTGGAGGTGGTGGCGGAAAATCGTTGTAATCCCCTTGAAAACCACCGCTTGGGTTAAATCCGCCACTCGAAGAACCAGAAGAACTGCCTCCACCGAATGAAGATCCACCTTTTGTCCATTTGTTACGGCCACGTTTACGTAAATCATAACGAGGGCGATTGTTATAAATACCCAATTCTTCTTCTTCAGAAGTTACATCTTGTGGCGCAAACTGAGCGATAATATTTTTCTTAATAGAGATGTGCTGCTTACGGCCTTCTTCAACCACACGTTGTGCACGTTGTTTTTCTTGAACATCATTGTAGTACTCTGGCGAAACTTCTTGCGGCTGACCTTCAGAATCAATAATTGAACGCTGCGCAGGTTTTCTTGTTTTTTTATACTCGCCAATAGACTTTTCACGGTTTAAATCCCACTTTTCTTGCTCTTCAAGCCATAGTGCCAAACCCTGATTTTGTTCTTTTTGTGATTTCTTTTTTTCGTCTTCAAATTCTTTAAAAGCTTTACGGCGATTCGCTTCGTGTTGCAGATCTTCTTTTAAACGATCAGCTAAATCTTGATCGTATGCGAAGCATTTGATACTAAAAACAATACAGCTAAGAAGTAAGAGTAAATATCTCACACCTCTTTTATCTCACAAATCATCAAACTTGGCGTCATTTGAACGTGAAAATCAGCCCTATTCCCGACTTTTGTCTTTATCTTGTTCCGGTTTTACAGTAAGTTTTTGGCACCTTTAAAAAAGAGAAAGGCATGTTATGGAGATTCTTCAACAATTAGGTTTATTCTTCGGACAAACACTGATTATCGTATTAGCGATCGTAGCGGTGATTTTAACGATCACAGCGGCCGCGGTAAAAAGCAAAGCTTCAAAAACTTTTGAAGTCGAAATCATCAACGACAAAATTGATGATCAAAAAGAGGCTTTAAACTCAATCATCTTAAGTGAAGAAGATTTCAAAAAAGAAAAAAAGCGTCTTAAAAAAGAAGCCAAAGAAGAAGATAAAAATCCAAAAAAATTCAGTTACTTATTAGACTTCCTTAAGGGTGACGTTGAAGCTTCTTCAGTGGATCACTTAAAAGAAGAAATTAACGCCGTTCTTGCTGTTGCTCAAAAAGGTGACGAAGTTATTTTACGTATCGAAAGCCCGGGCGGCGTGGTTCATGGTTACGGCTTAGCCGCAGCTCAAATTTTACGCCTTCGTGAAGCAGGCCTTCAAGTGACGGTTTGCGTGGACAAAGTGGCCGCCAGCGGTGGCTACCTGATGTCATGTGTAGCTCATCAAATTATCGCGTCCCCGTTTGCGATCATCGGTTCCATCGGTGTTGTGGCACAAGTGCCTAATTTTAACCGTTTGCTTAAAAAACATGATGTTGAATACAAAGAATATACGGCGGGCGATTACAAACGCACTGTAAGTCTTTTTGGTGAAATCACAGAAAAAGGCGAAGCTAAATTCCGTGAACAACTTGAAATCACACACCTGTTGTTTAAAGGCTTTGTCGGCAAATTCCGCCCACAGCTAAACATGGATAAAGTGGCGACGGGCGAATACTGGTACGGCCAAACAGCTCTAGAGTTAAATTTAATCGATAAAATTCAAACGAGCGATGATTACATCTTAAACAAAACTAAAACTCACAAAGTTTTAAAAGTATCTTGCGAGAAAAAACCAACCCTTTCAGACAAGCTATCAGACGCTTTAAGTAAAAGTGTTTCTTTAACAATCGACAAACTCATGGCTAAAAAACAAAGCCTTGAGACGCGAGTGTAATTCGAGAAACAACTAATATTGCTGCGCATCAACACGATGCCAGCTTTATTTATAACTAGAGTTCAGGTACTAAATGCACAATGAAAAAGTCCCCCTATGGGATTGCCGACTTTTTCAGCTTGCTTAACAATGAGGGAATGAAGCATTGGAACCCGTTTTAAAAGTTCGCGATTTAGAAACTACATTTTATTTAAAAACTGGGCCGTTCCGCGCGGTTAATCGTATTTCTTACGATATCGGACGTGGCGAAACTTTAGGTATCGTTGGCGAATCTGGTTGCGGTAAATCTGTCACTTCATTTTCTTTAATGCAATTAGTAGCAACGCCAGGAAAAATCACTCACGGTTCTGCTATTCTAACAGCTCCAAATTTAGGGAGCGTTGATCTTGTTAAACAAACCTCAGCACAAATGGAAAGCATTCGTGGTGGAAAAATGGCGATGATTTTCCAAGAACCAATGACTGCTTTAAATCCGGTATTAACTATCGGTTACCAAATGGATGAACAAATCCAAAAGCACTTAAAATTAAACGCTAAAGATTCTCGTGATCGCGCCATTGAAATGCTTCAATTAGTAGGTATTCCATCGGCAGCTGAGCGTTACACGGCGTACCCTCATCACTTATCAGGCGGTATGCGCCAACGTGCGATGATTGCCATGGCTTTATCATGCAATCCAACTTTTCTAATCGCCGATGAGCCAACAACAGCGTTAGACGTAACAATCCAAGCGCAAATTTTAGAATTATTCCAATCTCTTCAAGAGAAATTCAATATGTCAGTTCAGTTCATTACGCATGATTTAGGTGTAATCTCTGAAGTTTCAGACAATGTGTTAGTGATGTACGGCGGACAAATGTGCGAAAAAGGAAATACACAAGATGTATTAAATTCTCCACGCCACCCGTACACTGCAGCGTTAATTGAATCGCGTCCAAAAATCGGTGTTCATTCAGCTCGCTTAAAAACAATTGAAGGTTCAGTTCCTGCTCCGCATGAATTACCTGCCGGCTGTCCTTTTGCGACTCGTTGTACTCGCGTAAAAACTGAGTGTTGGTCTAATAAACCACCGATGACTCCATTTATTAACTCTTCAGGCCGTGAGCAATCAGTGGCTTGCTTTAACCCGGTTCCGCAATAGGTAAGACAAAATGAGCGAACAAACTTCAGAAAACATTTTAGTCGCAAAAAATATTAAAAAATATTTTCCTATTAAAAAGGGTTTCTTCTTACGTCACGTAGGCGATGTAAAAGCTGTAGATGATGTAAGCTTAACAGTTCGTAAAGGTGAAACTTTAGGACTAGTGGGCGAATCTGGTTGTGGTAAATCTACATTAGGTCGTACGTTAATCCGCCTCTACGAACCAACTTCTGGTGATATCGAGTTTGAACACAAGAATTTCTTAGAAGCTTCAGGTAAAGAATTACGTGCAGCCCGTAAAGATATTCAAATGATCTTCCAAGATCCGTACGCATCTTTAGATCCGCGTATGACTGTTGGTCAAATCATTGAACAACCGTTCGTGATTCACAACATCTTAGGCCCTAAAGAACGTGAAACTCGCGTAAAACAATTATTAGAACTAGTAGGACTTCGTCCGTCACACATCAACCGCTACCCGCATGAATTCTCTGGTGGTCAACGCCAACGTATTTCAATTGCGCGTGCGATTGCACTCGATCCAAAACTAATCATCTGTGACGAACCAGTTTCTGCCTTAGACGTTTCTATCCAGGCGCAAATTTTAAATCTTCTTAAAGATTTACAAGAGCGTTTACAGTTAACTTATATTTTCATTTCGCACGATTTATCAGTGATTGAGCACGTGTGTGACCGCGTAGCGGTTATGTACTTAGGCCGTATCGTTGAAATCACAACACGCGAAGAATTATATAAAAACCCACACCACCCGTACACTCACGCATTATTAGGATCGATTCCTTCAATCGGGACTGGTAAAAAGAAAATGGCGAAAATTTTAACCGGAGAAATTCCTTCTCCGATTAATCCGCCATCGGGTTGCACGTTCCACCCACGTTGTCCTTACAAACAAGACAAGTGTGTGACTGAGCGTCCTGAGCTTACGGGAGACGTAGGCCACCAAGCTGCATGCCATTATAAATTAAATTCAACGACACAAAAGGAGTTGTCATGAAAAATTTAACGGGTCTTTTAGTAGTAGCAATGTTAGTTGCTGCTTGTACTAAAAAAGACGCTGGTCAAACAGCGGACGTACAAGCTCAAGGAACTGGTGCTAAGTTAACAAACAACGAATTAAAAATCGGTATCTCGCAAGAGTTCGAAAACTTTAATCCATTAATTTCATCTATGTTAGCAACAACATACATGCAACGTATGGTTAATAGAACTTTAGTAACTATCGATGCTGACGGCAAATGGGTTCCACAATTAGCAAAAGCTATCCCTTCTATCGAAGCTGGTACAGCTAAGGTTATCAAAGTTGGCGGCAAAGAGAAAATCCAAGCTACTTGGGAATTATTAGACAACGCAGTTTGGGGTGACGGCACTCCTATCACTTGTGACGACTTCGCTTTAGCAGTTAAAATTGCTTCTTCTCCGAACGTTGGTGTAGGCGAAAAAGAAGTTTATACTCAAGTTGAAAAAATCGAACTAGTAGATAAAAACCCTAAAAAATGCTTATTCACATACGAAAAAGCAAAATGGGATTTCTACATGTTAGGTACTTTCTACCCAGTTCCTAAACAATTGGAAGAAGCTGTATTTAAAAAATATGGTTCGCAAAAAGAAGGCTACGAGAAGAATTCTATCTACTCTAAAGAGCCTACAAATGTTGGTCTTTTCAACGGCCCTTACGTGATCTCTGAGCTTCAATTAGGTGACCACGTGACGTTCGTACCGAACCCTAAGTTCTACGGCACACAACCTCACATCAAAAAAATTATCGTAAAATTAATCCCGAACACGGGTACGCTTGAAGCGAACTTACGTTCTGGCACAATCGATTTAATCTCGACGTTAGGTTTAGCTTTAGACCAAGCTTTAGCTTTCGAGAAAAAAATCAAATCTGAAGGTTTAGGTTACCAAGTTTTATTCCAACCATCGACTGTGTATGAACACATCGATTTAAACTTAGACAACCCCTTCTTAAAAGATGTTCGCGTACGTAAAGCTTTAAACTTCGCGATCAACAAAGAAGACCTTGTTAACGCTTTATTTGAAGGTAAACAACAACCGGCAATCCACTCGGTGACTCCACGTGACCCATGGTTTACGGCTGATCCGGCTAAAGTAACTGTTTACAAATACAACAAACGTGAAGCAGAACGTTTATTAGACGAAGCTGGTTGGAAACCAGGTGCTGATGGCATCCGCGTAAAAGACGGCAAACGTTTATCTTTTACAGTGATGACGACGGCTGGAAACAAAACTCGTGAATTAGTACAAGTTTACTTACAGAACCAATGGAAACAAGTGGGTATCGAAGTGAACGCTAAAAACGAACCAGCTCGCGTATTCTTCGGTGAAACAACTAAGAAACGTGCATTTGATTCTATGGCGTTATTTGCTTGGGTTTCTTCTCCAGAAAATACACCTAAATCTACTTTCTCTTCTAAAAATATTCCAACAGCTAAAAACGGTTGGTCAGGCCAAAACTACATGGGCTGGTCAAACGCTACTGTAGATAAAACTTTAGATGCTTTAGACACTGAAATGAAACATGAAAAACGCATTGAAATGGTTCATGAAGTATTAAAAGCGTACACTGATGAAGTGCCAGTATTACCATTATACTACCGCTCTGACGTTGCCGTAATTCCAACGCAGCTTAAAGGCTACCGTTTAACGGGTCACCAATTCCCAGAGACAAACGTAGTTGAAAACTGGAATCTTGAATAGTTCCTTAGGAACTATTCAATTGTTTTGATCAGCCTACTCGGCTGACCTTACTCTAAAGGGAGCGCTTCACGCGCTCCTTTCGTGTTAAAAGATATTTTGTTTTTTTGAGGAACCTTGAACGATGACTACATATATTCTACGCCGTTTAGTTCAGACTTTGATGGTAATCGTAATTTTGTCTTACGTTTGCTTTAGCCTGATGACTTTAATGCCTGGTGATCCGGTTGAGTTAATGATTTCGGCTAATCCGAAAATCACTCAAGAAGACGTTGTTCGTTTAAGAGCTTTCTATGGTTTAGATCAACCTACATATATGAGATATTTTAACTGGGTAGGCGAAATCGCTAAAGGTGATTTAGGTTACTCACGTACTTACCGTATTCCCGTGACTGAGATGATGGGACCATCTTTAAAAGCGACTTTTGTTCTTTCAATGGGATCGCTACTTTTTTCTATCTTAATCGGTGTACCACTTGGTATTTACTGTGCTTTAAAACCTAATTCAAAAATGGATTATGTTGTTAATATGTTTAACTTCGGGGGAATTTCACTTCCTTCCTTCTTCTTAGGTATCGTTTTAATTATTATTTTCTCTGTAGGTTTAGGCTGGTTACCTGCCGGCGGATACCAAACAACAGGTATGCACTATGATAGCTGGTTCGCAGAAATGTTAGATAAAGCTAAATATTTAATTTTACCAATTTTATCTTTATCAGTTCAATCGATCGGCCGCTTCTCGCGTTTTGCAAGATCTGCGATGGTTGAAGCCATGAGAAATGATTTTATCCGCACGGCCCGCGCAAAAGGTATGTCTGAAAAAGTTGTTATCTGGAAACATGGTTTTAGAAACGCTTTAATTCCACTTATCACAATCGTTGCGATCAGCTTTTCTTCAGTTTTCTCTGGAGCGTTAATCACTGAATCGTTATTCGCTTACCCTGGTGTAGGCCGTTTAATTTATACATCTATCATTGGTAATGACTTTAACGTGGCGATGATTTCATTCATCATCTCGATTGCCATGGTATTAATTATGAACCTTGTCGCTGACTTATTGTACGGCGCCGCTGACCCGAGAATCTCGTACAAGTAAGAGGATTAATACATGAGCCAAGCAGAAACACTGACAACTACTCCTCAAGCCACAGCGAACTTAAAAAGTATCGAAACGTCGCAAACGTTTTTTCAAATTGTTTATTCACAATTTAAAGAACATAAAGCGGCTGTTGTTGGCGCTTACTTAATTTTATTCTTCGTTTTAGTGGCTGTTTTCGCTCCGGCTATCGAATGGGCAACCGGCACTGATTCAGATTCGCAAAACGTATTTAACAGATACAAACCACCATTTTCTAAAATCGTAGCTTCTCAAGATGCGCGAGAAAGTCAGATTCAGACTTTCATTCAAGCTAACCCAACAGACGCAGCTGCAATCCAGCAACAACTTTTAGAAAAAAACTTAGTGCAACCAATTCGCCCTGAAGATGCCCTTTACGACTGGGTTAACTTAGAAAAATCTAAAGCGATTTCAGTGATTCAATCTTTAGATACTTCTAAAAAAGACCAGTTAGTAAAAATGGTTAACAACTTTCAAAGCTTTCACTTATTTGGAACTGACGAATTAGGCCGTGACGTATTAATGCGTCTTGTTTATGGAACTCGCGTTTCTATTGGTGTAGGTATTTTAGTTGCTCTCGCATCAGCGGTGATCGGTTTAATTATCGGTTCACTGGCTGGTTACTACGGTGGTGTCATCGATACGGTCTTAATGCGTTTAACTGACTCATTATTATCGTTACCGACTTTACCGGTACTAGTTGTTATCGCAGCCATTGATCTTAAAAAAGTTTTAGGTGGCTTAGTCGATTTCGCAAATAGCTGGTTCGGTGCAACGGCTGGAAACTTCACACAAGAGGTCGTGAACAGCATTTTCTCTGGTGGCAAAGAATCGATCTACAAATTAGTCTTTATTCTTTGTTTATTCTCATGGATGACTGTAGCCCGTCTTATCCGCGGCGCTATTTTATCGTTACGCGAGCGTGAATTTATCTTAGCTTCTAAAACATTAGGTGCGACAGATTTCACAATCATCGTACGTCACATGTTCCCGAACGTTATTGCGCCGCTATTAGTTTCGGTAACCTTAGGCGTGGGCGATTCTATCTTATTTGAAGCAGCGTTATCTTATTTAGGATTAGGTATTCAACCGCCGATGCCATCTTGGGGTAATATGTTATTCAACGCTCAAGAGTTAATTTACCAAGCTCCGTTCTTAGCGATTCTCCCTGGTGTGTTGATCTTCTTAGTTGTAGTAAGCTTCAACTTCTTAGGAGATGGTCTTCAAGACGCTATCGATCCTAAAACGGTTCGTCGTTAGACCGTCGTTAATCGATTCATAACCGGGAACATTCTGAAATAAGTGCGTTTACTGTGAAAAAGTGCCATCCAGGCAGAAAAGGGCTACTGCCCTTTTGAACCCGTAAAGTCCGACCATCCAGGTCGGCCTTGCCTATTATAAATTAAATTCTAAAAAACCTAGGTCTCCAAATCGTGGACGATTTGGAGAAGTGAGAATCTGAGAGCGCAGCTTTCAGTACTCAGGATGCGTATTCGATGACTATGTAATATAGAATTTCTGCACGCTCTGACTTTCGGTTTACAAAAATTAATCTCTACGAAAAAGTGTAAACCCAAAACAAGAGCAAAATGAAAAAGGTATAATTGCCTCTATAGCGAAAATAACTGACGACCCACAAATAGAAAAGTGAGCGTCGTAACCGTCATTCTACGTTACAATCATGTAATATTTTACCTAAAGGGCTCCGTGAGAGCCCTTTATTTTTGTCCTCGGCTGGCCTGTGGATTGTAATACTCCGTTATTGAAATAATTTAATGGGGTAAGTCTATGAAAAGCACAGCTTTACAAACAGTTTTCTTGTTAGGAATCTTAAGCATTTCACAGTCATCAATGGCTGCGACCGGTACATCATTCGAATTAATGTGCCGTAACAAAGCTAAAGAAATAGCCGCTGAAACCTACAACAACTGTGTGACTGAAAACAAACAGTCACAAATTAAAGAAGTGCGCAGCGAATACGAAGCTGAATTAGCAGCCCTAAAAAAACGTATGGATGCCAAGCTAAAAAAGATCTCAAAAGGAGAAATAGCTAAACCTACGACGGCGGCGGCAGCGAGCTCTGATGATAATATCGGTAAACAAAACAATAAACCTTCTAATGAGGGTTATATTAAACGATCATCAGGTGCCCGCGAGCTACCAATGAATAGCGATTCGATGCCTAAAGATACACCTAAAGACCAGCTTAAGTCTGATCTTAGTAACAATACAGATGCATCATCTATTGAAATTGTTGAAATACCCGCTGAACAGGAGTAACCTGGACTCCTAGATAGAAATAAATTTTCTAAAACAAGGAGCCTATTGTGGGTGAGTTTAGCCTTTCACATATTCTGATTTTATCTTTAATCTTATTAATTTTCTTCGGTCCAAGCCGTTTACCAGCTTTAGGCCAATCATTAGGTAAAGCGATTAAAGGTTTCAAACAAGGTTTAAACGAGATCGATACAGATGCTAAAGACGTATCGCCTCAACAACAATTAAACCAAAACCAGCAAGGTATGAACCAAGCTCAAAATCAGAACCAAAAACAAAACCAAAATAATTCATAAGAATTATTTTCCTGATTTTGATCTGCTTCCAGCAGACCATTTACTAAAGGGCGAGTTATCACTCGCCTTTTTTATTTTTACGAAAACAAGATCTTACGAAGTGATTCTTGGCTTAACCGCCAGCCCACTGAGTCGATGAAAAAGTGATGTAAGTTAAAAAAGATAAAGACTGACGTCACCAAGCCTTGGGCTGTCTCTGGCCACCATGAATTAACCATATACGGTAAACCTACAAAAAATAAGAACGATACCACAAAAATACTTACGATAGTTTTTGCGAAAGCTTTGGATTCATTTTGTAAACGCGAGATTCCTTGTAATACAAACGGCGCATACTGAATTGCGTGAAACACCGGAATCAACACAAAAAAGCTTTCAACCGTCCACCACGAAAACCACATGAGATTGGCCACCCACGGAATACTGATGATCACGGCTTTTTTAAAATTTTCTGATTTATTTAAACTTTGTGTCTGCTTTAAAAAAGTAGCTACAAACGCGAAAAATAAAATCCATGCAAAAGCTAAAAGTGCGACCGAGAACATTTCTGGAACATTAAATACACGCACATAACTTTTAAAAAGTAAAACCTGAGATTCTTGTCTTTGAATATTTAAAAAACCAAAACCCGCTAAGGATAAATAACTATATAAAAGTAATGACTTACTCTCACTGGGAAAAACCTGCTTACCTAAAAACACAGAACAGCCGTAACTTTGTTTGGCAAAATGCCAGAACAATAATATCCACGCCGCAATCAACATACCTTGCAATAAAAAATCCACTTTCAAACTGTATACTAACACTAATAAACCAACGATCATCACAGGTAAGTATTTTCCGACAAAGCGGTTTTCTTCTCGTAAGATTTGATTTTTATAAAACCAGAAGTAACTGGCTAAAAAGTGAGGGTACGAAAATAAAATCAAAAGCCAAAAGACATCTTTTTCTGAAGATTTGATATGGTAACCGAAATTAGCAGCATTAAAAAAATAAAGAGCTCCAAGAAAAATTATTGAAAATAATCCGAACAATAGAATATGAGCTAAACTATCACTGTTTAAAAACTGTAATCGTTTCGTCATAGACTGGCCCCAAATCGTTTTTTACACCAAGTACAATTAGTCTGTACTGATTTGGTGTCGTTGTCCAGGTCAGATGAATTTCATAACCATTAAGTACGCAATCACCGCTATTCTTTTTGATCGTCGTATTACTGAAAGTTTTAACAATAGGATCCATACCACCCGTTGAATTCTTCGCTGGACGAATAGACATATCAAAACATAAAACATAAGTCGCAGGTGTTCCGCTTAAAGTAATGTTCGGGTACCGGATAAACTGCTCTTGCAGATTTTGTGTAAAGGCCGATACGATCTCAATAGCCACCGTACGTTTAGATAAACGGTTAAAACTGCTTTTTACCCAAGTAATACCTGATACGGCAGCACCGATGATGATAAAGCCTAAGGCTCCCATCATCACTGATTCCATAATTGTGAAGCCTTTATTATTTTTAATAATCATAAAGTCCTCGTTACATTAAAAATCAGGGTACGGTTAAAAGCATCTGAAGCATTAAATAAAACACTGATATTCGGCATACCACTTGATTCTAAATGACGACGGTAACTTCGCATGTAGTTTGGCCAACACCAATCAGAACCATCACAAACCTCACTGCCCGGAGCAATTACGTTTCCAGCCAGATCTTTTTGGGGCTGTCCAGAAAACCAATCTGATGGCATTTTATGACCGTAATTTGCGTGCAACTTTGTTAAATCGCTATTAATAGGCTGATAAAAAGGATTACCGATATAAACTTCTAAGGTTTTCATTTCACGACGAAGCTCAGTCATGCTGATAACCGCATCGTAGTTTTGACTAAGTACAGTATCAAGCTCTGGATCAACGATAAAAAGTTCTCCGCCACCAGTCACTTTAATCTGGTCAAAATAAAATTTTCCAAACAGATAATGTGTTCTACCCGCTCGAAGTTTAATTGTTAATTTTTTAACTTTTAATAATCCGCAGAACTTAAGCGGATCTGAATCGCTATTAAAATCTAAAGTCACTTCACTATCAGCACGGTATAAAACCATAATCTTACTGATCGCACTTCCTGAAATACCCACATCACATGTGTGAGCTAATTTTTGCAAGATCGATGCGTTCGGAAAATCGACCACCCCAGCTAAGGCGGCATTATAACGATTACCATCACCATTGGTTGATGTCTTTCCGGCCACTTGCGGTAATGGGCTTAAATCCTGAATACCACCAGAGTTAGCGTACACGTAGTGATAATCAACAGGTTCACTCCATGAATAAGCAGGATACGTTGTTGGAAAATAACGAACATTTGATAAATGTTTATCGATAATTCCTTTTTCAAAAACAGTGTTAAACTTAGCTAACTGAAAAGCACTCGCTGCTGTTACCCGGTCAGCTAAAGTATACACCGGCTGCTTAAAAACAACTTTCGGCGCTCCTCCTTCGGGATAACCGACCAGAGAAGAAATCGTAAATGGTGTTGATTTGTTTGAATGCAACACCAAACTATCAAAATAGACTTTACTTGCAGCATCGACTTCAAAAGCTGCTGGCAGACTCGAATTAAAGATTACGCCATAACGGTCTAAACTCAACAAACTTAAAGAATAGTGTCTGATCACTGACTGAGAAGCTACCGCTCGTTTTTTTTGTAAACGAATTTCAATACGCAGTTCACGACGTGTACCCATCAAATCTTCTGATGTTGGCAGCGGAGTCACAATAATCGTGGCTCGTTCAAGCTGGCCTGCAACTTGTGGCGATAAAATACAATTTCTTGCATTCACTGTCGGAGGGATTGGTGCATTTGAAGGGTTAGTTTCCCAAGTAAATGTCGTTGGATTTGCATTTGTTAAATCACGAAAAGCTAAAGCTGCAGCCACTAACTGCGTATCGCAGCTTGTGCCTTCTAAGGGTTGTGAATACACATTTAAAATGCTTCCGATCACTTCTTCAGTCATGGCACGGGTTGAACCCTTTGACATGATAAACGATAACGAATCCGTCGCATTTTTTACATAGAACATCATTCCCACAACAGCAGCCATAACAACGACACCCATCATCACCATGACGACGATAGAGCCGCTGTTATTGTTAAGTCTGTGGTTAAAGTTTAAGTTATCTGTCATTTAAGCAATAAATATTCTGCGAGCAGCCTATCGAGCGAATGTGAAATTGTGCATTCGCTGTTCCTGTTGTTAATGTTACTGTGCTACTCATGCCGATTTCAACTTTAAATGCGGTATCAAGTTTCGGGTCTCCAAGACCACCGTTATTAAATATGATTCGCGCATTTCCATCTGCGGTTAAGTAAGGTGCATCACCACCGATGGCAAAGTTACCTTCTGGATGACTTACTCGGCCTGGATCAATACTTACTACGTTTGTACCCGCCACGGCCGGGTCTGGTGCTATCTGAATTCCCACTGACGAAGAAACGTATTGAATAAACTGACCTGAACCTGCGGTTAGCGGAAAGCATGAAGCCGTATTTAACGCATAACCTGGAGCATTTGATTGCACGCGCGATTTAAGCTGACCTTGAGCCACCTGAATCGCATTCGGAGTACCTACAATCTTCATTAACTTTTTATTTAACTCCATCTTACGTTGGCGAAATTCATTATCGCTGATGTTAGATAAATTAAGTGATCCCACCGGGCACGTTGCATATGTGATCGACGTATCAATCGAAGTACATGTGTTTTTATTCACATCATTCGCATTAAATAAAGCATCAATGGCATTTTCATAATTCGCTAGTTCATCATTAATTAACTTATGATAAACCTGACAAGCAGCATTCGTGCGGAAACTTTCCCACGGATAATCAGCGCTATCAAAACGAATCGAAGAACTTACATCACAAATACTCTTATCAGCTTTGGCAGCATTTAATCTTGCTTTAATAGTGTTAAAGCGCGCCTTTAAAGATGATAAATCATTGCTATAATCTAATCTATCACATGAACAACTTAAAGCACCCAATGTGATCGGCGAAGAGTGCACCGAAGGTTTCGCAGCATAAGCTAAATCATTCACTAAGCTTGTTAACTCGCTGGCTAAGCTATCGCCGCCACCACCGCTAAAACTTAAATCGATGGATTTAGCAAAACTGCCACTACCTGCCCCGTCAACTCTCACACGGGTCTTACTGATCGAAGCATTCCCGTCTAAGATACTGTCTTGCATATAGTCTTTAAGATTAGTTGTACCTACTAAATTATTGCCCGTGATAAATTGGCGCGTGATTTTTAAGTTATTCATGCCGGTATTACTATCAACACCGTTGGTGTTTTTAATCACTGGGCAAGCCATAGCCACAAACTTCATATTAAATTTTGTATTTGTTAAACCTTGCACGCTGGCAGCTTTCGTTGTTTCAGCAATGTAGGCGATGTCTTTCACAGCATCTTTGATTAACTCAAAGGTTTGTTTTGCCGGCATCGAAGAGTAATTTGTCGGAATTAACTTTTCAGTCACGTCCGCATCAACTTTTGAATCTTTAACATACCCCACAGAGAAAAACTTATTCGGCGAAATATCCAACGATGCACCTTGTGGTGATACCCAGTAGCCAACAACAATATTTGTGTGTGGATTACTATTCTCATAAAATTCTGTAGCTGGATGGCGGTCATGGTAATCAGCCACGTCTCCGTCACCACAAAAGCGCGTGCTTGAGAAACGGATTTTACCAGAACCCGAAGCCATTACGGTTTTAGCCTGACCACCCACAGGTACAACCTGCGAATTAGCTAAAATATTACCGCTCAAAATAACTTTTGAGTTCTTCTTCATTGAGCCTGTCCCTGCAGCAAACAGAGCTAAAGGCATAAAACTTACGAGCATGAAAATATTGATCAGTTTGTTTTTCATGAGCCACCTCTTTATTTAATAAATACTTCGATCATCCCTGTTCCTAATCTACGGTTAACGTAGACATAAGCATTGGGATCACCTTTTTCTTTAATTGACGGAACTAAAATGATTTCTTCATGACTTGCCGACGTTACGACCAAGTCATATTTATTTTGAAACTGCGCACTTTGACGAAGCTTGATATAACCAAGATCAACAGGCAGCACTACTAACGAAGCATCTGCACTGTTCATGTCGAAATAATGCTGAATACGCTTCACATCAACAGGCGAATAACTTAAATCACCCTGATAATCCGAACGATCATCATGAAGAGAAAATGAATTACGCGGAAATAGATAGTCTTGGCTGCCAGCTGCAGAAAACCAATTACCTGAAAGACTCACTGATGTAGAAGTTGGAATGTGCCCTGAAGCTAAATGTGTTCTTGTTCCGACTGTTCCATTTGGCGTATAGCTTCCAGTGATTTGCACAGGATCTAATTTTAAAGCCACTGTATTTGGAAAACCTGCAGCCTCCAAAGGTGCTGTCGAAAAAGTAGAAATACTATTTCCTGTAGTTTTGCAGAAATTTTTTGAAGTTGGATCTTTCGGACAATTTAAGGCACTTGTGATTCTTTGAACCACGAATTGTGTTGGGCGGCTGATGTTGTACACCACAGCTAAAGAATCCTTTAAATCTTTAACCAACAAATCAACTTTATCTGGCGTTAACGTCACATTAAATAATGAAATACCCGTAGGGGCTGAATTTTCATAAGAAGCACCGAATTGTTTGATGTGAGTTAGAATAGCAGCGTTTTTCTTACGAACTAAAACTGGCAAGGCTTCTGAGTTATCATCAAACAATGGCCAGCTGGCGTAAACATAAGAATTATTTCTTTGCGCTGTAAGTTTACTTACGTCGATAGTTTCACCCAGCATCATGCTCACCGAATCATTAATATCACCCGTAGCTGACATGCCTGATAACTTGGTTTTCTTAAGATCACCACTGATGTCTTTGTAAAAATCAATTGTACTAGGAATACCTGAGCCGCCACTCACCTGCACCAGCGCACCGGTGTTTGGATCAATCTGGCGAAGGCACGGAACTTTTTCAGAACCGCTACAGAATGAACGAATAGGCACATGTAAAAAATAATATGAAGGAGCTGCGCGTGTTAGATAATCTTGCTGGGCTGTTTGCACCATCAGATCATCCATTACGTTCATTGAATCTTTTGCTTGAATTTCACCGTCACGCACGGTGTTGACAACCGCTGTGGCAAGACCAGCCAACACGATCGACATAATGCCGACCGAAACCATTGTCTCAACAAGGGTAAATCCCTTATTTGATTTAAGAAAATTAAAATACGATGGTTCATTGCTGCCCACTAGGTTCCCCCATGAACTTATCGGCAAAAACAAAGAATTATTAAGACCCAAGTCGCGTAAGTCAGCCTACGAGAGTGTTTCAACATGAGACGTTTTTTCAAAATTCTTTACGTCAGCTGGCTTTAAGGTATCGCTGATGACCCCATACACCCCTTGATGAAAATATTTTTTTACTTGCTCCGGATCATTACAGGTCCATAAAACAACAGGCACCCCCTGTTTTAAAAGCGTTTTATAGCGCTCTGGCGACCAGTACTTTTCATTAAGATGTAAGAAGTCAGGCTTTGCTAAAAGATTTAAAACCTGGCTTTTTAAAATGAAGTTATTGCCGGGATCGTTTTCAAATGTCAGCAAAAGCGCACGAATAATTTTCGGACAATGCATTCTAAAATAAAAAAGTCTGAACGGATTAAAACTAGAGATCAAAACACGATTTTCAACTTTGTATTTTTGAATTAAATCTAAAACTTTTTTCTCTAAAATAGGCTCGCGGATGACCTTTGATTTAATTTCGATATTTAAGTGGTATTCGCCCACTGGAATTTGCGAAAACCACTGCATCACAGACTCAAAACTATCTACCTTTTGATGTTTTTCGACTTCAGCTAAAGTCATTTCTGAAACTTTCTGCGACCCGATTTTATCATCGTGAAACAGAATCACATGGTGATCTCTGGTGATACGAATATCAAATTCAGAAATTTTATAGCCAAGCTCATAAGCTTTTTTAAGCGAAGCTAAGCTATTTTGCTGTAAACCATCAACCCAAAAACCACGATGACATTGAAGTCTTGGTGGAGCGAAAGTTTTCGGTTTGAAAGAGTAAAATAAGTTTAAAAGTGTCATAGCTATTTAAGCGGTGTTGCCTGAAGCTTATCCGCTGGCCCAGAAAGGGTAAAACCTAAACCTTTATAACTTCCACGAGCTGTAAATTGCGTACCCACCGGATTGTAATCACCCGTGATATTAAGTTCTGGTTTATTTTTCTGATCAGCTTTAATTGAAAAAATAATTTTCCCTAAACCATCTTTTTGAAGATTGATTTTACTTTGCGTAAAGCTAACTGCCGGCTTCGGAAAGATCTGATCAAATAAAACATTTAAATGACTTGTTTGCGCTTTGTTTGACTCTTTAAGCGTAAGACCTGCTGTTTTTAAATTATAAATTTCGCTTTTAAGAAGAAGATTTTTTTCGTAATCCAGATTAAACTTTGTAAATTCAAATTCATGAATACTTAGCTTATCAATACTTGCCGTACCTTTAAGATTATTTTTTAAATCTGTCGCAAATAACAATTTAATCTCAGGATCGCTTGGCGTTCCGGTAAAAAGTTTAACCGTATCAGGTTTTAATAAGTGACCCTCTAAATCCACCGATAAAGCCTTATCGTTTGATGCGTAGTTATGAGTGTACTTTAGCGCACCCTTGATTTTTTGCGTATCCAGAATGAATTCATTCACATTTAGACTTATTTTTTGCGGATCAATAGTTGCGTGAAAGTTAAAGCTGTCAAAAACCTGCGAAACGCGTTCACCTTTATTCGAGAACACGAAACTTGTTTTTTCAATCAATGATTTAACTTTAAATTGGTCGACTCCGGTAAACTGAACAAGACCAGACATGTAGCCGGCGTTTTGAATACTTGGTCTGATATTATCAAAAGTTTTGTGCGAAAGAATTTTCGTAAGTTCAATATGCGATAACTGCACATCAAATGGCTTAACCTGGGCTTTCTCATCCATTTTGCCAACGATAAAAATATCGTTGATTTCAGCCACGCCCCCGCCCACTAAAACTTTAATATCCTTAATATCAATTTCATAATGACGGTCAGTTAAGAAATACTCACCGGTCACATAGCCTGTCATTGATGAACCACTTAAGAAATCAAAAACTTCAGTCTGCGGGCGCTCAGCTTTAAAGATATAATTAATTGCCTTAAGAGAAATACCTTCAATTTCACCTAAAAATTGAACGCTATTTTTTTGTTCGTCGTTTCTGATTTTTAAAAGAAATGGACGATCCATAACCAGACCTTTAAGATCTGCGCTCACCGTCATTTTATCTTCTAATTTAACGGCAAATTTAATATCTGATTTTAAAAGATAATAACTTTTATCGGCTTCTTTAAACGCCAACAATTGGCCCGTGATTCCTAATTCATTTAACTTGTGATTTTCATATTTAAACGAAACTTGAACCGCATTAAAATCAACGGCCGTATTCATTTTATCTACGGCAATCACACGCAGACGATCGATTTTAATTTCATTTAAATGCGATTTAAAGTTTTTAAGTTTTTCTAAGGTTTCGTTTTTTGCTGTAGCGACAGCTGCAACTTGCTCTGTCTTTTCTGGTTGTACTTTTGCGGTCTGCGAAGGGCCAGCTCCGTTTGCTGAAAGAGCTACGCGGTTTTCAACATCGCCTTCGGTTGACTGATTTTTTGAAAAACAAAGACGTGTGTTTTTAGTACGTACTTCTAAAAGCGAAACACGCACTGTTGAAATCACCTTTTCTTTAGAAAAAAGTAAATTCAGACTTAATGGAAACGACAAATTATCAATGTAAACTTGGTTTTCTTGGCAAGTCGCTTTAAGCGGGCTAATGCGAATGCCTCTGATTTCAATCACTGGGCGCGGCAAGCCCCATTCGCTTAAACGAACTTCAACCGATTCAAAATCAATATTAACGTCTTTTTGCAGTCTTACGATAGATTGTTGAAGACGTGCTTTCACAACAGAAGATCTGATTTGGGATTTAAAAATAAGCCCGAAAAATAGCGATAGGATGATTCCTATCATCACGACTCTTAATCCCGCCTGATCAACTACCGCACGTTTCATAGTCGAGTTTCACATCCTGCGAACTCTGTTCGCGAATTATACGAATTTAAAGGAAACAACTTCGTAATCTTTATCGCCCTTAGGAGATTGCACTGTAAATGCATCACCGGCTTTTTTACCGATCATGGCGCGGGCAATCGGAGATAAAATAGAAATCATGCCGTTTTTTACATCAGATTCATCAACGCCAACGATTTGGTAAGTTGATTCTTCTTCAGTTTCTTGGTCCATGATGACAACTGTTGCACCGAATACAATGCGGTCTGATTTAATTTGAGCTGGATCAATAAACTCAGCCCCAGCAAGTTTACCTTGGATTTCGCCGATACGGCCTTCGATCATGCCTTGACGCTCTTTAGCTGATTCATACTCAGCATTTTCAGAGATATCACCTTGAGCACGTGCTTCTTCAATAGCTTTAATTACAGTTGGACGCTCTTCAAACATCAGCTTTTTAAGCTCTGCTTCAAGTAATTGTTTTCCACGAACTGTCATTGGTAATACTGAATCTGCCATATTATACCTGCTACCTAAGGGGTCCCTATTCCAAAGTCTTATTTTATACCAAAAATGTTTAAGTTTAACAAACTACAGGGGACAGGCTACATCGCGTCATATTATCATATCTGCTATGCCTATAGAGTCCCAAATCGATGTCATCCTGCAAGCACAACGTATTTTACTTACAACACATAGAAACTCAGACGGAGATGGTATCGGATCACTTGCCGCTTTGTATGGAGCTCTTAAGAATTTGAACAAACAGGTATGGTTTGTTCCTGTTGATGAAGTGCCTAAACGTTATTCTTATATGCTTGAAAATGTTGATATTTGTACAACTCCTGATGACATCAATGCTGATTTATTAATTATCTTAGATACGAATCACGGCGAACTTTGTAATCCCCTATTTCAAAATAGCATTAATAAAAACCGTAAAGTTTTATTTATCGATCACCACGTTGAAAATTCTAAGCCCCACCCGCTTATTTTTCGTATTATGAATTTAGAGGCGGCTTCTACGGGTGAAATCGTTTTTGATATTATTAAAACCTTAAATGTACCAATTAACGATTTTATCGCTTCAGCCCTTTATTCAAGCCTTACTTTTGATACGCAGGCTTTTAAACTTGTGCGCAATTCAGCCCGTTCACATTCAATTGCTGCCGAGTTGGCCAGCCATCAAATTAACACTGAAAAAATTCAACGTGCTCTGTTTGCGCATTGGACACCTGATAAAATGAAGTTTTTAGCTGAACTTATTCATTCGGCAAAATATTCATCAAACAACAAGGTTGTGGGCCTCTCAGTCACGTTAAAACAATTAGAAAAATACAAACTTCATGGTGATGATGTAAATGATATCGTTGATATGTTTACTCTAATTCCAACAGTTAAATTTGCTTACTTTATCCGCCAGGCCGAAGCCAATGAATACAAGGTAAGCTTTCGTTCAGCTCTAAATGATTACGCTTACACGGTGGCGACGCGCTTAGATGGCGGTGGACACAAAAGCTCTGCAGGTACATGGCTAAATGCTGATAGTATTTCTTCGATTGAAGATAGAATTAATAACGAATTAAGACTTCTTAAATTGCTCGATTAGATCAGTGATATCTTTTTTGCAGGAGCCGCAACCTGTTCCTGCAAGCGTTGTACGTGACACATCTTCTACTTTAAAACATTCGTTTTTGATTGAGGTAAAAACTTTTTCTGTCGGCACGTTTCTGCAGTGACATAGTTCTTCATGGTTATAACAAAATTTAAATTCGAAGTTAGCCTTCATAATAAATTCGTTAATTAAAATATCTTCGCCGCTACCAACACGCTGCTGCGGCCATTTATGCGGATCATTGCCGTACTGCGCTTTTAACGCAGCCACTTTATCCAGAAGAAGCTTTGAGCCCCTAACTGTGATCTGTTTATCTTTAAGCTCGATACGAGCTTTATAAGGAATTTCCGCAAATACCATACATATATTTTCGGACAAATCTTAACAATACTGAATCAAATATTTAGTTTCTGTATCACTTCGCGACGAAATTTAAAGATTTTCTCAACATCGTTCTGGACTAACGATGAGGCCATCAGCTGACCCAAAAAACCAAGTGGCAGTTTATACTGAACTTCATCGCTAATCAAAGTGCCGTTTCCTAACTTCTCAAAGCGGTGTGTGTGATTCCAAATACGGTAAGGCCCCGACAACTGCGTGTCGATAAAATCATGCGGCGGATTCCATTCTGAAATTAACGTGCGCCATTTTAGCGGAATACCTTTTAATTTTAATTTGTAATCAATCAACGTGCCTTTATGAATGGTTTTAGTCGACATGTGGGCCACTTGAAAACGTAACATCGGCGGCGTGATATGTTCTAAGTTCTTTGCATCTGAAAAAAATGAAAAAACCGAATCAACATCTTTGGGAATGTATTGTTTTACGCTGAAAAAATATTTGCCGTTTTTATAGGGCTCAAGTGTGTGTGCTAAATAATCTTTAAGTTTGGGGTATTTAAATTTGAATTTACATTCAACTAATTTTTCAGGCGATAGCTGAATTGAAGCTAAAACGGCTGAAGCCATTTCACCTAATGCAATTCGCAAAGCAAAAGAGGGAACCGGAGGTGACTTAAATGCATTAAGCTGACTTCCTAAAAGCTTAGTCCACTCGGAATTAGTCACAGGGTTATCCGTCGCACAATTGATCGGACCATGATAAGCTTCATCAGTTAACGCTTGAACGATTATTTCAGACAAATCTTCAATGGCAATCCAGCTCATATACTGTTTACCTGATCCCAACGTGCCACCTAAGCCGCGCTGAAAAAGCGGAATCATGCGACGAAGCACACCCGATTGCGGGTCAAGCACTAAAGAAATGCGTAGCTGTACCGTACGAATAGATTTCTTAAGATGTTTAAACGATTCTTCCCACTGTTTACAAACTTCAGCCAAAAAATCACTTCCGAGTTTTGATTTTTCGGTAACCACGTGGCTTTTATGATCACCATAAATCCCCTGCGCC
This sequence comes from Pseudobdellovibrio sp. HCB154, assembly GCF_046267985.1. Classification (GTDB taxonomy): domain Bacteria; phylum Bdellovibrionota; class Bdellovibrionia; order Bdellovibrionales; family Bdellovibrionaceae; genus Pseudobdellovibrio. Next base: position 1,626,908 of record NZ_CP176530.1, on the reverse strand, counting down.
GAGGCTGAAATGATCACTTTCACGCTGTCTGGTAAGTTTTTAATCAGGTGCTCACTGCTTTTTTTACGAGAAGCTAAAATCTTTTCTTTTTTCTCTTTTGTCCAGCGGCCATCAACTGTTTCACCCATTAAATGAACAATGGCTTCAATGTTTTTAAGCTTAGTTTCTGGTAGTGGGTGATTCACTAAATCGTGCTCTAAAATTTCTGCGGGAAACTCTAAGTAGCTTAACGCTTTTTCTTTTGAACGGGTCACAACGACTAATTCATGACCTAGTTGTACTAATCTTCGTCCTACGTAATTTCCGACATGTCCGGTAGCTCCGGTGATTAAGATTTTCATTTTTTAAGTCCTTTTTTAAAAGCTGCGAGCGCTCGCTCGCGGGCAAATTTATGTTCAACCATTGGTTTTACATATTTTGCGGTATTATATTCAGGAACCCATTTTTTTACGTACTCGTAATCTGGATCAAAACGTTCAATCTGTGATTCTGGATTAAAAATTCTAAAATAAGGAGCCGCATCGCACCCAGTGCTTGCAGCCCATTGCCAATTACCGTTATTAGCGGCCAAATCGTAATCTAATAATTTTTCAGCGAAGTAACGCTCCCCTTCATACCAATAATGAAGTAAATGCTTTGCTAAAAACGAAGCCGTTACCATTCTGACCCGGTTGTGCATGTAGCCTGTGGCATTGAGTTCGCGCATACCTGCATCGACTAAGGGGTAACCTGTCTGGCCGGTTTTCCAAAGTTCAAGTTCTGACTTACTTTCTCGCCAAGCGATTTTATCGTACTGCGGTTTAAAACTTTGTTTTTCAACATGCGGATAATGCCAAAGAATCTGCATAAAGAAATCTCGCCACGCAAGTTCACTGAGCCAAACATCAGAAAACTTTTTAGCTTCTCTGGCCAGTTCACGAATTGAAACTGTGCCAAAGCGTAAATGTAATCCTAAATGGCTCGTGCCGTGATCAAGCTCTGGAAAATCTCTGGTCTTTGCATAGTTTTTTAATAGGCTTGCCGACACCGTAGGTTCTGGAAATGTAAAATCTTGGGCTTCAAAACCAAGACTTTTTAAGCTTGGCATTGCCGAAGGTTTTATTTTTGTAAAATTCGATTCATACAATTCTACGGGGTAAGATTTTAAATAAAATGGTGAAAGAGCTTTAAGCCATTTGTTCTTATACGGTGTAAAAACCGTATAGGGATTTTCCTGGTCGGTGACGATTTCAGACTTTTCAAAAATGGCCTGGTCTTTGAAGGTTTTAAATTCTACTTTTTTTGCAGCGCAAAGTTTTGCGATCTTTTCATCGCGTGTGCGGGCATAGGGCTCGTAATCGTGATTAGTATAAATCGCCTTAATGGGGTATTTTTCTAAAAGTTTTTTATACACTTCAATGGGTGAGCCGTGTTCGACTACCAGGTCACTTTTTCTTTTTTGCAGCTGTTTTTTTAGTTCCGCTACGGTTTCATGAATAAACTGCACGCGCAGGTCAATGGCTGGCAGTTTTTTTAAAATTTCGGTGTCGAAAATAAAGACCGGCAAAACGTTTTCTTCGTGCTTTAAAGCATTAAAAAGCCCAGCATTATCGAATAAACGTAAGTCTCGCCTAAACCAAAATAAGGTGTATGTCTTATTCATCAGCAATAGCCTAACATGTTAAAAACTTCTATTTGATCCTTTTTTACTTTCGGTCTAAAAAAAGTGCATGACAAAACCCTATGGGATCTCGGTCTTATCTTTTAACCACCCTGAGCTAACTGCAAAATGCCTCAGAAGTGTTTTACAATTTGCCCCAGCTGAGAATGTTTTCTTGACTCATAACGGAAGTTTGGAAAAACACGTTGCCGAGCTTAAAACACAGTTTCCGCAAATTAATCATATTATCGTGCCGCAAAATAAAGGTTATTCTGGCGGAGCTAATGTCGCTATCGCTGAAACCTTAAAGCACTTTGAATCGGTTTTGTTTTTAACTAACGACACTGAAGCTATTATGTTACCCGCGGTAGCACCGAAAAACTTCAGCTCGGTTAAACTTCTTCGCCGTAACTCAGAAGAAATCGATTCGGTGATGGGCGCTTTAAATCCCCGTACCGGAAAATTAAAACACTTAAAAAATCTTAACGATCATAGTACGCGAGATATTACTTATATTCCAGGCACAGCGTTTTGGATTAACCAAGAAACATTTAAAGCTTTAAAAGGTTTTGACGAACGTTTTCACACCTACTGGGAAGATGTTGATTTTAGTCTTCGTGCGCACAAGCAAAAGATTCCGGTTTCTTACGATGAAACAACGGTGTTTCGCCATAAGATTGGTAAGACTTGCCATAAAGACCGCTTTTATACGTATGAACTATTTCAACGTAACCGTGGCCGTTGCATGACTAAGAATAACCTTACGTCGCTTCGTTTTTATTTTAATTATATTCCTGATATTTTAAAATACAGCCGATCAAATTACCGCAAAGCTTTAGATATTTTTAATAATCACCGTTTAACGAAAGATTAGCTCCATGACTCCTCAAGAAAAAAAATCACAGAAATTATTACTCGCGTTTTGGGTTTACACTTTAATCGTGATCTTTTGGGGAGCCTGGGTTCGTATTTCTCATTCAGGTGATGGTTGTGGTGATCACTGGCCATTATGTCAGGCTGAATTTATTCCTGATCTGACGCAGAAGAAAACTTTTGTTGAATACTTTCACCGTTTAATGACCGGTGCTTACGGCATTATCGTTTTCTTTATTTTCTTTAAATTAAGAAATCATGCGCGTGAACTTGTTAGAAAGTTAAACTTTTGGTTATTAGTTTTGATGATCACTGAAGCTTTAATCGGAGCTTTACTGGTAAAACTAAGCTTAGTCACAGTGAATGATTCTTATATGCGCTTGCTGTTTATGATTTTACATCAGTTAAATAGTTTTATGCTAACGGGTGTGACGTATCTTTTATTTAAAGCGATTAATCCTGATTTTAGCTTTAAGCCGTCGAAGAAGTTATTATTGTTCTTAGTTGTGTCTGTGACTGGGGCAATTGCAGCTTTATCAGTTACGCTGTTTCCGAGTATTTCATTACTTCAAGGTATCATTGATGATTTCAGCCATGATTCGCATATTTTTATTAAGTTGAGAATCGTACACCCGTTCTTAGCTGTAACGATTATGTCTGGCTTTATGGTTTGGTTATTTATGAAAAACCAAACTCGCTTTGCGCTGGAGATTCTATTTGCGATGTTTATCGGCGTGATTACACTAGTTACGTTAAGCCCTGTGGGGCTTAAGATTGCGCACTTGGGAATTGCCCATGTGTTATGGGCTAGGTTTTTAAGTTTGAATTGGAATACGTTAAAGACGAAGACTTAGTGTTATTCTAGCTCGCCTTTTTCACGACTAGCTCTTCTGCAGTAGCGATCGGAGACGAGTTCAAATCGTACTTTGGTATACGCATGTTCCCGTAGACAAAAATACCGCATATATATATTCCAAAAAAGAACCACATTACCGGCTCTAAATATTTAAAGGTGGCAAAATCATGTCTAATTTCTCTGTGATTGTTTGAGGTATATAAAACATTAAATTTGTTACCTATTTTAACTTTCTCAGAGCTTAGTCCACCGCGCATGAGCGCTCTATGAGCCACCCCTTCAATGTCGTAATACTCAAATACTGGAATTTCATTCGAAATAATGTTAACAATAGTTGCGGTAGACTTATAAGATGTGGTGTTAAATTGTTTCTCCCCTGTATAAGATATTAATCCTAAGAGCATAAAAATACTCGCTAAAAGACAACCATAAATCAAATGAACCACTTTAAAAAAATTAGCTCGCTTAAAAGCTTTTAAACAATATTCTTTATCCCAAAAATGAATACTTTCAACTTCAGACTCGTTGTAAACTCTACTCTTAACAGCCTGCGCTCGCCAAGCACGCCAAGCTGAAATAACTTTTAAATTTTGTTCTTGCTCATCCAAACTTTCTTTTGAAAGAAATGAAAGTGCCCCCACAAATAGAACTGTTAATGCACCAATCATCCAACCTGCTTGCGAAGTAAATACAAACGCAAACAAGTTCGTTATAGCCAAAACAAAAAAAACTCCGGCCCATAAATAGCTCAAATTACTCGATGTGCGCGTGATATGAAAATCATCTTTATCAGTCACTAGAGTAACTTCAGCTCCTAATTGTTGCGTAATATTCTGACGTACTGTGTGCGATTCTACCCAACCGCGCTCGCCATTAGGGTGTGTAAATTCAATGACCGAATACATATGTCTTTTATTCGTTTTAGATTTACCTTTTGAATAACCGATAACCCGGCCTTTAATTGCCACCAGGTTCTTTTTAAAATTTCTTTCTTCAAAAAACAGAAAGGCGCCAAGCCCAAGAAAAATAATCCCAGAGTAAAACTGAATTAATTCCATCCTAATATATCGGCTTAAAAGGCAATTTCCTGTAGTTTCTAGCTGTCAAAAATCATGACAGTTTTAATTGCTCCCCTTAAGCATTATAGTCGACCAATTATAAAAAAGAAGAAAATTAAGGGGAAAGAATGAAGACGATTTATCTATGGGGACTTACAGCAACTCTAGCACTTGCAGCCTGCTCACCAAAACACAGCGATGAAATTAAAGTAGAAGCTATACCGTACAAATCACCAGCTCCGAGCGTATCAACGACTAACGATAAAGACGCCTTTCGCAAAGATTCTTTAGCGCAATTAGCAGCCGCTAGTTACGATAGCGATATGCAGAAAGAAGCCTTAAGTGGTTTTATTACCGGAACAGAATTCTGCGAAAAATTTAAAGATATCACGTCAAAAGAAAATGGTTTTTACGTAACAGTACCTGTTGATTATAAAGATGCCTCTAAAGGCCAAACACAAGTGTGGGCCTATTTAACGAGTGGCGCTTTTAACTCTGCACTTCCAACGGTGATCTTTTTTGATGGTGGTTCTGGTGGCAATTCACATGGCTGGGGTAAAATATTAAAAAACTTTAACGAAGTTCACTACGATCAACGCGGTATTGGCTGTTCACACCCGCAAAGTTTAGCGCTTTATCGTGACCCTAATTTTTACAGCAATGAAAATAACGCGCGCGATGCCAACGAAATTAGAAAAGCCTTAAAAATTGATAAGATTTCTGTGTATGGTGGTTCTTACGGTACTGTAGTTGCCACAGTCTACGCTTCAATTTTTGCATCTAACACAACGGCCGCTGTACTAGACGGAACAGTTTTTAACCACGAAGAAAATTACAAAGTTTTAAGATTTTATTTAAAACGTGCGTATAACCAATTGCCTGAAGGAACCAAACTTGGGTTAAAAAAATACATCAACCAAACAAGCCAAATTGCAAGTTTATGGTCATTGGCTCGAGTGCTTATGTATAGCAACAACCCTTTTGATAAATTAAAAACTTATCTCATGATGGCTTTTCCTTCTGAAAATGAAATCAACCAAGAAATAGCCGACAAACTTCTTGGCGCTAGTTTATTTAACGATACTTTCTTTGGTGAAACCGTTGACGCTGTTGAAGCGTTTAATAACCAAATGTTAAACTGCAAAAACTCACCTCAAAAAGCCTCTATGGACCTAACTTTGTTTGGGCCAATCGGTGATACTTACTTTGAATTAGAAAAATACAACAACGAAATCGATAGAACCGCTGAGTGCGCGGCAATCGGCGCAAAAGACGACAAAATCTATGCAGCCACTGACTACCCGTTAACAGTTCCAACAACTTATTTTCAAGGTAACCTTGACGGAGCCACATTTGCTGATGGCGCAGTTAAACACTACAAACAAGTAGCTAAAGGCTCTAAGCAAATCATGATCGCTGTTGGTGGCGGACACTGCCCAGGCCTTGTAGCATTAAACCAAAAAAATCTAGGCATGGTTGAGATAGCTGAAGCTGCTTTACGTGGCGAGAAAGTAACTCAAGATCAGCGTGAAGTGTTAAACCTAGGACAAAAAGAAGTTAAATGGGTTTACGCTGAAAAGAATTAAAGCGTAATCAAATGGTCAGTTCGTTTGATTCATACAACCGATGAAGATAACGAATCTGATCGTTAATGTTAAAGATCTCCATCATTTCGTATTGCAAATCGTAATCACGAATCAAATAGGCCGCAAACGCAGAAACAATCTCTTGCGGTCCTTTTAATGAACGAATAAAAATATCACGCTGTTCGGCATCGGGAATATGCTTCTGCACCCACTGAACTAGAAGCTTAGATAACGTCATGTATTTAGGTTTTAATGATTCATCAACTTCTAAATTTTCAACCACGATTTCACATTCAGCGATAAGGTACGGTTTTGTGTCAGACGTATCTTCTTGCAAGATTCTGATTTTACCTTGGCCAGGTAAGAAAATTAAAAGTGTGTCGTTGGGTCTTTGATCAATCACTTGCGGCAGACCAAATCCCGCAATTGAACGGTACGTATCACCGTTTTCGGGGACATAAGCTAAAGCAATGGGAGTTTTGGTCTCTAATGAATCTTCGACCATCTGCAAATAACGCGGTTCAAAGATGTTTAACGGCTTTGTCGTGAGCGGAAATAAGTTTGCGTGCGTGAGCGGAAAAACAAAACATTTCATCTGCTTAAAAAAAGTGTATCATGAAAAAGATGGAACAAACTAGCAAAAGAATCCTTTTTTTCGACGGCGTTTGCCACCTTTGCAATGGCTTGGTGGATTTTACGTTACCGAAATTTCAACCCGGAAAAATCTATTTTGCTCCACTGCAAGGACCAACTGCTGAAAAGATGTTACCACCTCAAGACCTTAGTCTTGACTATGTAGTGTATGTTCGCGATGGAGCCATTTACCGAAGATCAAAAGCGATTGCCTATTTACTACAAGACATCGGTGGCTTCTACAAACTGCCAAGCATTATGTTACGCATCTTGCCTAGCTTTATTTCGGATTTATTTTATGAACTGATCGCGAAATTTCGCTATCGCCTGTTTGGCAAAGATGAAGTGTGTCGCATTCCCACAGCTGAAGAAAAGAAATATTTCTTAGATTAGTTTTTATAAAGATGTTTAATAAACGGAATATCAGCCGGAGCTAAATCAAAGGTTGAAATTTCACTCTCATCAACCCAAGCGTGCTGGTCGTGATCGACCAATAAAAATTCGTCAATGGCCCGTTCATAACGGTAAAGATGAATTTCAACCATTCTTTGGGGGTACTGGTATTTGTTGCTGTGAATAAAACTAAGAGCTGATTCTTTGATCGTAAAGCCTAGCTCTTCTAAGATTTCACGCACCAAAGCTTGCGTGTGACTTTCGCCAGATTCGATCTTTCCACCTGGAAATTCCCAGTGGCCAGCACCTGAGTTCTGCTTGGCATTTCTTCGCACGATGAGATAGCGTTTTCTCACCGGGTGAAAAAGCGCTAAAGCCACTACTTGCAAGACATCTGTATTTGCCATTAAGCCAAACTTCCTTGTATTATGAGATGGTATGATCGATCTTCAAAATAGTCACATTATAATTTTCTTAGCCGGTATCGCGTTCTTTCTTTACGGAAGCTCGATGGCCTCTCAATCACTTGAAAAATTAATGGCGCAAAGAATTACGCTGTTAATGAATAAACTTTCTAAATCAAGTTTACTGTCAATCGGCGTGGGTGTTGGTCTTACCACGATTCTGCAAAGCTCGGGGGCCGTAACCACCATGCTTGTGGGCCTTGGATCAGCGCGCGTAATTCAACTTCCGCAAGTGATGGGTGTGATCATTGGTACGGCGATTGGTTCTACTTTAACAGTTCAATTAATCTCGTTTGATTTATCAACCTACGCATTGCCATTATTTATTTTAGGTTTCGGCGGATTTTTCTTTACGTCAAAACCTGGATTTAAAAATCTAAGTACGGTCATTATGGGTTTTGCCATGATCTTCTTAGGTTTAAAAATGATCTCGATCAGTTCGCATTATTTTGCGCAACTTGAAATCTTAGCTGAATTCTTCAGAACGCTAAAAGAAAATTCAGCCTATTCGTTTTTTGCCTCAATGGTTTTCTGTGCGTTTGTTCACAGCTCGGCAATCACCATCGGTCTTGCGATGAGTTTATGTTCTGCCGGCGTGATTTCTACTCACGATGCGATTATCTGGGTTTACGGAGCCAACATCGGAACTACTTCAACAGCGCTTTATACAGCCGCTGGAAGCAACTACATCGGTAAACAAGTCGCTTGGGCGCATTTTTTCTACAAAGCTTTAAGCGTAATTATCTTCTATCCGCTGACAACGTACTTTATCGACTTTGTAACTCAGTTCCAAAGTACAACATCTCGTTTAATCGCCAATGCGCACTTTTTCTTTAACATCGGTTCAGCGATTGTGTTCTACCCGTTTATCAGCAAAGGTTCACAGCTGATTCAAAAAATGTTTCCTAAAGGCTTACAAGAAGAATTTGGTACTGAGTACTTAGCGATGAATAACTACGAAAACACAGCGCTGGCCGTATCCTACGCGCAACGCGAGATCATGCGTACAGCTGACATCGTTGTAAGTATGTTAAAAGATTCAGTGGTGTTATTTGAACAAGAAGATCCGGTTTTAGTGCAATCAATTAAAGATCGCGATAACCAAGTTGATTTTTTATATCGCGAAACAAAAATGTTTTTATTAAACCAAGCTAACTCTAACACAGCAGTAGTTAATCAAAACGTGATGAATATGATCATGTTCATTTCAGATCTTGAGCGCGCCGCGGATTCAATTGATATCAACATCAGAACTTTAGCGATTAAAAAACATGCTTTAAAACTTTACTTCTCTGACGAAGGCTGGGGCGAGATTAAACAAATGCACGCCCAAGTTGTTAAAGTGGCCTCAATGGGTATTAACGCTTACGACAACCCGGCAATGTGTGAAAGCGCAATTCAGTTAAAACGAGAACTCGCAAAAATTGAATTACATCTTCGTGAAAATCATATTTCACGTTTAAATAAAGGCATGCGCGATTCGATCAACACAAGTTCGATTCACTTAGATTTATTAAGTGAATACCGCCGTATTGCTTCGCTATTATGTAATCATGCCTACAGCACAATTAAAGGTGTTGGCAAAGAACGTGACCAAAAAGAAGACTTATCATGAATTTAAGTGCTGCGTACCCGCTACTGTTATTAGTTATTTCAAATATCTTTATGACCTATGCTTGGTACGGGCACTTAAAGACGATGAAAGATTCACCCATCTGGATTGTGATCTTAGCCAGCTGGGGCATCGCTTTTTTTGAATACGTATTTCAAGTACCCGCTAACCGCTGGGGTTTTGAGTACTACTCACTGCCGCAATTAAAAATCTTGCAAGAAGTGATTACGATTTTAGTATTTATCTTTTTTTCGACGTTCTATATGAATCAAAGCTTTAAATGGGATTACCTATGGGCTGGGCTTTGCATGGTCGGTGCGGTTTACTTCGTTTTTAAGTAAACCATTATTTTTTATTATTCAAAGACCAATCACGTTTTGCAAAATCAAGATCCAGCGTGTTTTCATTTTTAATCGCTTTATCTTTTAAAAGTTCTGAAATCGGCGCATTACGAATTAAGTAATTTTTTAAATCTGAATACTCACTAGATTGTTTGATAAACTTTTCTTTTGGCTCGAAATAATCACTAGCTACAAAAGTATTATTTGTGATCGCGTAGTTTACATTTTTATCCCAAGATAAAAACACTTTTGAAATTTCGTTTAACGTTTTACTTAAATTTTCAGCCGTGTAATAGCCTGGTGGCGGGCATCCGCGAGCGGCACAGGCAAAAGACACCATAAATTTAAAATCGCTGTTAAATTCTTTAGCTAGTTCTGATTCGATATAATTAAGACTGCGCTTTTCGCCAAACAGTTTAAAAAACTTTTGATCAAAGATATCTGTAAATAAGGCTTTACCATCTTTAATTGATTTCGGAAGTTTGTTACCCTTAATCTGATCAAGCACCGCTTTAATCGCTAAAGCACCGTACAGATTAAGAATAAACGCTTTTCTTTGATCAATCGTAAAAGCTTCATATTCTTCTTTAGTAACAGCCACCATCTCTTTAAGGTTTTCAGTAAAATCTAAACGATTATCTTTAATACCAAGATAATCTACCGTTGCAGGAACTGTTGTTAAGTCAACGTACTGAACAACCACACGTTTCCATAAAGCGTAGTTGTGATCAAAAGCAAAACTTGGCAGCGTAAAACAGATTAAAAAGAAAAACGATAAAACTTTCTTCATCGTCAAAGAATTCATAGTGGTTTCACCTTTTGCGTAGCCCACATCACATCTTCAAATTCAGAAGAAAAAGCTTTTAAAACTTCTTTAGCAAAAGCATCAGGCTTAATTTTTAAATCTTCTAAGGAGGCTGTCTTAACCGGTGTTCCTTTATTGGTAATATTCACCGCAAAGTGAATTAACGTTGATACGGCAGAAACACTGGCAATTGAAATTGAAAGCTTACCTTGGCCCACATAAATATCATCACCTTTACGCGACAATACAGCCTTAGGAGCTTTGGCTTGAGCTAAATCTTTAATAATTGAAGCTAATAATCTTTGCGCCATAACCCCAGTTGAAAGGTTGGCAGGAAAAAACTCGATCATAAAATGTAACATTTTATCGCCGCAGATTTTTGACTCTTCGATTTTATCTTCATAATCAACCATGTGAGTTAACGTCACATCCGTTGGCGCCACCCAAGAAAGCATGGCATTACCTTTTAAACCAAAATGTTCGTAAGAGAATAAAGGTCTTAATTGAGATCCATCGTATTTTTTTAGAGTTTTTGTCGGCGAACTAACGTACAGCGTATTCATGCTTAATCAACTTTCAAATAAATGAGATATCGGCACTTGATTTACGCTAAGCGCCCGTTTAGCGCGTTGGCAAGATTCACACTCGCCACACCATTTATCGCGTGCAAAATAACATGGCCAAATCTTATCAAACGGAACTTCTAAGCTCATGCCTGCCCGCACAATTTCAGGTTTTGATAGACTTACTGTATAACAGTGTACACGCACCTTGTTGGCTGTTGAAAAAGCCAATGAAGCATCAAGGGAGCGCATAAAGCCTTCGCTATTATCGGGAAAAGTAGAAGCTTCTTCTAAGTTAAAACCGGGAACTACTAAATCAGCCTTAAGGCTTTCAGCAATACCGGCGGCGATATTTAAAAATATACCATTACGGTTTGGAACCCACACCGCTTTGGCTGTTTCAACTGACTTTTTATGATTATCAATACCAACATCTTTTCCTGTAGGTACTGCTTGTTTATCAGAAGTTAATGACGATTCACCTAAGTCTTTAAACCACGGAAGCTCAATCACCTTATGGGGAATATCCAGTTTTTTACAAAGATCATGGGCACAAGCAATTTCTTTTGCCGCTGCTTTTTGACCGTAGTTAAAAGTTACCGCGCTCGCAACATGTGTTAATTTACGGGCGGCGTATAGATTTACCGTTGAATCTAAACCTGCAGACAAACACACAACAGATTTTAGATCTTTCTTGGGCATGGCTTTGATTTTTACACTCATTTACGTACTACTTTCCGAAACCTTCAAATCTTTAATCAAGATTTGCACAGATTGTTTATTCCTAAAATAATTCCACTGAATTTCGCCTAGGATATCATACATTCTGCCGGTCTGGAGCAACTCACGTTGAGACGAGCTTGGAGAAAAAAGTAAGGCATCTACAGAGTTTTTATCGTCCCAAAATTGTACTTTTAGGTGTCCGCCTTTTAACTCTGTAATCTTATTTAAATTTAGTTTATTAAACCGAAAAAGTGGCGTCGTAAAGCCGACTCCGTAAGGTCCGATATGGTCGTACCATTTCATAAAGTGCGAATTCACTTCTTCTAATCTAGCGGCTACATCAAATTCAATTTCAACTTCACGACGATCTAGTTTTAATTGCTGGTAGAATTTTTCTAAGTTAACAATTAACTCTTCTTTATTCGTCGCATGTAATTCAAAACCGGCAGCGGCCGAGTGCCCACCAAAACGGTTTAGTGCACTTTGTGCAAACCCTAAAGCATCAACTAGGCTTGATTCATGTCCTGCCGGCAAGCGGCCAGAGCCCACAATCATACCTTCTGAATTTTGTGAACCGACAAACGCCGGCTTATTAAATTCTTGCGAAAGCTTAGTGGCAATTAAGCCAATAATACCGCGGTGAAATTCTTCAGACGATACAAAGATAAAGTCTTCTTTAGACCAATCTTTTAAAAGCGCTAAAGCTTTTGTTTCAGCATCTGATTGCAAAGCTTGGCGCGTTTGGTTGTTCTTTAAAATCTGATCAACCATCGACCGAGCTTGATTTAAATTTTTCTCTAAATAGATATGAATCGGTAAAATTTCAGATTCCATACGCGATAAAGCATTAAGCTTCGGCGCAAATTTAATTGAAACATCTTGTGAAGATAACGGTCGACCCGTTAATTCTAAGGCTTCCATTAAAGCCTGAAGCCCCACTTTTTGCGTGTTTTGCAGAACAACCATACCGTGTTTAACAAGAACACGGTTGTCATCAACTAACGGAACCATATCCGTTAATGTACCGATACAAAATAAATCTAATAAATCTTTAAGATCCCATTCTTTTTTAGGAAGCTTTTCATCTTCAGCAAACGCGCGTTTTAAAGCGCGACTTAAATAAAACGCAACCCCGGCTCCACATAAATACCCAAGACCACTTGTGCAGTCTTTTTGATTCGGGTTAATGACACAATAAGCGTTAGGTAAAGTTTCTGAAGGCAAATGGTGATCTGTTAAAATAACATCGATATTCAGTTCATTAGCTTTATCAAAAGCAGCGTGTGATGTGATGCCCACATCAACCGTGATAATCAAATCAATACCGATTGTTTTTAATTCTTCAACCGCATGCGGATGAAAGCCGTAACCATCACTTAAACGTTTTGGTTGGTAGTAGCTAACATCTTTAAAGCCAAGATTTTCAAGCGCCTGTTTTAAAATACCAAGACCACTTGTTCCGTCTAAGTCAAAGTCAGCGTAGATACAAATTTTTTGGTTTTTTAAATAAGCCTGTTTAATACGTTCAACGGCTTTATCCATGCCGCGAAGTAAAAACGGATCTTTCAGTAAACTTAATTTTGGATTTAGAATGGATTCGATTTGTGAATCATCATAGCCCCGAGAAGTTAGAAGTTTTCCAATCAGCTCGGGGTATGGTTTTTGGCTAGCTATACTCTGGCTATCTAGAGCAGATATATTTTCACTTTTATCTTTCCAGATAGCCATCGTAAGACCTACGCCTTAGCAGGAGTAGAAGAAGGTTTTAAAACATTTTCCATGATTAAAATAAATGGAGCCGCTACGTAGATCGAAGAGTAAGAACCGAACACGATACCTACTGAAAGAGCAAACGCGATATCAGCCACAACGCCATCAGCGAAAATCAATAAACATAACGCCGAAACGAAAACTGTACCTGATGTAATTAGCGTTCTGCCTAACATATCGTTGATTGATTTATTGATCACAAATTTAAAACCACGGTCACGGTAATGACTTTCAGTTTCACGGATACGGTCAAATACCACGATCGTATCGTTCAGAGAGAAACCGATTAACGTTAAAATTGCCGCCATGATTGGGATGTTAACTTCTTTTCCAACAGCGATGAATACAGCTAATGTAATGACCGCATCATGAAATAAACACACCACCGCACCCGGCGAGAACTTGTAATCGAAGCGAAGAGCAACGTAAATAAAGATAACTAATAGACAGTAGAATACCGCTAAGAAACCGTTACGTTTTAATTCAGCACCCACTTGCGGCCCCACTGTATCCACACGGCGGATATCAGGACCTTGGCTAGCGAATGTTGTTGTGATTTTTTCTCTTAAAGAAGCAATTGAAGCATTTAATTTTTCATTTGTTTCTTTATCAGTCGCGCCCTTTTCACCTTGGAAACGGATGATGAATTCATTGCCTTCACCGAAAGCCTGAACACCCACTTCACCTAAAGCTAAACCATCTAAAGATGAACGAACTTGGTCGATATTTACAGTTTGTGCGAACTTAACTTGAATTTCAGTACCGCCTTTGAAGTCGATACCGTAATTGATTCCGCGAACCGCAATGTAAACTAAAGATGCGATTGTTAAAAGTAATGAGATCCCGCCGAATAAACCGATTTTACCGACGAAATCAAATCTTCCAGAGGATTCTTGTTGAGTAGTATTTTTTGCCATTTTATTTATTCCCCTAAATTAAACTGAAATCTTTTTAATGTTGAAACGGTGAACTAAGTTGTCTGCAATAACTTTTGAAACGAAAACGTTTGCAAAAATAGTTGTTGCGATACCCGCTAATAATGTCACCGCGAAACCTCTTACAGGACCTGTACCGAAGTATAATAAAACTAATGCTGTTGCAGAAGTTGTTACGTTCGAGTCGATGATCGCAGACATAGCGTGAGCGTAACCATCTTGGATAGCAGCTTTAATTCCAGCCCCTTTTGCCAACTCTTCACGGATACGTTCGTTAATTAATACGTTCGCATCTACGGCAAAACCAACAGTTAAGGCCATACCGGCAATACCTGGTAAAGTTAAAGTAGCTCCAAGTGATCCAAGAATCGCAAATACCGCAATGATATTTAAGATTAAAGTAACTGAAGTGATTAAACCCATACCTTTATAGTAAACTACCATAAAGATCATAATTAAAATTGAACCAACGATCGCACCTAAACGAGCTTTATCTAAAGCATCTTTACCTAATGAAGGACCAACTCTACGCTCTTCTAATTGCTCTAAAGTTGCTGGTAAAGCACCGGCACGTAAAGCTGTAGAAATAAGTTTGGCTTCATCCATCATTTGTTGTTGGTCACCAGAACGGCCTAACGTGATTACCGCTTGTCCGTTTGGAATTTTTGAATTGATGTTTGGAGCTGTTTTAACAACTCTGTCTAATACAACAGCCATTTGGCGGTTGATATTTTTCTCTGTTAAGTCAGCAAATTTGCCAGCACCAGATGGGTTGAAACGTAAAGTCACTTCTGGTGAGCCGTATTGGTCAAAAGAAACACCAGCGTTATCTAAAGAGTCACCGCCAAGGTCAGTGTTTGTTTCTAATAAGAATGGAGTGCTTCCCGCTTCCATTGTTTTAGCGTTTTGACCTTTTTCAAAATACACTACAGTGTTTGCAGGTAATTGAGCTTTTAAATCATCGTTTAAACGTTTGATGTAATCAGTGTATTTCAATGTCGCCATTGAATAGCCACCCGCTTTTTCAGCGTCGTCGATCATCTTACGAACTTCATCCGGAGATTTAGCGTAAGACACTAACATGAAATCAAGTTTTGCCGTTGTATTGATAAGCTGTTTTGCTTTTTCAGCATCAGCTAAACCAGGTAACTGGATTAAGATACGATCATTACCTTGTTGAGTGATTGAAGGTTCAGCCACACCGAACTCATCGATACGGTTACGGATCGTTTCAATCGCTTGACGGATCGTGTTTTGTTTTTGATCTAAAAGGTAAGCATCGTAGTAACGAATTTCAACTTTTTCAGCTGTTGTTGAAACAACTTGTAAAGCGCCTGTGTAGTTTTTGTTGATTAAAGCTTCAACGCGTTTTGCGTTATCGGCGCTATCAACTAATACATCAAGAGCACCAGCTTTAGCATTAGCCGTATTAAAACCTTTAACCGGAATGTTCTCTTTAGCAAAGTCAGCTGAAAGAACAGTTGTTTGACGGTTAACAGTTGTAACTAAAACGCTATCAACATCAACACCCATTACTAAGTGGATACCGCCTTGAATGTCCAAGCCGTAATTAATTTTCTTAGCTGGCCACCAAGTCATTTTGCTTGTGTCGATAAAGTTTGGAGCGATAAATAGCGCGGCAAGCACTAACGAAATGATCGCTGTCCATGTTCTCAGTCGTAGATTTTCCATGATGTGTTTCCTCTTCTTTTTTATTTCGTAAAAAAATTATTTTGCTGTCTCAGGTTTTTGTAACGCTGATTGAAGCATTGTGATTTGCGAACGAAGAAGTTTGATAGTCACTCCGTTTGAAATCTCAAGGTTTGCGATATTTTCGTTTAATCCAGTGATTTTTCCGAATAATCCAGATTGAGTAACGACTTGGTCACCCACTTTTAAGCTTTGTAAAAAGCTTACTTGTTCTCTTTGTTTTTTAGCTTGTGGGCGGATTAAGAAGAAGTAAAACACAACAACGATTGCAAGCATTGGAACGAATTGCATCCATGCTGGGGGTTGTGCTGCAGTTCCTGCAGCTGTTGTTGCAGCTTCTTGTGCGAAAGCGCCAAAGTTCATCGATAAAAATTTTAGTAACATGATAGGTTCCTTTTTCCTTTTCGTTTTTTCAAAAAACTCAAAGTAAAATTGAACACTTAAACGCGTAAACGATCAAGAGACCTTAATCGTTTTTATCAGTTTTTATAAATCGCGTTAGGCAGAAGTCTCTGTACTCTTCCCATCTGCCTTCATCTAAGGCTTGGCGAGCTTTTGCCATAACAGACATGTAGAAATGCAGGTTATGAATCGTATTCAGACGAGAACCTAAGATTTCGCCGCTTAAGAAAAGATGGCGAAGGTATGCTCTTGAATAGTTTTTGCACGTATAACAGTCACATTCAGGATCTAATGGCCCTGGATCTTCTTTGTATTCTTGGCGTTTAATGCTGACTTTACCCTGCCATGTGTACAGAGTACCGTTTCTTGCCACTCTTGTAGGCATAACACAGTCAAACATGTCCACGCCAGAATCAATCGAGATGATTAAATCAAGCGGAGTACCCACGCCCATTAAATAACGTGGCTTATTTTCAGGCATTAACGGCGCAATTTGCGGAAGTAGTTCGTGCATTAAGTGAATCGGTTCACCGATTGAAAAACCACCTAACGCGTAACCCGGAAGATCAACGCTTGTCACTTGCTCTAAAGAATACTTACGGTGTTCTAACGATAAACCACCCTGCACGATCCCGAATAGTAAACTTTCAGGGCGTTGCATGGCTTTATGTGAACGTACTAACCAGCGGTAAGTTAAATCCATCGATTTTTTAATTTGATCGTCTGTGGCTGGGTAACCCAAACATTCATCAAACGCCATGATGATATCGGCGCCTAAATCCATTTGGATTTCCATGGATTTTTCAGGAGATAAAAAGTGTTTCGCGCCGTCTAAGTGCGAACGAAATTCAACACCTTCCTCAGACATTTTTCTTAAGCCCGACAATGAAAAAACTTGGAATCCGCCAGAGTCAGTTAAGATTGGTCCGTGCCAGT
The DNA here is from genome assembly GCF_046267985.1 of Pseudobdellovibrio sp. HCB154. Classification (GTDB taxonomy): domain Bacteria; phylum Bdellovibrionota; class Bdellovibrionia; order Bdellovibrionales; family Bdellovibrionaceae; genus Pseudobdellovibrio. The sequence continues at coordinate 1,609,609 of NZ_CP176530.1, read as the reverse complement.
TCATAAACTTATGAAGGCCACCCATTTTTTTAACTAATTTTTCGCCCGGGCGAAGATGTAAATGGTAAGTATTTCCTAGAACAACTTGTGTTCCACAGTCTTTTAACTCTTCAGGCGTCATCGCCTTAACGGTAGCTTTAGTTCCCACCGCCATAAACGTAGGTGTTTCAAAACTTCCATGATGAGTCATGTAAGTGGCACGACGTGCTTTGCCTGATTTTTTATGTAGTTTGAATTCACCAAGTTTTAAAGACATAGAACGAACTTATAAAAGTTTTGGGTTACAATGTCACTGAGTTCTATTCAAATATAACTGTAGCGAAAAAGGCCTGGCACCTTCTAAGCGTGGGCTGAACTGTTTATTTTTTTAGCTCTTACCCGGTTACCGAAATAACTGCGATGCCCCCATAAGCGCGATCCCGGAAGCAGTAAAAACATCACCTTGTGGAACATAAATTCCGGCAACAGCTTTCTTAAGATCGAAAAAACGACAGCATCTAAAGTGACCCGCAAACGAAGTGGCGGATTTTTCCTTTCGATTAATTTTTCTACCTTGTGCGCGATCGATTCGGGAGTGGCAAACGCCCATTTCATCAGGCTTTCGATAAAGGGCGACATGGAATTATAATACTCCGAATGCGGGCCTTTAAGTTTTGCTGATAATTTTGCTTTTTTCGGAAGCAATATGTTTTTAAATGAATCTGAATTAATAAACCCCGGTTCAACCAGACTTACTTTAATACCGTAAGGTTTAGCCTCATACCATAAAGATTCAGTCGCACCTTCAAGCGCATGTTTAGAAGCTGAATAAGAGGCCATGGTTGGCATCGAGACCATACCACTTACTGAAGAGATGTTGATAATATGCCCGTTCATTTGTTCACGCATAATCGGAAGCACTGAACGAATTAATGACATCGGCCCTAAGTAATTGGTTTCTAACTGAATCATTTCTGATTCACGATCCATATGTTCAACCACGGAACGATAACAAATACCGGCGTTATTGACTAATACATCAATGCGTCCCCATAGGTTTGCAATCTCATTCACCAATGAATAAACATTAGATTCATTCGTAACATCTAATTCACGAATCAAAAGCTTATCTGATTCCTGAAATAATTCACGAAGATGCTCGAGTCTGTGCGAACGAGCTGTCACAACAATTTTATAAGCAGGATTACGAGATAAGGTTTCCACCAGGGCTTTTCCAAGCCCGGTGGCACAACCTGTAATCAAAACTACTTTTTGCGAAGTATCGACTTGATTCACAAACTCACATAGCCTTTCGGTCTTCCGTCAAACGGTGCAAGACCTCTTTAAATACATTAGGGTTAATTGGTTTTGATAAGACTTCAATACGACGAGATTCTGTATCGACAATTTCTTCGACCTCGTCTTTATCCACTGATGAGATCAGAATAATGGGAGGGGCTTCCTGATCATCTGCAAAAATATTTTCAACAAAATCAAGACCTGTGTCTGATCCCGCCAAGAATACGTCAGTAATAATGAAGTCAAAGAACTGCCCTGTCGCAATTGCTTTTTCATATTCTACTTTCGCTTCTTCAGCACTAACAGCCCAATGGATTTCAGCGATATTTGCACCTAAATTTCGGCGTAATATATCGGCCCATAAAGGCTTATAAGCCAAATCGTCTTCGATAATTAATACTCTGTAGATCATAACACACTCTCTTTCAACAAGAGCTGTACATGGTGTACATCATCTAAATCGCTAGTTCTTGTTCGTTGACATAATCATTCTCTGCTAAACTCCAATCTGTGCGCCCTCGTTTTCTGTGATCTGATTTTTTTTGACTAAATAATTTACGTTTCATTTTGCCACTTGCATTCGTAATGGTTTCCCAACATTCGTCACCTGAAGATTGCACGTAGACTTTTCTGTGTAACCACGGTGCATGTGCCTCAATATGGCATTTAAATTTTTCGCCGTGATTTTTAGAGGTCACTTCTTTTTTACAGTACAAATCCACAAATAAATTGTGTTTTTGTGATAATCCGCCAAACATCTCGGTAATGTAACCTTCGATATTGTAACGTAAATAATCTGGAACCTCGACGTGCGAGAAATGCAAGTTAATGGTCATAAATTCCTCCTTGAGCTATGCCGTATAATAAGTGTGTGGGGTAAATTTGGGATTCCGATTAAAATCATTTGAAGATTACGCAAAATCACAGTAATTTTAGAGAGAGAAGTAATGAACCAGGACCTAAGTTTGTAAATACTGTTTTATTTGTAATAGGGTAGATCTTATGGCGAAAATACTGTGCATCGAAGATAACCAAGATTTTGTAATCTATCTTACATCTGTTTTAAAAGATCATACGTTGTCTTTTGCCCCAACTTTAAATGATGCGTTTAAATATGTGCAAAACGGGCGCGAAAGTTTTGATTTAATCTTACTTGATGTGTCACTTCCCGACGGAAACGGCATTAAAGCCTTATCACAGTTCAAAGACGCCTTCAGTGCGAAAGATATTCCGATTATTATTTTAAGTGCTGATAACGATATTCTAAGCAAAGTGGCGGCCTTTGGCGTTGGTGCCGATGATTACATCGTAAAACCACCCCATTCAGCCGAATTAAAAGCGCGTATCGAAGCCCGTCTTCGCACGGCTTCTGCACAAGCTAAAGATACGCAATTTATCAAATTGGGAAATCTTATTATCGACTCTGATAAAATGAGTGTGCAAATTCAGCTCACTGACAAATTAGAGAATGTCGATTTAACACCTTCTGAGTTTAAACTTTTAAAAATTCTCTCTACCCGCCCAGGTCAGGTTTATTCACGTGATTATCTTATTGATCATGTGTGGGGAATTTCAAAACATATTACCGAGCGTACGGTCGATGCACACATTTCGCATCTTCGTAAAAAGATTTCTTCAAGCACAGCTAAAGTAGAAACTGTGCTTGGTGCCGGTTATAAAATCGAAGTAAAACCCGCTTAATATTTTAAAAAAATTAGATGTAATTTTGGTAATCCGAAAAGGCCTTTTTCATTTGGCCTAACATGGTTTTTCCGTCATTCAAATAATCAACGACTTCGTGATGAAGATCGGCTGACGACATTTCAGGGGTTCCTTTAACATCGCGTGAAATCTTACGTGAGCGTTGTGCAAAACTGCTAAACCCCACAAGATCTGCCGAACCTGCAATTTTATGCGAGCCTTTAGAGACCTCGACAAGCTCTCCAGAATTTAAGCTTGTGGCCACATGAGCCAAAGATTCTTCTAGGGTAATGAAAAAGCGCGCCAAAATTTTTAAAGCCACTTTTTCATCGGTATCTTCCTTAAGTTGCTCTAAACCTTGTGGGTTAAAATCCTTTACCGCTTTGAATTTTGTCAATATCTCTTGAAATTGCATAATACCCCTCGCATATGCCGCAATCTTCCTTAATTTTGACTAAACCATGTCCAAATAAAGGACGTTTGAAGGTCATTTGAAGATTTCTTCAAACGAAATTATTATTAATATCAAATTGTTTCAACTACTATAGAAGGAGATGAAAGCTTCAAAACGAATTTACAACCGTGTCATCCTAAGTCTAAGCCATCATGTCAACCAGCTGCAGAGATTTATACTCTGGGCTCCCGTCTTGACTTTAATTTCTGGCTTGGGTTTTTGCTATTATATCTACACGCATTTAAAACAACGTGATGATTTTATTCAAAAAACTATCTTTACCCAAACAGCCCGCGAAGAGCTGACTAAAATCGACCTATTACTTACAAATAGTATACTTAAAATTCAAAGTTATGAAAACAACCTTGAAGATAGGCCGGCTAATTACACGAAAGATGAACCATATTTAGACTTAGTACTTCGCCATACGCTTTTTCAGCGTATGACCATTATTCAAGAACAGAATAATCAACAATATAAAGCCCTATTACGTGTAAATACACCAGATTCGACTTTACCTGAGCCCACATCGAATTTTCTAAAAGCCCCAGAAGTAAAACATATTATTCAAGAATTAAAAAAGACCTCTGGTTTACTTACGACTTTAGTTTTTGAAGGCAACAACCGACCTTATCTATCGGTGATTTTACGTTCACGCTTTCATCGAAAGATTTATTTTCTATTTACCACACCTTTAAGTAATTTATTTAATCAGACTATTATTTCTGACTCGAGCAATATAGTTGTTAAAACCGATACTAATCCCAATTCGTGGATTATCAGAAGCGAAGCGGATGGAACTAAATCAATTTCGCGGTATGTGCCTAGGCCAAATAAAGATATGGTGAATGTTCACTTTTTAGATTCACTGCCACAATCGAATGTGAATTTATCTATTGATTTTAGGTATTCGCCAATTAAGACAAACTATTTATCCCCTGAAAATACGGCGGCGTTGTTAGGTGTTTTGTTAACTTTAGCTATTTCGTATTTGATGTATCACTTGATTCATCAAAATCGCATGGCAAATCGTTTAATTATCAGTAAAACTTTAGATTTAGAAAAAACCGCACACGATCTACAACAGGCTTTAAACTCAAAAGCCCATTTCTTTGGTAAAATTTCACATGAAATCAGAACCCCGTTAAATTTAATTTTAGGGATGATTGATTTATGTAACGAAGCTAACACTGACAATGTCGTGCAAAACTATTTAAAGACCATGCACACATCCGGTGAACATTTGCTTTCAATGCTTGATGACTTAATTGAACTTGCCCAAGCTGAAAAAAATGAAATGACATTTCAAGAGCGTACAATTTACTTGGCTCAGTTCTTAGGTGATGTGTCTAAACTTGCTGGTCAAGACTGTAAGCATAAGGGTTTAAATATCTATCTGCATTTAGATAAATCAATGCCTGCTTGTATTGTCACTGACCCTAACCGTTTACGTCAGGTTTTATTAAATTTATTACGTAATGCCACTAAGTACACGCAGCACGGCCATGTGATTTTAGCGGTGCAAGCAGCCGATACCTTAGGGGCCAACCGTGTAAAACTTAAATTTGAAATTAAAGACAGTGGTATTGGTATTCCGTCAGATAAAATCAATAAAGTTTTTGATGCCTTCTTTCAGGTTGAAAATTCAAAAACTTACGCCGAAGGCGGTGTGGGCCTTGGGTTGTCGATTGTGAAAGATATCGTTAAAAAAATGCATGGTAAAATTTCGGTCGATTCGACACCGAAAAAAGGATCTGTATTTACCGTTGATTTAGAATTTAACCGCCCAGAACACACAAATTGGTATGAGATCTATAAAACACCAGATCCTACAAAATACACGGCTGTTCTTATGTCGAAAGACCCGTTATTACAAAAATCTTTTGCCTCTTTGGCTTTTCATCAAAATATCGAAGAGATTATTTTTATCACCGAAGACTTTGCTAAAGTTTTACTTTTATCTGATCCGAACAGACGTTATTGGATCGTGTACGATCCAGAAACAGCCTCAATGGACTTAGATATCTTAGCTAAAACATTTGGCCGCCATGTGTTTGTCTTAGGGCAAAACAACAAATCGAATACGGGCGTAAGCTCGACAGTTAATTACCTAAGTAACGTGCCGTTCTTACCGTACGAGCTATTAACCGTGAATGGTTTTTCAAGCCGCAGCCGCCAAAGAAAACACCTATCAAGCAGCCTGGCAGCCTCAAACCAAGCGGCCGCCCAAAGTGCTGCACAACCGCCAATTGTATTTCCGAAAGATGATCTATCAATTATCGTAGCCGATGATGATCATGGTAATATCGAACTGTATAAAGCTTATTTCGCGAAATCATCGTGGCAGATTCATTACAACTATGACGGTGAAAGTGCATGGCAATGTTTTGAAAAGAAATTGCCTGATTTATTAATCTTAGATGTGCGTATGCCGAATATGGATGGTTTTGAACTCTTACAAAAAATCAGACAGTATGAAAAAGGCAGAAACATTAAACCGATTCCGGTGATTTTAGTCACTGCGGATTTACTGGATTTTACGGCTCGAACAGCTAAGACATTTGACGAAGTCACGTTGTTAGCCAAGCCGATTAAGAAAAAATTGTTGTTTGATACGATTCACAATGTGTCGATGAGTTACCGGTAGACTGACTAGACTCGCATATAGTTTTTGCTTCATTTTTCTGGAGCATTACGCAATTGTTTTTCCTTTAAAGCTTTGCATTGGTTTATACACCAGCAGCCGAAAGCGCAGGTAGTGTGGGCTATTACTAGACTTTAAATCTTCTTAAATCGTGGCGTAATGATTAACAACAGGAGATTTAATGAAAAAATATTTACTATCCGCAACTGTACTTCTTTTGGCGTCTTGCTCACACGTAGATCAAAAAAGAACTACTTCATCTGAAGACACTGAAGTTACTTGTAAAACAGTGACTGAGCGCCGTGCACAAGTCTATGCAACTCTTTCTCGCATTGAAAGCGCTGCTGCAAATATGCAAGACCCTAAAACTAAAGAACTTTATAGCTCTTACTTAGCCGCTGTAAAACAAAAAATAGCGAAGTTTAACTCAGATATGGATATGAACATGAGCGAATGCCAAAGAGGTATGTATGCGAATGTTATTAACCATCGCAATAATATCTTCAGTAAAGAACTTCTGTATTCATCTGCATTTTGGAATACCGTTAATAACTCAATCGTTTTTGATCAAAGCTGTAAGAAAGTAAGACGTTCATTCGGATACGGAGATAATCCTCCATTAATCCTGCTAAGTTTCAAAGAGGATGAACTTAATGGAACAGATACAGGTTCGTATTACTTCCGTTTCGATTCTGACTTCGCTGCGATCTCGTCATTATACAACTCGGCTAATCCTTTAAAAGTTCAGTGCGTGAAGGATAACAATCGTTCTGTAAATTATGATGAAAAATCTAATACGCTTAGTTTAGGCTACTCTAGCCGCACTGAAGTTGACGCTTTTCCAGAAGGCTTATTAAGTGGTCCTCCGGTTTATGCACGCACAAACCGCGAAGTTGATTTTATGAAAGTTTATAACGCTGTTATGTCGAAAGTTCAGCAATAATTTTTTCGAAAAATATCTAAGACAAAAAAGCCCTGATTGATTCAGGGCTTTTTTTATTTAAGCCAAACTGATAGATCACCGTAGCTAAAAAGTTTGAATTTACGTTCAATGGCCCACGCGTAATTTTTCTTAACATTGGCTAATGATGAAAAACCAGATACAAGTGCAAGCAAAGTTGATTCTGGTTGATGGAAGTTAGTCATTAAACGATCAACGATTAGAAACTGACTACCCTCTTGCAATAACAATTCTGAAGCGCCTGATAGTTTCTGCGTACGCGCAGCTGTTTCTAACGTACGAGTCACTGTTGTTCCTAATGCCCACACTTTATTTCCTGAAACTTTAGCTTTTTGAATATCAGCCCAAACTGTTTCTGGAATATCATAAACTTCAGCGTGCATTTTATGATTGTCTAAGTTTTCAACTTTAACGGGTAAGAATGTACCAAGACCCACATGTAATGTGATCTTTTCTACTTTTACACCTTTAGCTTGAAGCTTGGCCAAATCAGCATCTGAAAAATGAAGGCTTGCCGTTGGAGCTGCAAAGCTTCCCGGCTTTTCAGCCCAAGCTGTTTGATACCATGATTCATCGGCTTGCACATTGTGACGCTCTTCACGCGCCTTTTGAATATATGGCGGAAGCGGAAGCTCTCCGAACTTTTCAAAATCAGCTTCAGTTAATCGTGGCGTTACTTCAACTAATTGCGGAAGCCCTTTTTCTGACAGCTTCATTTTTGCGCCATTAGGTAATGTGATCTCGTCACCGACTTTATATTTTTTTGAAGGAAATAAAACTTTTTGTGTGCCGTTTGGTAGTTCTTCTAAAAAAAGAATTTCTAGGTCACCGGCAAACACACGGCGCTTTAAAACTTTAGTGTCGTTTAACACTAAAACATCGCCCGCTGGAATTTTATGAATTAAATCAGAAACCGTGATCTCTTGGGGTTGACCTTTTTCATCGACAAACATCACACGCGTTGGACGCGACGGGCTTGTAGCGATAAGCTCTTCAGGAAAATCATAAGTCAGATCAGAAAGTTTCATGAAAGCTTAAGTATCATAAGCCCTAGATCGACTCAAGCAATGCCTTTGCTTGCGCGATATCTTCTGGCGATGAACGAACGGGCCCATGGGCAAAGATAACATGCGCTCCGGTATTAACGAGCCTTAAAACTTCAGCAGCTAATGCTTGCACATTTTTCACGTAAAAACGAATAAAGCCGCGATTCACTTGAAAGCCTGGTTTTTTACCCATGAGGTGCATCAGCGGGCGTATAAACGCAGGGCCTGGGTAACGATCAAGATCTTCTAAAAGTTCATCAACATAAACGACGGGGCGATCTCCTCTTGTTATTTCAATAAATAAAGTCGTGTCTCCCATGCCTGGAGCTAAAGTAATTTTAACGTTTGGATCTTTAATATTAAGTTCTTCAATTGGGCGAACATCAACTTTGCACACTTTTGAAATACGATCGGTGGCTTTGGGTGCCGCAAACACTTTTAGATATGGACGAAGCTTTAACCAACCGTTGATTCCCAAAGTATGACCTGAGTGCGGAGAAAGTAAGGCTAAAATTGGTCCCATTTTTTCGATAAACTGAATATGTGATTCTGAAATATTTGAAGCCGGGCTTAGAATAACAAAACCATCACCCATTTGAATCGCCGTACAATTAGCTCTGGCATAACCTGCTGCTTGATACTCTAAAACATAAACCCCAGTTGCTGATCCGACCGCATGCCATTCCATAAACAAAACCCTCTTTCGACTACTTAATTATTTTAAGTTGAAGGATTTGTTTCAAGCACAAAAATAAAAAAAGCGGAAAGCTTTTTAGGCTTTCCGCTGAAGATTAAGTTAGGGAACCACCAAAACCCAACTTATTCTTACTTATAAAATCTTTTTGCTGGCACCTTTACTCTTCTATCTGCCACCGTGATCCAGAGGGAATAGATCACTAGGCTTGAGTAAAACCCACAAAAAATTAAAACTTCATTTAATTCGAAACTCACTGGAAACTCCTTCTTCGTTCGTCTCTTTTTTTTCTTGTCAGCCTTCCGTGGCCAACTATGTCGACGACTTCGGAAACAGCCATCCTAGCTGTATGCACCCCTTAGTCGTCTTGGGGGAGCGTCCTTGCTCTTAATGGTTAGATGATTTGGTTCCACTTTGGGGTTAAAAAAAGAGCAAAAGAAATAAAAATCCAGACCATAAGCTAGGCTTATGCGGCTTTGTAACTATTTATAAACATTAAGGAGTTTTTAAGGCTTTTAGTAAACGTCTTATGGCTTAGGAGCGGCTTGCGCAGAAGATTTGTTCTTTTCTACTTGAGTGGCAATGCCACGAATTTTTGCCTGCTGATCAGCGGGTAATGACTTTAAAAATTCACCGGGATTTTGCAAAGCTTTTTGCAGGAGCTGTTGCATCTTGGCTGTATCACCACCACTTAGTTTTTGCACTGTCGCCATAATATCAGCCGACACGTCGTAAACTTCGTTTTTTAACTGTTGATTGCCACCCACGGCTTGTAACGCAAAGGCATCGGCCTGCTGCGCTTTAGAATCGGCTTTAATTACTTCGTTACGTTTAGATTCTGTGCGCAGTAACTCTTGCACATCTTTTAAGGCTGGGTCGATGTCTTCTTCAGCAAAGCTTACTGTGGTAGCCATAAAACTTACTGATAAAAGTAAAACTAAAAACTTAGACATCCCTATACCCCTTGGAATCAATTAGTCTGCCACGGGAATTATCATTTTTAATAAAGAATTTTAGCGATTCGCAAAATGAGACAGCGATCACATTGACCACCCTATTAGCTTTTGCTTTAATTTAGTTAATGAGTGCGCGCGAATGGTGGAATTGGTAGACACGTACGTTTGAGGGGCGTATGCGCAAGCGTGAGGGTTCAAGTCCCTCTTCGCGCACCATGATTAATCTTCGGGACTATTTAACGGAAGCTCAACAACAAACGTAGCTCCTTCGCCAAGTTCACTTTCTACTGAAATATGCCCGCCATGAGTTTCGACCAATTCTTTAACGATATAAAGGCCTAAGCCTAAACCACCAAAGCTATTGACCGAAACGGCTCTTTCAAAACGCTCAAAGATTCTATTTTGATTTTCTTTTGAAATACCAATGCCCATATCACGTACGGTAAATTTCGCTTTGCCATTTTCAACGAAGACCTTAACAGCAATAGGTTTTCCCGCTCCGAATTTAATGGCGTTTGAAATAAGATTTACAATAACTTGCTCAAGACGAAGTTTATCCCAGTGTCCGACAATTTTAGTGTCGCCTACTAAACTGACCGCACATCCTTTTTCTTTAAACTCCATTTGAAAGTGCTGAATTATATCATTCAGCAGGTCATATAAATTAATATCGACTTTTTGAAGAGCTAATTTTCCTGCGCCAATACGCGAGACATCCAAAAGACTATCAATCAACAACGACAAACGCTCAAGGTGCTGCCTAGAAATACGAAGCATGTCCTGTTGTTTTTCTTTACTTAAAGTATTTAAACGCCCCTGTTCGATCAGACGATTTAAAAGCTGCGTTTGTAAAGCCAATGTTGTTAACGGAGTTTTTAATTCATGTGAAGCAATAGATAAAAATTCATCGCGGGCGTTAACGGCTTTTTGCGCCTCTAAGCGCGCAACTTGTTCTTGAATCAACAGTTTATCTCGGGCCGCTTCGGCTAGTTTACGTTCAGTGATGTTTTCAATGATAGAGATCGTTTTAATAAACTCGTCTTTTTCATTACGAAGAACAGAAGCTGAAACATGCCCCCAAACAGTCTGACCATCTTTTCTGATAAAGCGCTTTTCAAAACTTACATTAGGCTTATCTCCAGTAACCAGCGCTTTCATTTCTTGAGCTGAAATCTCAACGTCTTCTGGGTGAGTTGTTTTAATAAAACTAAAAGCGATAAGTTCAGCTTCTGTATAACCTACAAACTCTTCAAAAGCCCGATTACATCTCAAAAAGCGGCCATTGGGCCCAATATTTAAAATACCTACCGGAGAAGTTTCGTAAATAGAACGATAATCAGCTTCACTTTTTAACAGAGCCTTTTGAAATCTTTCTCGCTCTGTCACATCAGTGGCAATACCGCACACGCCATAAAATTTTCCCAACGAATCAAAAAGTGGAAACTTAAGTGTTAAATAAGTTAAAATCCCCTCATGATGAGTTGGCACATCAATTAACATTTTTTCTAGATCCGGGCCTTTAAATAATTGCGTTGCCTGATTAACATCAACAAACTCATCGGCTTTATCTAAAAATTTATTTTTAAACTCATCGCTAATAGCGATCGTTCGTCCGTTTTTATCATTCACCATCACCGATATCGGTGCAAACTCAAGGATGCCCTGAAACATTGTCGCAAGCCTAATGATCGGATACGAAATATAATTAGTGACGACATAAATAATAATTACCCCGACAATGGTCACGAAGACACCCAAAAGCATAAGAATAAACCGGCTTCTTGCAATATCTTTATGGGTTGTGAAAGTTGAAATCCCGGCAACAATAACACCGATTTGCCCTTGATCAAAACTTCCGTAATAAGGCATTGCAATTTCTTTGATCGTTTGATTATCGCAGCAGGCGACGTAACTGATTTTATTTCCGACCTTGTTTAAATCAGAAATTTGCGCCGTATAACTTTTAAGAGAGTTAAGATGCTTGTTTTCAATAAACTCTTGGTATTCAGGGTTATAACTCTTAGAGATGATGTCTCCAGAAGCATCTAGAATAACGATATATTTAAGTGAATCTTCTTTTTCAATAAGCTGGTCTGAAAAAATTTGGGCATGGTATTTACCGGAAAAACTAATTCTTGAGATCGAAATAGACAAAACATTTGTGATGTTTTGAGAAAGCCTGTTTTCTGAAGACTCAATAACATTATGAAAAAGATACGTAGTAATCAAAATTAAAATACCGATCAACAAAGCAAAAACGGTAAAAAAAGCTCCCCCAATTTTTAAATTGATATTTTTGAAATTATCTCTGTCGAACTTTTTTAATTTATTTTCCACAACATGCTTTTTAGTATTTTACTTAATACTTTTCAATGAACTGGTTATCCCAGAAGCTTCCTTTCTTCCACGCTTTTTCAAATTTGTTTGGTATTTTACCTAGCCAACCGGGATAAAAACCGACCGTTGATTTAACAATTGGAAATGTCGGCACAAGAATTTTTTTAGGATATTTTTCACCTTTTAAAATTTTCCAAGCGACACTCATACTTTGTCTGCCAAGCTCGGCACAAAACTGAGCTGAATCAATGACTGTAAGACCTGCTTTAATATTTTTTACAGAACGTGGGTCACCATCGACTGTGGCAATTTTTATTTCATTTCGCTTAGCCTTAGCTATAGCTTCAACAACACTAAGGCCTCCGCCATCATTTACGGTAAAGACAGCATCAACTGAATTTTTATTCGGAAACTTAGCCAGAATATCAGCACCAGCTTTTTTGCCACCAACTGGTTCAACAGCTTCAAAAGATCCGATGACTTTAAATTTTTGCTTTTCTGTTCTTAAAGCATCCATTAACCCATCAACACGTTCAACCGTTGAAGAAACTTTAGGATATTCAACCAACACTAACTTCATTTCGTGATCGTCTGGAAATAGCGAAGCTAGGTATTCTCCGTCTAAATACCCGGCTTGGTAATTATTTGATGTAATGTAAGAAGCGATTTCACCCTTAACGATATACTGGTCATACGCAACCACTGGAATTTTTTTGGCATTTGCTTTCAGAAGTGGAGCCACAAGAGCTGCATTATCAGTCGGCTGCACGATAATAAGATCGACATTATCTTTATCAATCATCTGATCCATTTGCTTAATTTGATTCGCTACCCCTTCTGCTCCGTCACCGGCCACATAAGGTATTAATTTTAAGTGGTCTTTAGATTTCTTTAAATCTTGATTAATTTGCGCAGCAACTTCTTCAAGGCCTTTTCTCATGGCCACTTGGCCTTCGATATTCATTGACCAATAAAGAACGCCCACACGAAATTCTTTAGCATAAGCCTGTGATGTGTAAACTAAGCTAGATACAATCGTTAGCAATGCTAGAATTTTCATACTTTTTCCGCCAATCTTAAGATTTATAATTTTCTTTATAGTTCGCCTGGACTCTTTGTAAAAGAGCTTCAAAATCCATTGGCTTAGAGATCACTTCTTTGACATCGATATTTTTAACTCGGTCAGTGTAGGCCGTCATAAGGATAATAGGAATTTGAGGGTGACTAGTCTTTTGAAAGGCTTCAACGAATTCCCAACCATTCATTTTAGGCATCATAAGATCTAAAAGAATAAGCCCGTAATGAGGTGAATGAGATAGAATATCTAGCGCCTCTTTGCCATTGGCTGCTGTTGTTACCGAATAGCCTTCTGTCATAAAAGCCATTTGTAAGATCTCGCGAATCCCTTCATCATCATCCACGACCAAAATGTTTTTTTCAGGTTGTCCGTTTTGATTTTGAGATTCCAAATACAGCTCTCTCCTAGAATCCTAATTTAATCATTAATTATGACATCAAACAATAGTTAATTTCTCAACCTTAGCCTGTCAAAAAGCAATGAAAGGCTAAGCCTTTTCATCTAAACCAGAAGGCTAAATTAAAAAATTAATCTACTCGTTTATTGCTGTTTTTCCTGATGACTATGCGGTCCTATATGGCCCCATAACGCTTTATTTGAGGTAGACGCGTACATTTGTGGGACGTATGCTCCTTTCTATGAAAATAATCAGCACCTTAATACTTAGTTTTTTAAGCTTAATCGGCTGTGCTTCGAAACAAGCTGTAAATACTTCTGCAGAGCACGGCGTCCCCTTTAGTTATGCTGGGCGCTACTTAATCAAAATTCCAGTCACCTTAAACGAGACTCACCCCACCTATTTTATTTTTGACACTGGAATCGGCGTCAATCTTCTTTCTAAATCCCTCTGTGAAAATTTTGGATGCACAATTCAAAGTAGCCACACTGGGCAACGTATGTCCGGGCAGAAAATCACCGTTCCCATGTCACAAATCAATTCTTTAACATTTGCTGGGCAAAAGATAGAATCCATTCCTACTGGCGTTTGGGAAATGAAAGGCTTTTTACCACCTGATGAAGACTGCAAAAATGTAGAGGGATTTCTTTCACTTGGTTTCTTTCGTAAAATTCCGTTCACCATGGATTACAAAAAGAAGCTCTTCTTCATCGAAACAGCTGAAAGTCTAAAAGTTCGAAAATCTAAAGGCTTCGTTATTCCGATCACTATCGACGAAGATGGACCTGCTGTTACGATCTTTATGCCACTTAAGCTTTCTGATGGATCAACAATCAAAGTAGAAATTGATCTTGGCGGAGATATTCTTACCTTGAATAGAAAACTAATGCCAACTGTAGGCGCCGATCCGAAGGCGAAGGGTGTTTTAATTGAAAAACAAAAAGATGAAACCGGCCATCCGTACGTAAGATACTATACAGGCATAAAAGGACCTATCGCACCAGCAGCCGCGCCAAATCTACAGCAGTCAAACCTTAAGGTTATGTTTCAAGATATCATTTATGACGGCTTAATCGCCAACGATTTCATGAAGCGCTTTACGGTCACTTACGATTTGGCAAATTCAGAAATTATTCTTGAACCTTAATACTAAATTAAAGGACAACTCACTGTAGTCTCATCAGGAACAGATACCGCAGCTTTCCAGTCTAGCTCAAAAATAGCTGACATCGTTTGAATAGGTTTTGCCTCTGAGAATAGAATTCCCAATTCACGCGCCCTAGATGTTGAGTTCTTAGAAAAATTAACCGAGCCCACATACGCTATTACACCATCCACGACCATCATCTTTGAATGCATATACGGCTGCGTAACACTTTCTGGAATCGGCATCACCTTAGTTTGCACTCCAGCAGAAGCTAGTTCTTTTAAATACGGGTAATTAGCTTTGGCATTACCCTTACTGCACATCGGAACTAACACTCTTACCAAGACCCCGCGCTTTTTTGCGGCAATCAGTGCGGCTTGAATCTGTGAATCACCAAGATTTTCAACTTGAACCATCACTGTTTTTTTAGCGGCAGAAATAAGACCAACTAACTTTGTTAAAGAATTAACAGGGCTCCACACAAGGTGAAGCTCGCTCACTTGCGGCGTAAGTCCCTGGTTAGTATTGGCATTGACCCAGTCTTGCTCAAAAACGCTAATCACTTCGCTGATCACATCAGGGTCATGCACAATTAAACCAAAATCACGTGTCACATCTTCTAACTTCGTTAAATTAATCGCCGTAATAAATACTTCTGAATTATTAATAACCATTGATTTTTGATGGCTGATCGTAAAAGCCGAAGTGCTGGCACGCACGTCAACGCCGCCTGCTTTTAACTGTTGAAAACCTAAGTTAAAATTCGGAAGATTTAAACTTACACTATCTAAAATAACTTTAACCGTAACTCCCCGTTTTTGTGCTGAGACTAAGGCGTTAATAATTTCATTACTTGTTAAATGAAACATCGCCATACGAACCACATCACCACTTTTAGTGCTATTAATACTTTGCAAAAACTCGACATGACCTTTTGCATTTGGAGTCACAATAAGCTGCACATCACCTTTAAGTAACGGCAATGCCGTTGTTTCATTCGGTGGAGTCACAACCGGAGGTGGCGAACTTGTAACTGGCGGATTGGTCGTAGTTGGAGGTGTCGTTTCAGGTGGCTCTTCTGTTGGTGGAATTGCCGCTGGTGAATTAACCTCTGACGCTACTGAAGAGTTACTATCTGAAGACTGTGTGCAATTAACTAAAGATAAACAAACAAAAAACAAAACTAAAAGATGCGAATTTATTTTTTTCATCTTTTAGTTGTAGTCGATTTTCAAAGAAATTTAAAAGAAAAACAGAGTAAACTACTCTTTAAATTAGCAAAAATCAGCGGGGGCACAAAAAAAGAAACAGCTTTGTAATTAATGTTGTTTTTATATTTAACTTATTGCTGATAGCTAATCTTACGCAGAGTTCCTTCTAAAGAAACACGCTTTTTAATTTTTGCTCCCGTTTTTGCGACTTCTTTACCGCTAAAACCTGAAGATGAAATAGAAACGTAATCAGCAGAATTAGCCATACCACTTATACGACCTAAAGACGTTAAACCAGTTAGTCTTTGAATAAAATTACGAATATCTAAATGCAAAGAATATCCTTTAAGACTTCCAGTGCGAAAGACTTCTGCGGCGTATGACGAAACACCATTCGCCTCAATAACTCCTCCTCGATCAGCTTGAAAGATATATTTAAATCCAGGATAAACAATGGACTGCTCTAAAATCACCTTATTATGACTGCCCGTTTTTACGGGGTCCATTTTTATAACCGATGACAGGCTAGCTTCTTCTCCATAAATTTTAAAGCGGCAGTTCTTAAACTTCACCTGCTGATTTTCATAATAAGCATACGAATTGTAAAAACGGATATGCATAGCTGTTGTTTCTAAATTCTTTTTTCCTTGGGCATAAAACTGAACGTTTTCAAAAGTTAAGTCGCCGGGGGCATAGATGTGTCCTGAATCATAGGTGTTGCCTTTATCATTACCACTGACCGTTCTCAAGATGCTGTTCTTAATTAAACCTGTCGTTTTAAGAACGTGGCTTTTCGCATTTATACCAGCATAAAGAAACTGACCGCCATACATTATGATTTTATCGCCGTAAAATGTAGAATTATCGCCAGCAAATCCTAAATCAAAAATACCGTTCATTCTGGCATTGGTTAATTTAATATTATTAGTCAGTAATTTTTTACCTTCTAAGTCTTTCTCGCCATGCGGATCAATTTCAATTTGCAGGCTCATAAAAGGTCTTGCATCTCCCCAACTCATATAGTGATCAATATCAGCGTTAACTTTGCCGCCGGTGATTGTAACCCCACCTCTGAAATTAAAGTTAGCTTTCATTCTTTTAATCTGAATATCTACATTTGAATAGATTTGCACACCATCGCCCGGGCTTTCGTGAAAATCAGAATCGCTAATTTCGACTTTTAACGATTGAGCTATAGTTCCGCGCAAAAACAACAACGACTTCTGCTCTAGCTCATAAGATGCATGCGGACCCTGACTATTTCGGCTTCCGTAGAAATTCATATTTTTAATCACCAATGGATTTGGTGAAACAAAAATACCATTGACCATACGCCCCCATTTATTAGCTTTATGGCAACGATCAAATGTATCTTTATCGGTGTCTTGATATTTCAAACAAGGCGAAGGCAAAACTGTAAGCGTTGCTTTTTTGCCATGCAACTCATCACTGTCGCCGATATAACTTATGCCACTGTAAAACGGAATCGTCTTTACTTGAAATTTAGAATTTAACGGTGAAACAAGATAAGTTCCGACCGGAAAAACCACGGCGATTTTAGCTTTGTTATTTTCTAAGAGAAGCGACTTTGCATAATCGGAAGCTTTTCTGATTTCTTCGGTGTCATCGTCTTTATCGTTTGGAATCGCCCCAAAATCGGTCGCGACATTAATAATATGATGAAAATCAGAATCAGAAGGGGCCACTGTAAAGTTTTGAAATAATAATGCTGAAGTAAAGCATAACGAAATACAAACGCCTAAGCTTAAGTGCCTTTTTCTAAGTGTCATAATTCCCCTGCCTAGATTTTACAGAGAGGAGACGCGATTTAGAATTTAAAAATGGTGACGTTTCAAAGAGGGATCTTTTTTGACAATAAATTCGACGCTCCACCTTTTTGGAGTGGAGCAGATTTGAATTAACTAGTAGTTTTCAAATGTAGTCAGGATAAAAGCCACAGCGCCGCGATTAGCAAATAAGATCTCGTTGGCGTAAGCCATACTTTTTTCTGAATTGGTTACGGCATCGTCACCCGTTAAAGTGTCTTTTTTGTTTTTTTCTAATTGAGTTTCTACCGTAGCTAATGTTTTTTTAAATCTTGCATCAAAACCATCCGCAACTTTACCTTCTACAACTACCTTTGTAAAACACACAGCTTGTTTGACATAGTCATCCATTTCCATTGGAAGAGTAGTTCCACTAATACCTTTATCAGTTAATAATTCCATTAACTTCTTACGTAATTTTACGCCAGAAACACGGATTGATTCTTTAAACTTACTTTGACCGCCACCATCAGTAGCCATATCAAGAACAACTTGGTCAGCTTCACCATCACCGTCACAAGTAATGCGTTCATCTGTACCTACAAACCAGTTAACTGATTGAGCCATTGCAGAAGTTGATGTTACTAAAATTAAGGCTAATGATAAGATGTGTTTTTTCATATAAGGCTTAAATTGCAGTCGTCATACCAGCGCTAATAACTGCCAGCAGCCATTTAAAAGCCTCTGAACTGTCTAAGCACTTCAAAGAAACAAAAATTGTTGTACGTCTCAAGATAGCTCATGTCTCAGAAATAGATGTTTAATTTACTGATTGAGGTGTAGACAGAAAATTTGAATTTGCAAAAAAGTTTCAAAGATAGTCTAAAGATTATATTATTTAGCTTTAAAATTGTTAAGAAAGCTCCGATGACTTAAACGCTCTTACGGGAGAGGAAGAAACCATGTCATTTGAGTACAGAAAAAGTAAAGGCTACGGCGACAACGAAAGCTTTTGGACCTCTTATTCGGATTTATTCTTAGGATTATCTTCAATTTTCTTAATGCTTTATGTAGTGGCGAGTCTTCGTACCGGAACAGACACTATTAAGGTCATGACTGACAACCAACAATTAAAAGTTGAAGTGCAAGACCTTAAAAACCAGCTACAAACGTATGAATCTGTTAAAGAGAATTATCTAAACAACCAGGCTTCAAAAGATGAAATGACTGAATACAACGAGTTAATGGATAAATTAACGTTGTTACAAGATGAGGCAAAAAACGAAAAAGAGTCATTACGCCAACAGGCCCGCGAAAACGAACGTAAAGAAATGGCCTTAAATAAGTACCAACAGATGGTTCGCAATATCATCAACTCTAATAACTTAGCTAAGGTTAAGATCAACAACCGTAATGAAATTATCACTGAAAAAGATGAAGACATTAAAGATCTTAACACGAATATCGCCAACATGAATCAGGTTCTTAAAACTAAAGAGCAAGAAATCTCTAATACCAGTCTAAAACTGCAATACCAACTTAAAGAATTAGATAAAGCCAAAAAACTTCAAAAAATTTCTCAAGTGGCTTATCAAGCCCGCATGAAACAATTAAAAGCTGTTGCGGAAAAAAACATTCAAAACCTTCGTGCAGAAAAAATGCAAGTGGCCCAGAACTTATCAGCAGCCCAACAACAGCTAGCTTCAACTCAAAGCGAACTTGAAAGCACATCTTCAGAGTTAGGAAAAACTAAAGGCGCTCTTGAGGCCAGCAACCAACAAGTCAGTGGTTTAAAAGACCGTATTGGTAGCATGAATGCAGAATCACAAGCTAAAATGCGTGTCCTTCAAGAAGGTTATGACAAAGAGCGCGCCGCTGCTCGTGCTGCTTTTGATGCAGAACTTGGCCGACAAAAAAATCTATCTGCCGGTGAAATTGCCCGTAGAGAAGCTGAATTTAAACGTCAGGGCGAAGCCCGCGAACGTGCTTTTGCTGGCCGCATTCAAGGTCTAGCTGGCGAATTAGAGAATACAAAAGGTGCGCTAGCCAATACACAAGGAAGGCTTGCTGCTGCTGAAGCTGAGCTTTCTGCACGAAAAGCTATCGCTGAAGAAATCAAAAAAGGTTTCAGAGGTGCTGGAGTTAAAGCCGACATCAATATGGAATCAGGCGATGTGGTTTTAGATTTCGGCCAAGCTTACTTTGACAGTGACTCGGCTCAATTAAAAGAAGAAATGCGTAACGTTTTACAACGTGCGATGCCTACTTACTCTAAATCATTATTTGGTAACCCTAAAGTCGCCGACAAAATCTCTTCTGTTGAAGTGATCGGTTTTGCTTCGCCGACTTACCAAGGCCGTGTGGTTGATCCTTATTCAAGTAAACCGCAAGACCGTGATGCCATTAAGTACAATATGGATTTAAGTTACAAACGTGCAAAATCTATTTTCAATTACATTCTAGACGGCAAAGAAATGAATTTTACTTATCACAAGAATTTAGTTCCAGCGATGAAAGTCTCTGGCCGAAGCTTCCTGGATCTAATGAAGCAAGATCGTTCTATTGCTTCTGTTGAAGACTACTGTAAGAAAAATGACTGTAAAAAGTCACAAAGAGTTATTATTCGTTTTAATATGGAAAGTAAAAAATAGAGGTACACTATGAATGACGTTCTTTTACAAAATGTAATTCGCAACTTTATCAATTATCTACCCTACGCCATGGGTGCGGTTTTTGTTGTCGCTGTAGCTCTTCGCTGGGCGATCTACTATACCGTCAAACGTCATGAATGGTTTGCCAGACAATTTGAAATGAAAGTGCATAAATTTTTAGATTCAGAAGAGAATAAAAAATTACAAAATGCGTCTTTCTATGTCTTATGCAAAAAGCTTTTTGAAAAAACTTTCTATGAAGCCTTTGCTGTGCGCGACCGTAATTCTGCGCAAAACAAAGATCATGTCATGTCGACCAATGACAGAATATTTCTTGTTAAGCAAGGCTGCGCTTGGCTTGTGAAAGACACTTTAAAACAACTTCGTTATTTAAAATGGTCTAAAGAAACTCCTAAGTTGCAACATATCACAAGATCTACCCTTCACCACAACCCTTGCTTTAATAAGGTATTTGGTGTTCTGCCAATGGGTACAGTGAATGATTTAATTTCTATCTTGCCGGGCTTATTCGTTGTAGCTGGTATCTTAGGTACATTCTTGGGTATCAAAGGTGGTCTAGTGCAATTAGGCGGAATGGATGTTGGTGATCTAGAACGCACTAAAACAATTATGGATAGTTTCTTACATGAGATCGGTTTTGCCATGGCCTCGTCGATTATGGGTATTGCGTTCTCATTAGCGTTACATGTGATTAACACCTCATTATCACCAGAGCGCGTCTATACGTCTCTTGTCGATCGCTTTGAAAATGCCATGGATTTATTATGGTACAGATCTGATAACAATGTTATTCCTGAGGGTACTACAAAGTTTGATGAAAACAAAGACCCGCACGAGGCTTTAGCTGAAGAAGCTTTAAATATTGAAATCTTGAAAAGTCAAAAAGACGGATATCAGGCGGCTTAGTCATATATGAATGCAGAACGAGTTTTTGTTTTAGAAATCACACACGGTGACGGCGTAAAAAATCACTACGTTAAAAATCCTGAATTCGTTTTGGGGCGTGGCCCTACGTCTGCCGTTAAAATTGATGATAACAACATCTCTAGAGAACACGTTAAAATCAATTATGACGATGATATTGGTTCAATTATCATTCAAGATTTAAAATCTTCGAACGGGACCATGATCAACGGGCAAAAACTCGAACCCTTTGCTAAATATGGCTTAAAAGAAAATGACATTGTCACTTTCATAAATTCTTCAACTTCAATGAGCATTAAAACTATGCGCGCTTCGACTGAAGTTCATGACTTTGTAAGCAAAGCGCAAACTCAACATAGCGAACCGGTAAATGTAAAAATATCGGGTTTTCCGCAAACCGAACAAGACCTTAAGATTGATTTTAAGAATGTAAGCCTTGATTTACCCAAATACCGCGATCCAGGCGAACATGCGCGCGAAATCATTGCAGAAGCTAACTTCTTAAAACAAACGATCATTAAAGGCGCTCATGTTAAAAAAGAACAAATCATCAATGAAACCCAAATTCAGGCTAAAAAATTAGCTGAAGAGGCTTACCAAGAATATCGCAACCGGGCTGAGCTTCTGATTGATGAAACAAAAATGCAAATGCAGCATCTAAAAACCGAAACCGAATCCCATTTAGATGATAAACGCATGCACGCCTTACAAGAAATTCAACATCTTTGGAAAGAACACCAAGATCAAATTTCTGAAGAAAAAATACAAATCATTAATCGACTAGAACATGACGCTAAACTAAAACTTGATATCGAAATCGAGCGCATGAAAAACGATATGTTTATCGAGCGCAATAAGCTCTTAACCGAAGCTGAATCAACAGTTATGGCCAATACCCGCGCCTACCGCGCGCAGTTTGAAAATGAAAAAAACGAACACACTGAAAAAATAACTTTCATCATGCAACAAATTGAACAATTTAAAAATGAGCATGATCATCTTACAGCAAAGATTGAAACCTTAAGAAACCAATCTCATGAAAAAGAGCTAGAACTAGACAAGCTTAAAAGTTCTTATACGATTGAAAATGATAAATTTGAAGCCATACAAAAAAATCATAAATACTTAGAAGAAGAAAATATTAAAATTCTGGATAGTTTAAGCAGCTACAGTAAAAATAAAGACCAGGCCTTGGAAGAAGAACGCATAGCCCGTAAAAACACTGAAGAACTCAGTCAAAAAATCGCTTCTTTATCGCAAAGACGCACCGAAATAGAAGAAGAAGTGGCGAATTCAGAAAAAAACTTAAGTGCGCTTAAATTAAAAGCCAAAGTTGAGATTGAAAAAGAGTATCAGGCCTTACGCGAGGTTGAAAATAGAAAATTTGAAGAATTTAAAGTTTCAGAACTTAAAGAATTGCAAAAAATAAGAACTGAGCATGCTAATTCTTTTAAAAAATTCAGTTTAGAACTTTCACAAGAACTGGCCAGTAAGCTTGAATTATTAAGTAAAACACGCCCAGAATTTGATTTTGATAAAACTTTAGAAGTCATTAATTCAGTTATTCAAGTTAGAAGTACAGCTAACACCGGTGCCGAAACAAATCATCAAGCACAGCTAGATAACTGGAAGCGCAAACAAAAATCTGCAAAGTTTAGTCTTTTTGCATCTGGCGCTATGGCTTCAGTTTTAATTTACACTTCAGGAAGTTTTCTTTATAAACAGTTCTCAAAAGATTCTCTTCAAGAAGAATTAGTACGCAACACAGAAGCACGTCGTAAAAAAGAAATTGAAAACAAATTTGTCGCTGTCAAAACTGGCCAATACTATGACTCTTATGTGGATGCTACGATCTACACCAATGGTTATGTTGATGCTTATTTAAATAAAGATTATCAGGATGAATGGGTTAAAAAAGTGACGGTCTACTTCCTAAAAACCTGGAAGATCGATGAGCAAAAAACAATTCAAATTATTGCTAATTCTAAGTCATTAGTTCAAAGCATTGCTGAAGCCAGCCAGTCTTTAACCAAAGATAAACTTCAAAATGACCTGCAAAAGCTACGTGATCTAGAAAGAAGAAATGTCGAAGCACAAATCGCGATTCTAGGCACCAATGTTAAATACGAATCTTATAAAAAACTAGAGCGACAATTTTTCACTGATAAAATCAATGCCCGCAACATGGCTAGCGAATAACCTTCTCAATCGCCGCACTGATATCAGCAATTAGATCGTCAGGTTCTTCAAGACCAATATTCAGACGTACCAAACGATCTTTATAATCACGGTTGGGGCGATGTAACCCCGGATAGACCATGGCTAACGACTGTGTACCACCCCAGCTAAAACCAAGTTTAAAAAACTTTAGGCTTTCAACAAAGGTAATCACCTGTTCTTTTGGTACATGCTCTTTAAATACAAATGAAAAAACACTGGCAGATCCTGTAAAATCACGCTTCCAAATTTCATGCCCACCACAATCTGGCAACGCTGGGTGCAGAACTAATTCAACATCCGCGTGATCTTTAAGCCACTTTGCAATTTTTAAGGCACTTGCTTCTAACTTTTCTAAACGCACACCTAAAGTTTGTAACCCCCGTAAAGCAAGACTTGCATCATCGGGTGAAACATTCATTCCAAGCTGCGCCCAGATAGATCCTACTTTTTCGTAAAGAGCGTTATTAGCCACTGATAACGAACCAAGAACGAGATCACTATGACCACCGATGTATTTTGTAAGCGCCTGTACACTCACATCAACACCATGTTTGAACGCATCAAACATCACACCAGCTGAATACGTATTATCAATCGCCACAGCTACACCGCGAGCCTTCGCCGCTTTAATAATTGCTGGAACATCTTGAATTTCCATAGTGATGGAACCAGGACTTTCTGTCCAAATAAGATGAGTGTTTGGCTTGATTAAATCAGCAATGCCTGCACCGATTGACGGATCATACGTTTGTACTTCAATGCCCATGTTTTTAAGTAATCCATAAGCTAATTCTTTATTTGGGCCATAAGCACTGTACGGCACAAGACAATGACTGCCCGTTTTACAAAACGCTAAATACACCGTTGAAATTGCAGCTTGCCCACCAGGTACGATAAACGTGTGGTGTGCCCCTTCGATTTCAGCAATACGGATTCCAAGCTCAACTACCGTTGGACTTCCAAAAAGTCCGTAAGTATAACCATGAGTTTTCTGTCGCCAATTATCGATAATGCCTTTGGTATTTTCAAAGACCACCGTTGAAGCCCGGTAAACCGGAGTTGTTAATGAATTATAATCTTTAGGAGCATGATTAGTCGGATGAAGTAATTTCGAACGCCAGTGCATAGTTGTAAGTAACCCTCTAAAAATAAAAAAGACTTAGCTCTATTAAAGCTAAGTCTTTCATAAGAATGTAAAACTGACTAGTGTAAAGAAATGCCTGCCGCAGCTGGAGGAGTCGCATTTTCAGGTACACCTGGAAGACCTGAGAAAGACCCATCACCAATAGCTAAAGCACTATTATTAAAAGTTGCTACTGTATAGAATGTGTCATCTGAGCTATTCGCGAACACCATATTCATACACGTCATAGTACCGTATGAGGTTTTGCCCACACCATTATGTGAAGTGTTTACGCCAGCAGCGTACGGACTTGTACCACCACACGCTGTATTAAATTGACCTTGCACAGTCGTTGTTGCAGCCATAACAGTTGAGTGTGTTGCAAAAAAAGCTAAGCCAAAACCAGCTGCATTAGCTACACCGTTAATTGAAGCAATAGAATAAGCCCCAAGCACTGCGTACGAAACCTCGAATAAGCCAGAGCAGCTTGAATTGCTGTACCACGTTTGGCTATAACTGAAAGAATTATCAGCACCTAAATATAAGCTAACAATAAAGTGAGTTCCACCGGTAACGGGGTCAGCGACAGCAGCCGCTGTACAATTCGAACTCCATGACTTAGCAATATCAGCCGCAGAGATGCTAGCTGTTGAAGACGAGTCTTCAGATTCTTTCTTACAACCGGTTAAAGTTAAAAGTGAAGCTACAAAGACCGCCGTTAAAACGCGATTTGTTTTCATGGTTTTCATCCTTTATTAAGAGTTAACGTACTATTTCAAGTATCGGACCCTTAACTTATCGGGATTTAATTTCACGTCTTGATACGGTAATTTGAGATAATGCGAGCTTTCAAAGAAACACAGCTTCGTTCTAAAAAGATACACTTTTAAAAATGAATTGCTTCGCCAAAAGAAAAAGGCAAAATGCGCGAACAAGAAGCTGTTAAAGGCTACTGCCCTTGAAAAAGACGACCTTCGATATCATACAGAAGGCTGCCATCGGATTCGATCCACTGCTCTTTATAATCCATATGGCCACCTTCAACACGCATGTTCACGTGAACCACAGTGTTTTCGTTGTACTGCTCTTCCCATTTATAAGTGCTAACAGCCCCGTCAACGCTCCATGCTCCGGCCACTTCACCATCTAAGATCAACTCACCGTTTGCATCTTTAGTGAATTCACGTTTGTCGGTTTCCATGTAAACCACGTCACAGTCAATTAAACCACCCTTAAGGATGAACTTCTCTGGATTTTCAGAAAACTTCATCTGCGCAAAACACTTCGGCCCCTGCCCTTGATAGCGCCAGTAAGCCCAGCCTGTCCAAGTTCCGTTAAGAGCCGCGAATGCAAATTGGGGTAAAATTAATACTGCAAATAGAAGAGTTTTCATACAAAGTCCTTTTTAATAAGCTGAACATCTTTTTTTGCTTTTGCAAAGAGAAAAAATTAGCTAAAAACCCTCTTATGAAACAGCTGATTTTTTTAAGTCTACTTTTGCTTCTTACAAGCGTTACCGAAGCCGCCTCGATTAACTGCAACACCCTATGGGCCAAGGGGTATCCTGACCCACGTTTTCCAGAAGGTCTAGATTGCACATTCAGCGAAAAATGGGAAACCTCAGTAGGTACTGGCGAAGTTTACCATTACACAAAGGGTTTTCCTCTTTCTCCGGACGATACGGGTTTTACTTTCCGCGCCCGCGAAGTTTTTAAAGCTGTGAGCGATAAAGTCTTAGCTCTTCGCGAAGAAAGCTCGATTAAACTTTATTTTAAGCCTTTAACTTTTATTTTCACCGACCAAAAAGCGATTAAAAACGAAATCGCCATGGTTCGCGTAGGACACGCTGGCGATGATGAATCTTGCCCTGTTATCGTTTATATCGATTCATTCAAAAAACAAACCCCAGAGCGCCAGAAGCAAATGTTAGCGCACGAAATCTTTCACTGCATTCAAGACACGATCTGGCGCGAAAAGATTGTTGATACACCAAAACGTGCTCACGAATGGTGGAGCGAAGGATCAGCAGTTTGGTTTAGTAACTTAGTTTATCCAAAAGCTAACCAAGAATTCGACTATAACGATGATTATATGGGTGATAGCCCTTTAGTCTTACAAAAAGAAGATAACTCTTACGGCACTTACCTTTTCTTTCAATCATTTGCCCAAAGCTGGATTGGTAATGATGCTGTCTTAAGTATGATTGAAGATATGCCTGAAGAAGGTGGCACCGCTGATCAGTTTAACGCTGTTTTAGACTACCCATCGATTGAACTTCACTTTCACCGTTTCGCCCAAGAAATTACAAGTAACCGTGTTAAAGATGCTGATGGCACTTTTTTAGCGACTTCGCTTTCAACGTTAAATGATTCTTACAAAGTCAAAGAAGGTGAAAATAATTTTGAATGGTTTAATGAAATTCTAACCATCAGAATCACTGACATTCAACTTCCACCGCAAACGATTGTAACGATTGATAATATTTCTGATCCAGATAGCACAGTTAACCCTATGGATATGCGTGCTACCGGAACCGTGGGTGAATGGAATTCCTTAATCGTTGGCTACCCTTCAACAGTTGATATGTCTTGCAAGGCTTTTCCAAAAAGTATTGATATTTTGTCATCGTATGCAGGTAGTGACCCAACGAATGAGAAATTCAAACTTAAAATCAAAGCCGAAAAAGCCACTTGCCAGTGTGTTGAGAAAGTTGAATTTGATAAATGTTTGGTCGGCAACTACGAACTAGACAAACCGTCTTTAGATAAAGTTTTTGCGCGGATCTTTAACCACAAAGATTATGTCGTAGAAAATTCATCAGGCAGTTACACATTATCTGTAAACCCTGGCCAAAAATTTACTTTTACCGAAACTGATTTTAACGCTTCAGTGATTATTAAAGACGACGAACATGGTGATATTCGCGTATTAGTTACGATGAACGGCAGCACCGATGCGCAAGCTAAACTTTTAAGTAAAAATGAAATCTGTTTTTCTGATATCGGAAGTGATTACGCCATTCGTATTCAAGTGTTCTTTCCGATGGGCGTTGCTGATAGCACAAACCCTTACTCAAACTTTGATGAATTTGCACAAGGTTCAACGAAGTTTCGCTGTAATAAAGATGAATTGGTCTTAATTCGGATGTTACCAACCGGCCCAGATGGCGAAGACCAACCGCAAGAATTACGTTTCATCAGAAAATAACGTTTAAGCTAATTTTCTTCGAATAATTTCGCTCGCAACAGCCATAAAAGCCGTTAAGTTTTTTGGTACAAAATGCTGTTGCGGGTACACAAAACTGACTGGACGCACATTTGATTTATAATCATCTAAAACACGCACCAGTGATTTATCACCGGCTTCTGTCGCACAAAAGAAAGTGGGAAGAAGCGCAATACCTACATCTGACACCGCCAGTGATTTAGCTAAACTTAAATCGTTTACTGTTAGCGATGAATCCAGATTTACAAACTGTGACGTACCCGATCCACTTAACTGCCAACCGTCTAAACCAAAAGGTGAAAAGATAATACAGCTATGCTCTTTTAAATCTTTCGGTGATTTAGGTGTGCCATGGGCTTTTAAATATTTTGGGCTTGCAAAAGGCGCAAAATAAACTGAACCAATTTTTTTAGCAATTAACGTTGAATCTTTTAATGGCCCTGCACGAATTCCTAAATCAATACCTTCAGAAATTAAATCAACAGTGCGATCTGTTAACATCAGATCAAGCTTTACTTTAGGGTACTGTTTTTGAAACTGCGTAATCACATCTGGTAAAAGAATTGAACCAAGCTCAACCGGAGCTGTGATTTTTAAGATCCCTTGTGGAATCGATTGTTTTTGTGTGACTTGCTCTTCGGCCTGAGTGATTTGATTTAAGCCCTGCACACATTTGTCAAAGTAATCTTGTCCAGCTTCGGTAACATGTAATTTTCGTGTTGTTCGGCGAATCAGAGTTACACCCAAACGTTTTTCTAACGCAGAGACTTTAGCGCTGACCGTTGATTTTGGCATATCGAGTAATTTAGCCGCGCCTGCGAAACTTCCACTATTTACGACTTTAATAAAGATTGAGATCTCGTTTAAATCCATTTGTACCTCGAAAATCTATTATACATTAGGCTGAACAATAAATCTAGATTAAACAGTCTATTAAAGACATCAGTTTTACCGTAAAGTACTTTGTATTGGAGGCGTTATGCTACAGCTTAGAAAATCACAGGACCGCGGTATTGCAGATCACGGTTGGCTAAAATCAAAACACACTTTCTCTTTTGCGGATTACTATGATCCAGAGCAAATGGGCTTTCGCTCACTTCGTGTCATCAACGAAGATCGCATCGAAGGTGGAACTGGTTTTGGCGCCCATCCTCACCAAAGTATGGAAATCATCTCTTACGTGGTTAAAGGCGCGTTAGAGCATAAAGATTCAATGGGCACTAAAGCCATCATCAAGCCAGGTGAAGTTCAAAGAATGAGCGCTGGCACTGGTGTCGTGCATTCAGAATACAATGCGGATCCAACCAACGAAACACATTTTTTTCAGATCTGGATTCAACCTAAAGCTCGTGGTGGTACTCCTGGTTACGGACAAAAATCTTTCGAAAATGACTTAAACTTAAAAAAGCTAGTTTTAGTGATGTCTGAAGATGGCCGTGATAGTTCGATCAGCATCAAACAAGATGCTGATATGTATATTTCACGTTTAAAAGCCGGTGATGATTTAGAATTCAAACTTCGCCCGACTCGTGGCGCTTGGGTTCAAGTCGTTAGCGGAAATTTAACTGTGAATGGTAAAGAATTAACAACTGGGGATGCTTTATCGTTTCAAGATAAAGAACTTTTAAAATTTAAAGCAAATGATAAGAGTGAAATTATCCTTTTTGATTTAGCTTAAAAGGCTTTAGACCTTTAAAAAAGTAAAAGCGCAGATTTTAAGTCTGCGCTTTTTTTTATTTTTTTATTACTTATCAAACTCTTCAATCAATGTGCGCATGAAGGCTACGGAGTCGCGGTTAAAAAATACAAGCTCAAAGTTAGTCACTTGATTTTGTTCTTCTACCGTTTGTGGAGTTGTCGCCATTTTTGAGAAATTAGAACCACTTTTTGAACGAATTTCTTTATCATGAGCTTTATATTTTACCATAAATTCATCTGATACAGTCATGCCGGCACCAGTTGCTCTGATACAAGAAGCTTTTTTAAGTAAAAAACGAACTTCATTTGGATTCGTCTTAGCAGCAGCATCTGCATTATATAAAATATTATCAATCTGTTTACTTAGTTTTTGGCCGGCCGCTTTAAACGACTCTTTCCATGTAGCGCCGCTTTCTTCATTAACCATGGCATCGATTAACTCTTTACGTTCATCAGATTCACAAAGAATAGGCTCTGTTGTACTGGCTGCAAAAGTTTGAAAAGATAATACGAATAAAGACGCTAATAAGATGATTTGTTTTTTCATAGTGGTTTTAGGTATTGCAGTCGGCATACCAAAACTTTAAAGATCAAATCTAATTAAACAAAGGTTACTTGTATCAGCTTAAGATGGTGCCTAAAACTGTTAGTCATCATCTTCCAGGAAAGCACACAACGCGCTCACGGTGGGCTTTAGGTATTTTTTCATCTAGGTGTTTATTGATCTCAGTCACACCATAGCGGCTCGAAGCGTGAATCAAAACGATACGCTCACTCTCAATCGAGTCTAAGTGTGGAATTAACTCATCTAAATGTATGTGCCCCCATTCGCGCGCACGAGCCACTGAGCGCTGCGAATCTAGATATGTGGCTTCCATAATAAGGATCTTGGATTGTTTAACCCAAGGGCGCGATTCTAAAAATTCGATCTGCGTATCACCGGTAAAGCTCACCATCGGTGTATGAATCACTTCATTGACCTCAATACCCTTTTTTCGCATCTCTACGATCTGGTCTTTCTGCAGGTTTAG
The DNA here is from genome assembly GCF_046267985.1 of Pseudobdellovibrio sp. HCB154. Taxonomy (GTDB): domain Bacteria; phylum Bdellovibrionota; class Bdellovibrionia; order Bdellovibrionales; family Bdellovibrionaceae; genus Pseudobdellovibrio. Next base: position 1,579,046 of record NZ_CP176530.1, on the reverse strand, counting down.
ATATTCACGCTTTAATTTTTTCTTCGATTCAAACAGCGTATAACCAAAAGATTCAATTCTATGAGTTGTTGGAAAAACTTTGATGTAATGATGGTTATTAATCTGAATCTCATCATCAGCCTTAACTCCGACAAATTTAAAATTATACGGAAAACCTTCAATCTTACTCCACAACCCCATGATTTCAGTCAAAGGGGGCACTAACGAGTGCGGCATGTAAAATTCGCCCGCTTTTTGCGAGGTCATCATTTTTTGTGAAATAATATACGGAATACCCGCCGCGTGATCTAAATGCCCGTGCGAAATAAAAAACTTCGTCATGTTAAACAGATACGGAAAGCCCTGAGCCACATCGAAGCTTAATGAAAATTCAGGCATCGCAATGGCGGTACGTACTCCGGCCAAAGAAGTACCGAAGAATTTATAATCACCATATTGCCAAGCCTCACCCACACGTAAACTCATAGACTTTTAAGTCTAGCTTAAACAGTTTGATCCTGCTATCTTTTTAAAAGATGACGACTTATTCACGCATTGCCATTATCGGAAACTCTTGTGCTGGTAAAACCAGATTGGCTCACCATTTGGCAAAACGCTACAGCTTACCTTTAACCCATGTGGATCAAATCCAATTTATGGAAGGTTTAAAGTTTCGCCCATATCCGGAATCAATTCGCATTCTTCAAGCCGAACAAGACAAACCGCAATGGGTTATTGATGGCTTTGGCCCTTTAGATATTTTAGAAAATCGTCTGCAAAAAGCTGATTGGGTGATCATGATTGATCTGCCCTTAACTACTCATTATTATTGGGCCATCAAACGTGTGCTTAAAAATTTATTCTTGGGGCAAAGAAGAGAGCTACCTAAAAATAGCAGCGAACGTGATCTACAACATATTTTAAAATTATTTAAAACGATTTATCAGGTTCACACTAAAATGCGTCCTGAAATGCTGCGCATTTTGTCGCGTGAGTCACTTAAATCTAAGACAACGATCATTCGATCAGTGAGCGACTTAAATCAGATTTTTAAGCCGTAAGTTTTTTGCGGTTAATAGTGAGCTTGTAGCCTACACCAGACAAGGCCTTCACCGTATGAGTACTGACCGCATTTAGTTTTTTTCTGACTTGGCAGATATGCACATCGACATTGCGGCCCATAACATTTGGGTCACTGCCATTCCAGGCTAGCTTAAAAAGCTCTTCACGTGAAAACACTTTTTCAGGCTGACTGGCTAAGCAGATTAAAAGACGAAATTCTGTGTGCGTGAATTTCACAGTGTGCTCTAGGTTTTGTTCATCTTTAACAACCACACTACGCTTTTCGCTAAGTATAGTCATATTTCCTATTGTTAATAGATCTTTATGGTCCGTCATATAAACTATCATCCAACAAAGTTGTAAACCTCGTGTTAGACTGATATGTACTTTTCTACTTATCTCTACTTGAGCTTAAAGAACTGATCCAGTTTCGTTTTGATATGTTGATACCCTGCAGGATCTAGTCTCTTAAGACTTTTTAGCTCTTCAAAAAGCTTTAAACGCTTGCTGCGGTAAAAGGTTTTAGCCAAGCCCACCTGTTCAGGGGGGAGTTTTTTTAAGGCTTCTTGCGGAGCCGAGGCTGGCTCATTCAATAATGTTACAGCTGATGACAAATCAAAATCACTAGGCACGACTTCAATAAGAGAAGTTTCAATGTTTTTAGCTAAGAACATATTCCAGGTTTGCCTCACTCCCGGAAGTTCGTTGAAATTCACTTTCCAGTCGTTATTGCCAATCATGTCTTGAAATAAAATAACCCGTGCTAATTTTTGAATATCTGTTAAACCCACTTCTCCTAAATCAACTTGATTAGCAATGTCTTCATCAACTAATTCATAGCCCATGCGATGAGAAAACTGTTTTAAACTTTCCATTAAAAAAGCTTGGTTCCACGCTACAGTCGCACCACTTTCTGCTTTTGATGAATCAACATACTGAACCATAACCGGTCTGGTTTTAAACGAAGGAATTTCTAAAATTTCTAAAAAACGATAAACCAAAGCTTCGCGCAGAGGGGATTTACCATCGTAAGCTCTGCCGTAAAGCTGTGAATTTCCGCCACGGTAACTGCAATGGCTTCCGACGGCTAACTGTTCGCGACCGGCCAATGAAGTTCCAGACACATTTTCAGCAAAAAAATATAAACTGTATTTTGGAAAATTACATTCAAGTGGCGATAAACTTGTGTTTCCACGTAAACCCACTTCTGCGTAAATAAGAGTTTCTGATTTATCTCTGTTTTCGATGACGACTTTAACCGGAATGCGAGCTTGCTTAGCAATTTCAGGAGCATAGAAACGTTGTTTTAAAAGGTCTGCCCAAGCCCCTTCAACACGTAAACGCATCAATTCACTAGAAGAGAAAACTGTCTCAGTTTGAGAAAAAGCCAAAGCTGAAAACAAGAAAGTAAAAAGTAGAATAAAAGAATTAAAGAAGCTTTGGCGCATAAGGGTTTACCTAGCTAAATACATGCTCACCAAATCCGATAGAACACACTTTAAGCTAAGCTTATGTGTTGATCTGTTAAACACTAGCCAAGAATCTGACTTATCCCAATTCGCCCACCTCAAGTTCCACATTGCCACATTCCCCACGCCTCGGGCAATTTAGGCCAACTCAAAGCGTGGAATAGATAGTGCATTTATTCACAGTTGTTAAAGCGTTGTTACCAATTCGTGTGGAGTGTGAATTATGATAAAACCAATTTTAAACCTAACTGTTTCATCTTTAATGGCGATGTCGACGATATCTGTTACACCTTTTTCAGAACCTGCAAGAGATGACGACTTTAAAATCTTTCTCGATAACCAGTCTTATGTTTCAAACATTTTTAGTTTGCAAAGTACGCGATTAACGCAAGGCCACTCACAGTATGAAATCTGGGCCGGATCTTATTGGCCTATTCATCAAGGACTTTTAGGACAACGCTATGCAGATCCAGATTTTCCAAAATCAAAAGATTATCTTACAAATTATAATGATTATTTACTTCGCCCGTCTGAACTTTTAGTGATCGCCGGAAGTATTAATCGCCTTTCACCAGCAGAAAAATACGATTTATTAGTTGGCGATACCAATTGGACATTAACAAAAGCCATGTGGTCCCGCGGACAAAAAACATTGCAGCAATACGGTTATGTGCCGACTTGGACAGGCATTTGTCATGGCTGGTCAGCCGCCGCACATATGGGAGTTAAAGCGCCTCGTCAGTCTGTGGTTGTAACCGATGTGACCGGCCATTACACGATTGAATTTTACAAACAAGATATCAAAGCTTTAATGTCTTACCTGTGGGCTGAATCAAGCACAGATTCAATTCAAGCCGGCAATCGTTGCCGTCAGGACATCGTCTTAAAAGATCAGTATCAACGCCCAATGGATGCGTCGTGCTTAGATTCAAATCCTATGAGCTGGCACCTAGGTGTTACAAACCGTATCGGCATGTACCAAAAAAGTTTTGTGATGGATTCAACGACAGGATCTGAAGTGTGGAACTTTGCGGTGAAAGGTTATGATTATAGTTATTTTAATCCACGTACTTTTGAAACAACTCACAATTTAAAAGCAGCTGTTGAACCGATCGAAAATATGACGATGGATAAATATAAAAATTATCGAAGCCCACGCGCTAAATATATTGTAGGTGTTGTAATGGATGCTTTTATTCCGTCACTTATAACTCCTGCTGTAAATGAAGGGCGTAATGACCGTACTAAGTCTTACAATTTTGTTTACGACTTAGAATTAGATGCAGGCTACAACATTATAGGTGGAGAATGGCATTCGCACGCACGCCCTGATTTCATTTGGTCGTACGGTGCCACAGGACGCGCCATGACTACAGAAGATCTAGCGCTTTCTGAATCTTGGGATTTAGATAACCGCCTACCAGACAGTTACGCTGCCCGTGCGATTGAAGCTTCACAAAAAGGCAAAGTCTTAGGCCGAATTGCAGAAGCTTTGTTAAACGAAAGTGTTGATGAATAATTATTAGTTATTTTCTAGATCATGACTTTTGTAAACAACAAAAGACGGCCCTGAAATAGCGGCGGGCTGAAGGTTTTGTAGAATGGCTTTAATTTTAGTGATTCTCTCTGAAGCCTCGAGATCCATTTTTTGCAAAATCTCTTCGCCACTTTCTGGCGAAAGTTCATTTGAACGCACATCAGTTCCTACGAAAAAGACATCTTCATCTTTTTTGCAAACAGTAAAGTAATGAGCGCTTTTTTTATGAAGATAATAACTGCAATTATTGCTGACAAAATATTTGTACTGATCTTCTGAAAGATCAGTCATGTGCTGACTTAAAACGATTTCTTTATGCTGTTTTAACGACCGGAATTGATAGCCAACGAAGTGGATGGGTGTCCTACAGCTATTAATAAAAAACAACACTATACCGGCTACAACGACATTTATGATCATGGATAGTCCCTAGCATCGGGCACACTCTACACTCTTGTAAATAAATAAATTGTTATTGGCGAAAAAAACAATCCACCTTAAACAATCACTCATATAAGAACCCCAAAAACAGGGGGTGTTTATATGTTATTTTTATTCGCGAAAGCGTTCACGCCCTAAGCGTAACGACTCTTGGATATTTAAAGTGGGTTCGACCGTTGGCTCCTGCTGAGCCCCTTCAATAAGTAGACTTACAATTTCTTGGGCCGTCGCCCGTGGAAAAGCACTCCACAATAGCGCCGCTGCCGCAGAAACAATGGCCGTTGAAGCACTGGTTCCTGATATGCGAACACTGCGGCTGCCAGTATCTGTTTGTGCAAAGCTTGGAACATGTTCACCTGGCGCATAGATGTGAACCGTTTGACCAAAGCCACTAAAACTTGAACGATGCCCGCGATCATCGAGCGATCCGACATGCACATGATTTCCTAAGCTCAACGCCGCCGGCAAAACTCCATGACTGATCACATCGACGGGTTCGTTTCCTGAAGAATTCACAAAGACTACATTTTCATTAGCCCAACCGACAAAGGCAGTTCGTAAAAGTTCTGAACAATTCACCGTCCACGAATTATTAATAATTTTAGCATTGTGTGCAATGGCAAAGGCCAAAGCTTCTTGCGCATGAAACTCAGAGCCTCCATCGGCGGTCATAAAATCGATCGGAAGAATTTTTACATCGGGAGCCAAACTTAAACTTGAGCTATTTAAGTAAGGCCCGGTGATAATGCCAGCCATGGCGGTTCCGTGCCCGGTTTCATCTTCTACGCTTTCAGCATTCGAAATAAAATTCCACCCTGGCACCATACGACGGCGCAAGCTTGGATGTTTTTGATCTATTCCTGTATCAACAACCGCTACCGTTAACCCTTGGCCGAAAAATCCCCGGTACCACGCCGAGCGAACATGAATCGTCTCATAAACAGTCTGAGCTGATTCAGGTGTTCCAAACGACGGAATAACCGGTTCTTCTTCTTCCGTTTTTACAAGTTTTGCGAAGATTGTATAGTTAGGTTCGACAAAATCAATATCGTCGCGATTAATGTTGATAAAGTGATCTAAATTTTCTGAAACTACAAGTGAGGGACTTTTTTTCTTCCAATGAACGATGAACTGGTTTTTTACCATGTTACTTTGACAATAGGGTGACGAGGCTTCGACATATTTTTTGTCTTTAGCACAAGCCACCATAAGCAACGCACTCAGAGTAAAAAAAACAGTTCTTATTGCGCGCACAACTTAAGCTCTTCTTTAAGTGGCGAACGCATAACTGCGCGAATTGATTCTACCGGAATACTTTCAGGCGTCTCTAAAGAAGAAACTTGCGCTAAAGCCTCTGGAGTAACCGATTCTTTAACTTGATTTAAATATTGAGTGTCGATTTCATAACTTTGCGGAAGTTCGCCCACCCGGCTTGCCCAGTGAAGATCTTTTCTGATTTCAAATGAAAGCGCTGTTTTTGAAATGCAAATAGGATCAACGGTACTGTACTTTTCGACGATCGACAAACTGTGCGGCGAAAGATACCTGTAAGTTATTTGGTACGGCTGTTGACGATCAAATAAGGCCTTTTTCTGGGCGGCATTCATCGTATCGCGAAATTTATCTTTTAGTTTAATAGTAATTTCTTTGTCTGAATAATCAGTAATTTCAAAGGTCATTACTTCTTCAGACGCCGAAAGCATTTGCACCGTTTTGCAATCTTTCTGGCGAATTTGCGTAAATAAACCCATTTCATTCACTGCAGAAACTTTGTAATTAAAAGTGGCGTAAGAAAAATAATTAATCTTAGCTTGCGGCATAAGATCGAGCGGTTTTAGGCTTGTCGTCATAATCGCGGCAGGAACTGAAAACTGCGGATTTTGCAAAACGCGGGATAATTTCTCTAAATCTAAACAATTTCCCGAAGACACATCAGCCAAAGCTACTTCTGAAGGAATCACCACTTCTTCTACGGCTTCTTCTTTATTTGATTTACAAGCCACTAAGGCTAAAGGCAGAAACACAAGTAACAATTTTTTCGTAACATTCATAACATCCCCCTCTGCTTAAAAAAGTGGGCAGCATTTGACTGCTACCCACCCTTTTTCACTCTTGAATTTTACAACTTCAGTTACGGAGTTGTTGGAGTAGGACTTTGACCGCTTCCGTTTTGATCTGGATCATTTTTATCTTGATCCTTGTCTTGATCCTTGTCTTGATCTTTATCTTGGTCTTTGTCTTGGTCTTTGTCTTGGTCTTTGTCTTGATCTTTATCTTGGTCTTTGTCTTGATCTTTATCTTGATCTTTATCTTGGTCTTTGTCTTGATCTTGGTTTTGACCTTGATCAGGAGTTAACACAAGAGTGGCTTCAACTTTCATGCAATCAGCTGTTGCGGCCATTTGGTCTTTATCTTGGTCTTTATCTTGATCCTTGTCTTGATCTTTATCTTGGTCTTTATCTTGGTCTTTGTCTTGATCTTTATCTTGGTCTTTGTCTTGATCTTTATCTTGGTCTTTGTCTTGATCCTTGTCTTGATCTTTATCTTGGTCTTTGTCTTGATCCTTGTCTTGATCTTTATCTTGGTCTTTGTCTTGATCCTTGTCTTGATCTTGGTTTTGTGTTGAACAATCAGATAAAGCGAAGCGGATCGCCTCAGACGGACGAGCCTCTACATTACCAGTTAATAAAGTAATTAAGTCAGCTGTGAATGCTGAACGAGTTCTTACGATATTTAAGGCTTTGCGATCAGCAGATGACAATGTCATCACGATTTGTTCGCCAGCATATAAATCCCAAGTACCTGCATCAGTTTCTACAACTCTATTTACTGTTCCTAATAGATTTGCTTTTTCAGCTAAAGCCGGATGCTTAGCTAAAATCTCAGCTAAAGCTGCCGCTGGAGTTCCTGATAATTCACCGCCTGCAGCTAAGTGATAATCAGCAACTTTAGAAATGCGTAACGCATTTCCAGAGGCTACCATTTCAGATGATGCAGCTTCTACCGGTGCACCCGCTGAAGAAGAACCCCCTGAACCACCACCGCTACAAGCAACCATTGCTACTGCAAGTGTTGATACAGAGAACAATTTAAAGTAACGCGCATAACTCTTATTCATAAAAATCCCTCCATTAGGATAGTTTTGTTTTAATGCTGTTTAAGCAACGCGAATGCCACAGGTAAAAACTTCTAGGTGCGGCGAAAAATGAAGAATTTGATTTTTTGTGTGGCAAAAACACCTTTTCGTATTTCCCCACATGGGTAAAATGCCCTAATGCTGCACATAACCAATCTTAAAATCCATGACCACTGCCAAAATCCTTGATCCAATCAAACCATGAAAACACCAATGACTATTTCATTATTTATCGCAATTTTAGGAATTTCACTTTCTGCACAGGCTGAAAGTTACCGCGTTTCTCACAAACTATCTTCAAACATGAAGGCCGAACTTCTAGATATCGAAACCGTAGAAACAGCTCCGGCTCGTATTTTACGTAAACTTCCTTATTATATTACTGAAGGCCCAAGATTCGATACAAAGGGCATCGACACCACTTCTATATATATAGAAGAAATTAAAAACTCATTAAGCCAAACTGAACGTTCGTTCTTACAACGAAAATTAAATATCAAAACTTCTAACTTTGAAGGCCAAAGCGAAGTGCGCGAGCTAGTCACTGAAGGCCCAGCGACTAACCGTATTCACCTAACAATCTTAGGTGATGGTTACACACTGCAAGAAAAAGAAAAGTTTTTTGCCGATGCTGAACGTATCACTAAGAATCTTTTTTCAAACGACACGTTTTCTAGCTACCTTCCGCTATTTCAAGTTCATGCGATTTTTACACCTTCAAAAACTTCAGGTATCGGTGATGGCGAATCAAATGACACAGCTTTTGGCTTGTACCGCATGCCGAAAGGTTCAAAACGCGCTATCTACCCGGGTGATGAACGTGCTTTAGACCAAGCGCTTCGCATGGTGGCTCGCACCGATTACCCGATCGTGATTGCTAATGATGATTTTTACGGTGGCCTTGGCGGAAGATACGCAATCTCTACTCGTTCAGTAAAAAGTGGCATGATCGTATTAAACCATGAACTTGGTCATAACTTTGGTGAAGTCGGCGAAGAGTACGACGGTGGACAAGTTTATGCCGGAGCCAACTCAGCCTCTGACGCAAAAGCTTCGCAGTGGTCTCACTGGCGCAATGATAAAAACACGTACAACGCCAAATTCTTAAGTGGCAACTACATCTGGCAAAACTTAAGAAACAAACCTTACAAAACAAACTTTAAAACTCAAGCCAACGAAACTTTAGGTTTAGAGTTAAGCACTGTGGGTTGGTCTAGCCCCGATGACGTTTATGTTTATGTGAACGGTAAAAAATTAGACCTAGGCGATAACTTTCATAACGATAGAAACTTCTACGTTCTTGATAACTTAGAAACGCAACTAGGCAATAACACTTTAGAAGTTAAAGAAAACATCGCTGATGGCGATAATGTTTTAGCAACAGCCTTTCTTTACGCTTACCCACAAGGGTTTAACTTTGAGAAAGATGTTTTAGCTTCGTTTGCGACTTATAGCGATTACGGAACCAAATCCTACCGCCCAACTCATGATGGCTGTTTGATGCGTAATATGAAACTGACTCACTTCTGTGCCGTTGACCAAGAAAACATGTGGCATAAATTTTTGAGCAGAGTTTCACTGTTTGATGCAATCACAGTTACTGGCGATAAAGTTCAAGTCGAGACTCCGAAAATTTCGGGCCTTATGGTTCGTTGGTTTAATGCTGATGGATCTGAGATTGTAGCTTTACGCGATCAGTTTGTAGCCAACCGCACCCAATTCGCTGGGGCTAAAAATATAAAGGTGTCTGTAGAACTACAAACACCTGAAGTTAGAAAGTATGATAGCAAGTTTAAAGTCACTAAGTCGGTTCAACTTTAAGACATAAGTAGTTGTAATTGCGAAGCAATTCGTAATTACACGCGAGAAAACCGCGATTTCAACTGCTAAATACCGCCAGACACAGAAGCGCGGATAGCCGTATGCAATTGGCTCGTTAAACCTAAGCAGTATTTCGTTGTTTCTAAGTTACGAACTAATCCAACTTGAGCTGCGCGCAATTCAACATCCGAAGCATCTAATAAACTTTCGGCTTTTTCGATCGCGCGGTTTCTAGCTTCTTGTTTGCGAGTTAAAACATCCGGTGCTTTTTGCGCGAACTTAGCTTCAATCACTTGGCAATATTTAAGAACTTCAGCTGTGCGCGCATTCATTTTTGAAATCACCACAAGGTTACCTTGAATTTGACCCTTATTATAGATCGTCTCCATTTCAGTGATCACTTGCTTAAATTGAGCAATAGCCTCAGCTAAATTTTGCAAATCACCGAAACCTGCAAAGCTTTTAAATGCGAAAAGACCAATAATTGTCATCGCTGTCAGAAACTTCGTCATACGTCCTCCAAATAAATGCGCTCTGGCGCACTCAGAAAAGGAGTATTACAAGGGCTGTGCCACAAATAGCGTGAAGAATGCTAAAAAATTAGCATGTTAACTTTAGTCTAGAATTGCAGTTTTCTCGAGTGAAAATGTGGATTTAGCGAAGTTCTCATTGCTAACATTTACCTATGCAAAATACCACACGTTTTATTGCCACTTCTCTTATTACATTAACAGTTTTCACATCTAAACCGATCCTAAACGCCCACGGCCAAAGCGGCGATCCGCTTGTGTTTAAGCCTGTTTTAGCTGATCTAAAGCTTTTAAAAGCTGCCAATATTCCGATTCTTTATAAAGACGAAGAAACTCAAGTTGGTTACGCGGTTTTAAATCACGCCGCCGAAAATGCTTTATCTGAAATGGCCCATGCCGTTGGCCGCTGCGGAAACTTTGAAGCTTTAGATGAAATGCCTCGTGATCTAATTTCTGTTCGCGAACAACTACAAGCTTTGAACACTTATAATAAAAGAAACCAAATTCTTTCCTTCTCGCAAGTTGGTGAAATGGCTGAACGCACAGAAATCACTGAAGCCTTAGAACAACTTGATGCGAACAAAATCCGTAACACAGTTGAGTTTTTATCTTCGTTCCCTACCCGTTATAACCGTGGTGCAAATCCGAATAGTCACATCCAACCGTTCATGGACCGTCTAGCTGAAATCGCCAAACAAGCTAACTATCCAATCCATATCGAAACGATTGACCACAAATCAACACCGCAAAAATCGATTAAGCTGACTATCCAAGGTTCAACTCGCCCTTCTGAGATTATAGTTCTTGGTGGTCACTTAGATTCAATCTCTGGTTTTATGGGTATGGGTGGTAAAGCACCGGGTGCCGATGACAACGCTTCTGGATCATCAGCTTTAACTGAAGCTTTAAGAGTATTAACTTTACAACCGCAACCAGAAAGAACGATCGAGTTCTACTGGTATGCCGGTGAAGAATCTGGCTTACTTGGTTCTGCTGAAATCGCAAAACAAGCTAAAGCTGATAACAAAGATATTATCGCCGTTCTTCAATTAGATATGACAATGTTTCCAGGTGATGGCGTTTTAAAAGTGGCTAGCATGACTGATTTTACAAGCCGTTGGTTACGTGACTACTTAGTGGCTGCTAACGACACTTACTTTCACGCTACAATTCAAGAAGATAAATGTGGTTATGGCTGTTCTGACCACGCTTCATGGTACCGCCAAGGATTCCCGACACTGTTTCCTACAGAATCCAAATTTGCTTCTTCTTTCCAAGATATCCACACTGCAAAAGATGTAATCTCTCCGGTGATGAGCTTTGAACACGCGAAATTTTTCTCGAAAGTCGCTCTAACTATGGCAATGGACTTAGGAAATTCTGAACAACGCCAACCGTATTAATCAGCTTGCTGATTAATACTCTGATTTTGATTCGCTTCCAGCGAACCTTATTCTGAAGAGCCGGCATTAGCCGGCTTTTTTTATTGGCGAAATCCTAACGTTTAACGCGCTCCATTGAGCTTGATACGGACTTAGATCTGGGTTTGAATGAGCTTAGATTTGGTTAATATTTTAGCTTTGAGGGGAGTTAAATTATGAATTCACCGCGCGCGTTAGTCGCACTTTCTACAATCGCTTTAACAGTTTTTTTAATCTCTTGCGGTAAAGACGATAAGCCAAAACCTGATGATCAAGTTCGAGTTCGCGAAGCTTCTTTAAACTTAACTTGCGCTACTGACCGCACTAACGCTCCAAATACTTTTGACCGCCCGATCGTAATTCAAGTTTCTTTGGATGGCTTTCGCGCTGATTACATGCAAAAAATTAATCCGCCAAATTTAGCTAAAATTGCTAAAGCGGGAATTTATTCTCCGGGTATGATTCCAAGCTACCCGACTCACACCTACCCCAATCACTTTACATTAGTTACCGGACGCACACCTTCACACCACGGTATTTTAAGTAATGTGTTCTGGGATGAATCAAGAAAAGAAAAATACGATGCTTTCGGTGATTCATCAGGTGATGGCACTTGGTACCAAGGCGAGCCGATCTGGAACGTGGTTGAAAAAAATGGAATGATCGCTCACACCAATCAATGGGTGGGATCAGAAGTTCATGTGAATGGCCAAGATCCAACTTGTTATGCGCCTTATTCATCTAAAGTAACTACCGCTCAACGCGTAAATATCGTAATGGAGTGGTTAAAACTTCCAGCTGAAAAACGCCCACACTATATTAATACATATATTGCGATCATCGATAGCGCTGGCCACTCTGCAGGACCAAACTCTAAAGAAGTTCGCGACGCGGTGATGGAAGCTGACCGTGAAGTGGGTCGTTTATGGGATTTTATTCAAAAATCTGATTTACCGATTAACTTAGTGATTACTTCAGATCACGGCATGCAAGAAAACTTTCAAGATAAAATTATCTTCTTAGGTGATAAAACGAATTTATCTGGCTTTAAATGGAGCGACAAAGGTGCCGCTGTTATGCTTTATCATGATAACGAAGCTCGCGTACAACAAGCTTACAAAGATTTAAAGGCTAAAGAAAACAACTACAAAGTTTATTTACGTAACGAAATTCCTGCGGAATTTAAATTAGATCATCCTGATCGCGTGGGTGATTTATTAGTTATTTCTGAAGCTGGTCACTACATAACTGATCGTACGTTTAATCCGGATAAACCTTACCGCGTAGGTGGTGGTTCGCACGGCTGGCCTGCAAACAACAAATCAATGCACGCCTTATTTATCGCGGCCGGAACTCATATTGCCAAACGTAGAGCGCCGATCACTCATTTCAGCAATATCGACGTTTACCCGTTTGTTATGGAGTTATTAGGTGTGACGACAACTGTTCCGTTTGATGGAACAGCTGCGACACTTAAACCTTTTATCTTACAAGATTAATAGAATAAAATTTTGTGCATTAATTTTAGAATTTGGAACACTTCCTCGCGGATTTGCTCCACATCTTTATGTTCGACCACAGTCTGCCTATGGGCGATTGGATTTCTAACATCTTGAAGCCACATTAACTTTTTCGCTAATAAGACCACACTTGGTTCATCATCAATCACTGATAGTAAGGGCTTAGTTAAAGCTGAACTTTTTCTAGCAAATACTAACAACATCACAGACCACGCTCTTAAACCATCTAAAATCTTAAAGTGCTCATTGATGATTTTAGAATTCATAATCCCTTGAGCCACTAGACCCATTTTATGAACTGGCAATGATTGCACGCTGAAATGTTTTTCAAGCTGTAAGAGCTTTAAAACTTTTTCACCCTGTGGGTAATCTTCATTTAAAGTTAATGAATGCACCACGTTTTGAAATTCGTTTAATTTTGATTCTAACTTTGGAAACAAAATCTTACGGCCTAATTGTTTTTCTAAAACAATATCAATCGCCTTACTATACCCTAGCACCACACTCGATTTATCAACGAAAGCATCGAACAACTCTGGATGTTTAAAGGTCACTTCAGCAGAACGTAAAGCCGCTTTTGAAGCTTCATCAAAGTGTTTATACGAAGGAACCAGCTTTTCGATTTCATGATCAATCGCTAAAATATCTGCGTCAGTTGGAACTGTCTTAGCTTTGGAAAAGCTTTTTTGATGTAAGGCTAATTGATCTTTAAATTCACGAAGCATCGGTAAAGCGTGAAAGTCTGGCTCGCGCTGTTCTAATTGCTCAACAATCTTAGCCGCAGAGACTGCGAAATAATCTGTATCGTTTTCAGGTGGCTTAAATGAGCGAACGATTTTTTCAGCCACACCTGGCGTATTATAGTTTTCAGCAAAGTATTCAAACACGAGACGTTTGGCGCGATTACCCGGAAGACTTAACATCGCATCTAACGCACGACCTGAAATCGATTTAGATTTTGAATTTAAAAATACTGCGATTTGATCTGACAGTGTTTCATCACCAAAGTTTTTAAGCGCCACTATCACGTGAAATTGCACGATATAATTAGGGCTTTTTGCTAATTTTAATAAATACTCTTTATACGCCACAGGCTTAAACTGCGCGATTAATTTTAAAAACCAGATTTGTGTACTTTCTGATTTATCTTGAGCGGCAGCCTTTAAAAAATCAGCCCATTTGTTTTCAGTAAATGGATTTTCTTTACCGTTGATTAAGATTTTTAGAACCGCATTAATATCATCTTCTTCAAAATCTGGATTTTTTGTAAACACCGGAGCTTGAGTGGCTTCGCTCCAGAAATAGCTTTGTGCCTGTGATTCAAAATACACTAGGCAGCTTTTACGCTGATCTGTGTGTTTAGAAAAAACGAATTGGTTTAATTTAGGGCTTGAATAACCTAACTGACCAAATAAACGAATCATACGGCCTAGAGCTTTTGGTTTTAAGTTTTTACCTTCAACTGTAAAAGCCTCTAAAGTTTTTAAACATTGGTTAAAAAGTTTTTCATTTGGTTTGTAAGCTAACAAGTAATAATAAAAATCATTTAAGATCTGGATTTGTTCTGTTTCAGAAACATTTTTAAAATCATCAGATAAAATAAACTTTTTAAGTTCGGGTTCTGGATTAGCTGAATTTAATAAATGGGCTTTGATAAAGTATTTATTTTTAATATCAGCGTACTTTTCTAAAACTTGTAATAAATCAGTTTTAGCATGCGCACTTACGCTTAATAAAAATTCTTCCTGGTTTTTCTCATTCACTAAATGGCTGTACTCTTTATACCAAGCTACAACTTCCGGAAATTCAATCTTAGCTAAGATCTGAAATAACATCGGGCTTAATTCATCTTCAGCTAACATATCAAGAGCCGCTTTAACATCGGCTACCGGAAAAGAGTTAAACTCTAATAACAATGCCGGATGAAATGTACCTTGCGTGATAATTTTATTTAAATAATCCTCTAACTTCCAATCCGATCTGAATTGGCATTGGCTTTTGGCCGCGTTAAAGATTTGGTACTCAAAAGAATCATTTTTAAAATAACTTTCAAGTTCGTTAAAAACTTTTGTGTTCTTTGCAATCTTACCAAGACTTACAACAGCACTTAACGCCACGTCACGAAAATTTTTATTCTTCGCAATAGTCACAAGCATAGGAATAGCGGCTTGCGCTTTTAATTCGCCTAAGGCCAACACTAAGTTTTTAACTAACAACGTTTGTTGTAATTTAAAAGCTCTGTCTAAATCTTGTAAAAACTCAGGCAACAATCTTCTGTCAGACAATTTTCCTAAAGCTAGCACACACGCTGGTTTTAAAGTTTCAGGAGCAAATTTATAAAACTCAGATAAAAATCTGGCCGCCCAAATACTTTTTGTTTCACCTAGCGCCTGAAGAGCCGCTTCAGCTAACGGGATATCTTCGGTTTGTTGGGCTTGCGCACATAAAAATTCTAAACAACGTAAATCAGGATTAGCGACGATGGACTTTAAAATTTGAAACTTAGTTTCGCGCCATCCACATTCATTGAAAATATGAATCAATTCGCGCGTCGAATCGGAATTTTTTTCTAACGCTAAGTGATTAATCGACTTAAACCGCTCCTCGGTATCAAGTGAATGATACTTCGATCGAAGTTCTGATAAATAATCTAACTTTTTACTTTGAGTTTTTGCTATTGCTGACATGCTTTCTTATCGGCAAAAGCGCGTTTAAAAAGGCCTCACCGTAGGTCCAGAATAGCTCTCATTTTTTTGAAAAATTACAGGGTAATTTGCGTCGTTTTAAGAAGAGTTTCAGTCATAACCTTTAGTCCAGCTACATCTTCTTGGGTAAAACGTTTTAAACTCGGCGAATCCACATCAAGAACACCTAAAACTTTACCCCCTTGAATTAACGGAATAACGATTTCAGAACGCGATGCTGAATCACAAGCGATATGACCTGGAAAGCTATCCACATCATCAACCAAAATAGCTTCACGCTTAGCTGCAGAAGTGCCACACACACCACGGCCAAAAGCAATCTTCATACAAGCCGGCTTACCTTGAAATGGGCCAAGGATAAGCTCTTCAGAAACATTTAAATAAAAACCAACCCAGTTAATATCTGGAAGTTGATCAAATACCAGAGCTGAAAACTGCGACAAATTCGTGAACCAATGCTTATCAAGATTATGAACAAGCTCTTCATTCAGCTTTTTGTAAAATTCAGTTTTGTTTGCATAGTTAATTTTTTCAGCACCGTATGACATATGCAAAAGACTATAGTCCAACTTCACATCCAGAGGCAATTTATTGCTCATACTCTTTAGGCTAATTGGCTTAAAATGAATAAAAACCACAACCAAAACGGAGAACAACGTCCATGACCAAAAATGCGATCTTATTTTTAGTTTTGCTAGTGACGACATCTGGAATTACATCAAAAGCAAATGCAGCCGGTGCTGTTATTATCGAACCTGGAATCGGCTATAAAGAAGAAACCTTAAAGCTAACTACCCTATCTAATAGCTTAACTAAAATTTCTATGAAGGGCCCTGTGGCCAGCCTTAAATTAGGCGTGCAATCAGCAGCTGGTGTTAGTCTTTTGTTAGCGGGCGAACAATTACGCGGTAAAGCTGAAATCGAAGGTAACCAAATCGATAAACCGGCCTTCACTCACACGATTGCAGGCTTTCAAATTGGCGTAAGCGCAATGAACGCGATGAAAATTTATTTGGGTTATTCACCAATGAACAAATTAGCTTTTGAAGCCGATGGCTCAGTGCAAGAGATGACTTTAAACGGCCAGACTTACACAGCCGGCGTGATGTTCTTTCCGTTTCGTTATATCGGTTTAGGCGTTCAATACAACGTGAACCAATTTAAAGAAGTTGAAGGTCCACAATACACATCTGGAAAAGATGTAGATCTTTATTTCGATAAAATCGACTCAACCGATTTATCATTCACCCTATCAATCATGCTTTAGGTGCCAGGTCCTATTTCTTGTCACACTGCTTTCCAAAAAGGTACGGCCTACCTTTTTGGGTTTTCTCATAATGAGACTGGTGTAATTCGTTTTTCGTCACTTAAATTTTCTTAGACAGCTAAACTAAAAATTAATGGGGTTTTATCCGCACGGCTCTTGGTACAACAGCTGCAATTAAAACCTGTTATGAAAAAACAAATTTTAACAATCGCGTCTATTCTAGCTCTTTCAACTTTTGCTCACGCTAAAAAATGCACGACTGAAAATGTCGGAAATTCTCCAAAAGGCACCCCGATGCAAACCACTTGGTTAAACATCAGCCCTGATGGTTCATTTACTATTGCTGTAAACTACGCAGGCGGCAGAGCTAAAGGCACGGTAACTTTAAAAGCCGGAAGCTTTGTTAAACAAAATATTTTAGTGGGTGTTTCAAACTCAGGTAATCTTATTTATGATGATCCAGAAGACCAATACGGATCTTACGAAGTACCTTGCTCGATGAATGAAGACAATAACGTGATGACAACTGGCGGAGATGTGCAATTCGTTCTAAGATCATCGTTTCCAATGGGAGCGACTCACAACGGATATCAGCCAAACACTGATCCAAACCATGTTCCTGCGCAACAACACCAAGCTCCACCAACAATGATTCAGTCAAACTCTGGCAAAAACATCGTTCAGTAAAAAATAAATCGACTTTAAAATGCAAAAAACCCAAGGTGATGAACCTTGGGTTTTTTGTTTTTTTCGTTAGATGAAAGAGTATCTAATTACTCAACGTTACCAGATAAAGCCATGTTAACAGCTTTGTCAGCTTGAACCATACCTTTACCGTATTGGTTTTGGTCGTTTGGAGTAAGAGCTGTAGCTGTAGTAGCTAAGATTGTTCTGATCTGAGCTGGAGTTAATTTTTTGTTTGCAGATTTGATTAACGCTACAACACCAGCCACGTGTGGAGTTGCCATTGAAGTACCATCAAACATGGCGTAGTCAGAAGCTGAAGTTGAAATCGCAGCAGAAGCTTTTTGGCCAGCTTTGATTTGCTCAACTAATTTTAGACCAACAGTTTGTTCGATCATAACTACTGCTACGTCTAATTCAGAACCGTCTTCAGTTAAAGCACCTTGCATTAAACCAGTTGTGTTGTTGTAAACAACTACACCAGCAGCTTTAGCAGCTAAAGCGTTTTTAACTTTGTCAGCGAAAGTGATTTCACCGCGGCTGATTAAAGCGAATTTACCAGCTACGTTGATACCTTTGAAATCTTCTGCTTTACCAAGACCTGCAGGAACTAACTCACCAACTTTAGGAGTTGCGAATAATTTTGTTCCCCCGAACGCTGCAGATTTAACTAAAGTAGATTGACCATCAATAGTGATTTCAGTTGAAGAATCACGGCCTGTACCTTGTGGAACAGTCGATACAACTGCTGCACCTGGAGCTACGATATCTAATTCAGGACCCCATTGAGAAAAGCTAGTTTTAGTGATTGAAGAATCAACCGCACCAACTGCTACTACTGTTGGTAATGCTGCTGGGAAAGAAACTTGTGGGTTACCACCGTTACCAGACGCGGCAACTACTGTAACACCAGCTTTTTCTGCATTTGCTACAGCTGTTCTTTCAGCTGAAGAAGAAGAAGGACCACCTAAAGACATAGAGATCACATCAACTTTTTCTTGGATACCCCAGTTGATACCTTGAGCAACTGCGATGTTTGAACAACCTAAGTCGCCGCATACGCGACCCATTAAGATTTTCGCTAAAGGAGCAACACCTGTGAAACCAGTTTTTTCGTTGTATGCACCTGCGATAGTACCAGCACAGTGAGTACCGTGACCTTCTTTATCAATGAAATCTTCTGGGTTTGGACCATCGAAAGATTGGAAGAAGTTACGACCTTTTTCAAAGTTAGCTTTTAAAGCTGGGTGTTTTGGATCGATACCAGTATCTAATACTAATACGCGAGCGTTTTTACCGGCTTGAGCGTTATCCCAAGCGGCGCCAGCGTGAACTGCCATGATACCCCATGGAGTTGCAACACCTTCATTTAAGTGAGGAACTGATTGAGTGTCATCAGAAGCCACTGGAGCAACTTCGTTCCAAGTTCTAACAGCTCTTGCTAATTTGTAACCGTTAACTGGTTTTGGAGCTGGAGAGAATCTCTCGGCTTCAACTACTAAAACTTCTGGGTGATTTTTTAAAGCTTCGATCGCTTTAGCGTTTGATACTTCTAAAACTTGACCGTTGATGTTTGCTAAAGAGTCTTCAACTTTTAAAGAAGAAACACCTTCAGTTAACATATATTGGTTCATCGCTGCGTAACCTTGTTGTGATTTGTACATAACAAGATAGCGTTCCTTCGCTGATGCTACGTTGCTTAAAGCAACAGTTGCTAGCACGCTTACGATTAATTTCATGCTGATAGTTTTCATAATCCCTCTTTCCCTGGATTGTTTGTTTGCTGGACCTTGATCCTGATGCAGATAAGTTGAACCCAATTTGGAACTAGTGGCAAAAATATTTTTGAGCAGTAAATTCACTGAGATACATAAAAATGAAAAAGTGAAATGATCTGAAATCGCAGCGGAGTTCCAAACTGGAACCAAATCCAAAATAATTGGGTTACATCACAAAATATAATTAGAACTGCTATTAAGTATAAGTTAATTTTATATTTGAGCTTAAATGTTGTGCTAAATTATTTTTAACGCGCGGTGTTTTTTCAAACAAATCTTGATTCAAAATTCTGCGGAGGGACTGAGCAACGCAGTCAAATAAGCTTTCGCAGCAATGAAATACAAATAAAAAAGGAAGATTCCCGAGTGAAAATCTTCCTTTTACTGATGAAGTTATCTGTTGTGAGGACAATAAGTCCAGTGCAGCTCGAGCGAGCCGCACATCCTGCGCCTCCGCGCCCTTAATGAATGAATTCAGTGTGAAGTTTTTGAATCGCCTTCTCACCGTTTGCAGCATCTACTAAAAAGCAGAAGTTATGTTTACTCGCGCCTAAGCAGATCATACGCACATTAATATCTTCAATCGCTGTGAAAATCTTTTTCGCTAAGCCCGCTGTATGATTGATGTTGTTACCAATTAACGAAACAAGGCTATACCCATTTTCAATTTGTACATCGGCAAACTGTTTTAAATCCTGCACTAATTGCGACTGCGATTTAATTTCACCATCAATAGTTACTGATACCGAAATCTCTGATGTCGTAATCGCATCGATTGAAATTTTATGATCATTAAACACTTTAAAAATTTTAAATAAGAAACCATGCGTTTGTAACATTTCAGGAGTTGAAAGCGTTACAAGCGTTTGATTTTTACGAAGAGCCAACGCACGCATTAATGGAGCTTGTGTAACTTCTTTTTTAACCCAAGTTCCTTTTTTAGCAGGGTCAAAACTTGATCCCACGAACACTGGGATATTTTTTCTCATTGCAGGTTCAACGGTTGCTGGGTGCAGAACTTTCGCACCGAAGATCGCCATCTCTGACGCTTCTTTAAATGAAATTTCATCAATGAATTTAGCTTCTTTACAGATACGCGGATCAGTTGTGGCAATCCCCGTTACGTCTGTCCAAATTTCCAATGTCGACGCATTTAAACCTTCAGCGAAAAGTGCGGCTGAATAATCACTGCCACCACGACCTAATGTTGTCGAGTTTCCGCTTAAACTGCGGCCGATGTAACCCTGAGTAACTATCACGTATTTATCTTGTGGGTATTTACTTAGAATTTGTGACTGCGCAAGCTCTGCGATTTTTGCAATTTGCGGGCGCGCTGAACCAAACTGATCATCAGTGGCAATAACATCTCTGGCATCGAATAAAACAACTTCTTTTTTAACATTAGCTTTCGCTAATTGAGTTTTCATCGCTTGTGCGAATAAGACTGAAGATGTTCTTTCACCTAAACTTAAGAGAATATCTAAAGCACGTGGCGAACAGTCTTTTAAAAGCTGCATACCTTTAGCGATTGATAACATTTCTTCAAACAATTGAATTAGCGGCGCATGGTCTTGCGGAAGACCTAGGTCTTTAGCGATAGTCTGGTGTTTGGCAATGAGTTCAGCCGCCAGCATTTGCACTTGGTTTGAATCACCCTTTTCTGCAGTTTGACCTAAAGAAATCAATTGGTTTGTTGTGCCCGAAGTAGCTGACACACAGATTAGAAAAGACTTCTGCTGAACAGAAATTTCCGCAGAACGTAGCATACATTCCGCATTCCCCATTGAAGTACCACCAAATTTTGAAACGACTAAAGACATAAAAAGACCCCGTATTGTTGTACGAGGTCTAAGCGTAGTAAAAGATTAAATTGGAGTCTACTTTTTTTGCAGCCAGGTATTAAATTACTTCGGTGCTTCTTCGAGCTTTTGCTCTTTAGGGCGGTTGCGGTTAACAAAGTTTCTCATGGCTTTATCTAACTGCATGTTAAAATCGAAATCTCCAGTGATTCCAGGATGTTTTTTCATATCCTTTAAGAACGCCATGTAATCCTGATTAGATAAAAATGTCATCGGAGGATGTTTAGAAGTCTTCATCATCGGGCCTACATTAAATCTTAAGCCAGCAGCTGCGTGACAACCTAAGCATGAACCATTGATGTTATCCACAGGTCCATTTAAACGTGTCGAATAACGGTCTAATTCCGGCGGTAGTGAATCGCCCATAGGTAATCGTTTAAGAAGATGGTTGTTTCTTGAACCCTCGAAAATATGACTTTCACCCGCGCCTAGGCCGTATTGAAGCCCAACCGGACGCATATATTTTAAAGGCTCTGGAATATTCATATCGGCCAAATATTCGTTTTTAAAATTTGGATCAAAATAATATGTTAGCATAATCCAATTTTTTAAAAGAGGATTCGTTCCTTTTAAGCGCGAGTCTTTTAACGAAATATCAATTTGCACTAAAGCGACATTCGATAATTCACGAATACTTTCATCGTGCGCAGTTTTTCCGTCGTCTTGACGGGCATGACTGACATGAGTCCACCAATTGTAGGCTTTTAGATCTGATGAGCTTGAAGTCCATTGGCCGCGCATTTGATTCTGCCAATCAGGCATAGTGTTGAACAATAATTTAAACGCTAACCCACCATCTGGTGATTTAAATTGTGGACGCATATCTGTAATTGTTGGCAGCATAGCGTTTTTCTCATTAAAGAAATTGGCATACTCACCGCAAACAGGCTTATTGAAAAAAGAAATTCCCCAAGTTACCGCATCTTCAGTCATTTCAACGTCTCTAGGTACTGTGTACACATGCGTACTTCTGATTGGAAATTCTTTTGTTAAACCGTGAATCGCTTCACGTCCTTTTTCAGTCACGTTTAACCAAGGCGTATTACACCAAGTACGTAAGCTGTTTGAACGAAAATGGCTTTCATACTGAGTTTTACCTTGAGTTTTATCAGCGTCAAACCAACCTTCAAAAATATAACGTTGTAAAATTTTGGCTAGCTTTTCTGCGTCTTGAATATTGGTCACATCTAAATTTTCGCCGCCCCATGGTTCTTCTTTAATTTTTTGGCGATTTCTGTTTTTTGTTTTTTTAGCTACCGTTTGCTGATCTTCAACGAATTTAAAAAGTGGATTGTAAGGTTTTAAATTAAGATCTTTCACTTTAGCCTGATCTTCAGGACACATCAAAGGCTGTATAACTTTATTTGAATTTCTTGATAGTTTTGTCGGCTGTAAAACATCTAAAACTACAAACCCGTTTTCAGCAGAATCAGCGGGATAGTTCATTGTTCCGCAACCGATACTTCTATTTTCTGCTCTGGCTGGTGAACGATCTTTCTCGCTAGAAATACACCCTGAAAAAGAAACTAAAGCCGTTAATCCAAAAGACACCGTTTGAGTTCTAAGTTTTTTCATATGGCTTTCATTATAGAGAGAATATTTCTTTGTTTAAAGGCTGGTAAATGTAGAGTTGGTCGATGGTCCAGCCTGCGCCAATTCTCGAGTGAAAATCCAACAAAAGACGGTCAAAAAAACTAAATCTCAAAATGAGACAACTGTTAGCTTTATAACAGTTGTGATGACCATTAACAGCCTAGTTCTTGTTTGATACGTTATTACCCACTTAAATACGCATAAAACGGAACAACCTATGCATTTGTTATTCTTGAATATTCTTATTTAAGGAGAAACACAAATGACACAGAGATTTAAAAAAGGCTTACTTCTAGGTTTGGCGCAAATCTCTTTTGTGACTTCAGCATTTGCTTACGACGCCATTAACTTGAATGTTCAAACTCATGATCTGGCTCATTATAAAGATTTGGCTGAAAAGTATGAGTTCGCTCCTGGCCAATTACAATTAAATCGCGAAGCACCGGTTAACTTCGAAGCGCTTGAAACTCGTGGGCAAGGTTCTATTTCTTATTCTCGTAGAAATTTCGGCATTAAACTCGAAGCACCTATTCGTGTAGGCCGTGTTGAATCTAAAAAATTAGACTTATTAAGCATGTCAGCTGATGCTGGTTATATCTCTACCCGCTTAGGATTATTAACAGCTGAAGCCTTGCAAATCGGTACTCCGTTACCAACAGCTTATTTCGAATTATTCTTAAATGGTAAATCAAATGGCCTGTATCTCGCTGTAGAAAAACCAAAATCAGCGATGAACAAAAGCCCTTACGTGGTTCGCCGTGGTTATAAATCACGCTTTGACCACGATGGCGCAGAAGTTTCTAAAAAATTAACTCTGTCTCAAACCGAAGAAATCAAAGCGGTAGCGGATTCTATTTATACTGATATCGCGACTAAAACCGGCGAAACGCTGTTTAATTCACTAAAAAGCAAAATGGATATTGATGCTTACATGCGCTGGATGGCAATGAATTCACTTTACACAAACGGTGACTTTCCAGATGAAATCTTCTTCTTTGCAGATAGCGAGATGTACAAGCAAGGTAAGATCTATTTTCGCGTAACACCATGGGATACAGATGATCTATTTAAAGCCATGCACAACGTACCTATTAACGCAACAGAAGCCGCAAAGCCTGAAAATATGAAATCCATCTTATACAGCTACGAAGATAAATTAGACCGCGCATTTGCTCCGGTAAATGCCTATATGTACGAACAGTTCAAAGCAACGACTCGCACTGTAATTACAAAATTAAACCAAGACGTAACTGATGGCATGTTAAGACATATCTACTCTGAACTTCAAGAGTACTTAACAAACCAAAACGTACTTACACTGAGCGGAAAAGATTCAGGCCGCAAAGGTGTTATGTACACAAAATCAGAAATTGAAAATATTTTTTTAAAACGCAAAAAACAAATCGATGAGCGTCGTGCCATCCTATTAGAAAGAGTTAAATAATATGAAACGTTTAGTTTTAACTTTAGGATTAATAGCAAGTGTTAATACTTTTGCAGCTCCCAACAAGTACTGCCTTGATGATGGCAAACAAGATGGCGCTGATTACTTAGCTTTAGTGAGCAAAGAAGACGGCCATAAATTAAAACGCTCTTATACGCCGGCAGATTTAGTTTCTGTACCGCAAGACTTAATCTGGAATAAATCAGGCTCAAACGAAAAACTTCGTAAAGAAGTCTTAGAAGCTTTTATCGCTATGACAACTGCGGCAAAAGCCTCTGATGTCACTATTAAAATCTATTCAGGCTATAGAAGCTTTGACCAACAATGTTCAACTTACGCAAGCAAATTTCCAAAATTTAAAGATAAATTCAAAACCGAAGAAGAACTTACCCAATACGTTCAAAGCATCAGCGCCGTTCCAGGCAGAAGCGAACACCAGTTAGGTGCCACGTTTGATTTAGTTTACCCAAGCTTAGGCCCGACATTATCTTATCCTGATATTAAAGAGCGTTGCCCTCAGAACAAATGTAAAGAGTACGAATGGCTTTTAAACAACGCACATAATTTTGGAATGGCCATGAGCTACCCGCGCTATTCAAAAAACTTAAAAGTAGAATCAAATCCAGTGACTCAATACAACTTTGAACCATGGCACTGGCGTTATGTTGGCGTTCAGTCTGCGAGTGAAATTTATAAAATTTCACAAGATATCGGCCGCCGCTTATCTGTTCTTGAATACGCTAAGTTTAAAAAAGGTCTTTTATCTTACGAAAATTTACAAAACCCAGAAGGCTATTTAAATAGCCGCGCCCCACAATCTGTTACCCAAGAATTAGTTATCGGTATGGGTGGCGATGTGAGTCTTTCGCGTCCAGGTTCAGACAAACTTGAATCAACAGGCAGTACTTTTAATTCATTCACAACTTGGGAGCAAATGACTGTCGGTCTTAAAAAAATGACGGCTGGTAATGATTTGAACTTTATGAATCTAGAAAGCGTTGTTTCATCAAAAACAAACGCTGAAATGCCTATTATCGAAGGTAAAAAATGGCCACAAAAATCTCACCCGGCCGGAGTTGATTATTTAGTGAATAAAGTAGGCTTTAACATGATCTCTTCAGCGAATAATCACGCGTATGATTACGATCAATTAGGTATCGAAGAAACTTTGGCCAACCTAAGAGATATTCAGTCCCGCGCTGGCCACCAAGTGTATTTATCTGGTCTTGGCCGTTTAGAAGAAACAGTTAACCCTGTAATCATTGAAAAAAATGGTTTACGTATCGCTTACGTGGCTGTTGGCATGAAAGGCGATGATCGCCCTCACTGGGAAAAATCATGGCAGCCTACCCCTACAACTAATGGTATGTTATCTGTGCGTCTTTGTAAAAACGGTAATGTTGAAAAAGCGATGATCCCATGCCCTGAGTACGCTGATTTAAAATTAATTTTAGAAAACTTAAAAAATACGGCAGCTGATCTTCGTATCGTGTCTATCCATGAAGGCATGGAGTTATCAGTTTATACGAAAAATGGTTCTAAACCTGACGACGATACAACTCAAACTGAAGATGGTAAACAACGCCAACGTTCAGAAAATAGAAATATCGAAGCTAAAATGTCTTTAATTAAAAGTTACGGCATTGATTTAGTGATCGGGCACCATACACATAATGTACGCCCGATTGAATTTAACCAAAAATCTTTCGTAACTTATAGCTTGGGTAATTTATTATTCTTAGGTGGTAAAAACTATAGTTCTAATAAATTTCCATTATGGAATCGTTTTGGTTTATTTGTTAAAAACTACTACTCATTCACAAACGGTCATATGATGTTAGCCGCCTCACAAATTATCCCAACGAAAAATAGCCACATCAGCCCCACTTACTGGGATGCCGCGACTGCCAACCAATATGTCGATTTTTTGAATGAAGCGAGCAAAAAATCTCTAGGAGAAAATGCCGTTGAATACAGATCGTTAAATGATGGCACAGCGGTATTCTGCGTACCGGGTGTTGAAAAAGGCGAACGCGCCGCTAGAATCTGCGGCGCTCAGTAGTCAAATTACTTCTTTTTAGAAAATGCGGCTCGTAATGTTTTTTCAAAAATATACGAGTCGTAAACTTTACCTTCGATATGCGTTTCAGCTACAATTTTATAACCACGGCGTTTGTACCATTCCACTAAGTGTGTTGCAGGCTGCGCGGTATTCAACTGAATAGCTTCATACTTTTCATCATTCGCTAACTGTTCACAAAAATCCATAATAATTGAACCAAGGCCTAAACGTTTAA
Source organism: Pseudobdellovibrio sp. HCB154 (assembly GCF_046267985.1). GTDB lineage: Bacteria > Bdellovibrionota > Bdellovibrionia > Bdellovibrionales > Bdellovibrionaceae > Pseudobdellovibrio. The sequence goes on along the minus strand of NZ_CP176530.1, from coordinate 1,552,503 downwards.
GTTTTGGAGAAATCGCAAATTGTTCTAAGTAAGCCGAATTTTTTCCGGTGATCTCATTTCTTGCGTAATACAAAATCGTACCGATGATCTCTTTACCCGATAATAAAACAAAAGTGCGGCCTTTCGCCATGCGCTTTCGTGTTTCGTCTTCATCTTGATAAGAGGCTGTATAATTTAACCCCATGTCAGCTAGCTCTTTGTAAGAGTCATTTAAAAGCTGACGAATCTGCGGAACATCGCTATCTGAAGCCAAACGGAACATGTAGTGCTGATTATTGTGATTAATATTAAAGTTCATTAGAAAGAGTATCCTACTTGTAATTTAAGTAATGTAATACGCGGAACCCAGCGAATAAGTTTAGCGACTGTATCAACAGTGTCTTTACTATCTTCATCTGTGGCATAATCGCTGTATTTGTTATTGTACTTTGTTGTAAATACCGGTTGCGACCAAGAAGCCCAGTCAACACCCACCATCCAACGGTTAGAAAAAATCCAACGGTTGCCGATACCGACATTAAAACCTAATGAATCGATTTGCATTAAATCAACATCGGGAATATTTGTTGCGATGTAAGCTAAGTATTTACTGCCGATATGCATCTTGAATCTATTGTAGCTTAAACCGTAACTTAAATTGAAAGTTTCTGTTCCGAAATAATTACGGCGAATCAATGATAAACGTTCGTCAGTCATCTCACCGATATCATCAACAAGAAATGGAACTGAAACACTGCTTTTTAAATATTCTAATTCCCAAGTGCAATCAACATCGTTCACTACACCTAAGGTTAAGCCAAACTTACTTGGCAAAATAAGATCAACAGGCGCAAAATTTCCGGTAGCAAAATAATTTGAATTTTGGCGAACTAAGCGGCTGTGGCTTAACGCCTGAACAACTTGATCTTTACTCTCTTTAAAAGCTTCTACAATTTTTTCTTGCGTGTCTGCAAAAACAGATGACGAAAAGGCTAATACGAATATGAAAATACTTTTTAACATAGCCTAGATTTCTAACACTTAAGAAATCAAATAGCTAGCGAAGACCTTCTTCTGACCAGGCTCCAAGCAGGCTAAATAGACTATAACGCGATGGCTGTTCGTGGATTACAATATAGCTTGGTTCTAAAGCCTCAATAACTGGCTTAGGAGCATCACAGTTTAAGCGGTCACCGGTTTTAAGCACGTAGTCGCGCTCATCGCCAGTGAATGTAACCCACACCATACCGCTACCGATAACGATTTGAGAGTTAGCTTTGACTTCGATCAAGTCACCTTTTTTAAGAAAGATTTGTTTTTTAGTAGTGAGATCCATAGAGCTAGTATAAGATATTTAAGTAATGAGTACAGATGCACCTAAAATGAATTGTAACCAGTACAGTTTAGGACTTACGTTGGAGGTTCCAAAATGGCACGCTCACCTATTTTACGCAGATCAGATGTATCGCTTTATAACCAGGTTGAAGGCTTAATCAAAAACTGGATTACCGACGGTACACTCTTAGCCGGAAGTCGTATTCCCTCTGTACGTGCTATGAGTAAAAAATTAAGCGTAAGCATTTCGACCGTTAATCAAGCGTATGCTCTACTCGAAGCACAAGGCCACATCGAAGCTAAACCGCAATCAGGTTACTTTGTAAAAAGATTAACTATGGTGAATACGCCAGCTTTCAAATCTAAAGCCATGCCGACTCCACGTTTTGTCAAAGATAGCTCTAGAAATTTGGACATTGTTCATTCCTGCAGTAACGAAAAATTAGTTCCGTTAGGCGGTGCTGTTATTCACACTTCACTTTTACCTACAATGAGTTTACAAAAATCTTTGTTAAAAGTTATGCGCCAAGAACCGGTCAAAGCAATGCGCTATGCCCCTCTAGGCGGAATCTACGAATTAAGAAAAGAAATTTCAAAACGCACTTTTGATGCAGGCTATGTGGTTGATCCAGAACAAGTGATTATCACAAACGGTTGCACCGAAGCTTTAAACTTAGCTTTAAAATCATGTACAAGCCCAGGTGATATCGTGGCCGTTGAAAGCCCGACGTTTCACGGAATTTTACGCCTAATCGAAGACCAAGGTTTAAAACTTTTAGAACTTCCGGCCACTTCAGATAAAGGTATCGATCTAGAGGCTTTTGCAGAAAAGGCTTCTAAATTTAAAATTAAAGCCGCACTAGTTACGCCGAACTTCTTAAATCCTATCGGCAGCTTAATGAGTGATGAAAACAAAGAAAAGTTCGTGCAACTTTGTTACAAACACAACATCACTATTGTTGAAGATGATATTTACGGCGAACTTTACTTTACGCCAACCCGCCCGTTAACTTTAAAATCTTTTGACAAGCAGGATAAAAACTATCTTTGCTCTTCATTTTCAAAAACTTTATCAGCTGGATATCGTATTGGTTGGGTGATCCCGCCTGAATCTGAAAAAGAAAAAGTTTTACTTTTCAAATCTACGAACACCTCAAGCACTAACGCCGCTTTACAGATGGCCATCGCTGATCATTTAGCAAATCACTCTTACGAGCGCCATTTGCGCAAACTTCGCCAAACCATTGAAAAGAATTTCACGCTGATCACAGCAACGATTCAAAAACATTTTCCCGAAGACATTAAAATCACTCACCCTAGAGGGGGCTGTTTGATTTGGATTGAGTTTGCCCCAAGCACGAACACGCTTGATCTTTTTGAAAAAGCTTTAAAGAAAAACATCAGTGTTGTTCCGGGTTGCGCATTTTCAAGCACAGGAAAATATATGAACTGTCTTCGTATCAATGCGGGTGTCGCTTGGAGTTCTGAAATCGAAAAAGCACTGATCGAAATCGGAAATCTTGCAAAAACTTGTTAGAGCAGATGAGCTAATTTTACACAGAGTTCGGTTACAAAAATTCTTTGATGTAACCACAGCTTTGCGTATTCTTCCATAATGCTTCCATAGTGTTTATTTTGTCAGCACTTAGCTAGCAAAAATCTTATTTACACAGAAAAACAATTTGCAGTTTTCACGTATTGCCAGTTTACTTTTAACCCATGCAACAAGAAGTTTATTTACAAATTCTTCAACGCGAATTTGATAAGAAAAAAGAGAAGAACCCAAGATACTCGCTACGCATTTTTGCGCGTCATCTTGATATCGACCATTCGACCCTTTCTCAGATCTTTTCAAGAAAACGTGGTATTTCAGAAAAGCTTGCACAAAAAATTGTCGGCAACCTGACACTCACTCATCACGAAAAACAAAAGTTTTTAACAAGTGTTGATACTTGTTTTGCGCGCGCCAAAAAGAAGAAGGCTGCTGCCGCCGTAAAACTTTCACAAATTTCTAAATTTGCAAACTCAGTGGTGATACACCAAGATCCATTAAACACAATCAATCACTGGCGCCATGTAGCTGTTTACGAACTTGTCTCAACTAAACGAGCAACCAACGTCCATCAGTTAGTTGAAATTTTAAAAATTTCATTCGATCAAGCGACACTGATCATACAGCAGCTCTGCGATTTAAAAATTTTGCAAAATGAAAATGGTATTTTATCTGGAACGGCTTCAAGTGTTCAGACTTTAAATGACATTCCTTCAACGGCGATTGCTAAATATCACGTTTCTATCGCGGAAAAAGCAGCACAAAGTGTAGCGACACAACCTGTTTTAGAAAGAGAATTTCAAAACCTGGTGATTTCGTTTTCTAAAGATCAAATGCATGGTGCAAAACAAATGATTCGCGACTTTATGAGTGAATTCAGCACTAAATATTATAATGAAAATCCATCGACAGAAATTTATTCGTTGGCAGTTAATTTTTTCAGCTTAGAAAGGCCCTAAAAGATGAAAGTTTTTGTTTTACTTACAACCCTATTAGCTTCTTTAATTACATTAGCCGGACCAGTTCACGTTGGTAATGGCGGCAATGCCATTAAAATCAATGATAAATACTATCTTTTAGATTTAGCAGAACAAGGCATCGCCGAAGAACCGGTATTCAAAGCGGCCACAAACAAATTCTTTTATGACTACTTTCGCGCAAGAACGCTGAATTACCCGAGCCGTATGCCGACAGCTACGCTTGATCTTTTTAGCAGAAAATTAGCTGAAATTGCAGAGCTTGATCCCGTTTACGCTGAAGCTTTAATTACAGCTTTTGAAAATGTACGCTGGAGCTTTGTTAACTACCGCTTAAGCGATATCCCGGTAGAATCTATTATTGCAGGGCCCTATTACCAAGTTGCAGCCCGTACAAACGATGTGATTTTAATCGATCTTATGTTCTGGTACCAAATGAACGAAGAAAACCGTGTGGCTTTACTACTGCATGAACTGAATTACATTTTAATTATTCCCAAAAAAGAGGTCGGCTCACCGAAATTAGAAAAATCAGCGATCAAATCACGCTTAAATACAGGTTATTTGTTTACTCAAAATATTCAGACAATCAAGCCAATTGATTTTTCACAGCGTATTAAAATTTGGTTTCCATCACGCCTATCGCAAAAATTTGACCAGTTAGTATTTTTTCCGTTCACTTACAAAAATGATGGGGCCCCCGATAAAATGGCCTTTAGCCCTTACATTCAAATTAACGGGAGTATTTCTGGGCCGCGCATTGCCAGCATGGGGTTTGAATATTTCAAATACGAAGTTTGCAACAATACCTATAACCTAAACACCGTAGAACTTATGGCTGTAACAGTCGAACAAGATGTATTTGATGGCGATAACAATTCTCAAGACGTAACCAATTTAGTCGACAAAAAAGTGCCGAATTTTCACTTTATCCGCTCATTGGGTGAAAGCTGTAACGCCGCTGCAGGACGCTTATACAACCAAATTAACGCTTTTATTCCAGGTGTGTTTTATAACGAATAAGCGGTTGCAAATACTCAACTGCGCAACTGAAAAGAATTCCTAAGATATAAAGCAAATCTTAGGAATTCCGATAAAGTGAGTACAATTTAGCAAATGCGCATTCAGCACATTTATTCACATTAAGGACTAACCCTAAAAAGTTAGTCCTTTTTTTCTATTAGAGTCACATCAGGATCTAACATTTGACTGACTGGCGTGATGATATCTTCGTCTAAATTCAGTTCTTTACCAATGTCGGTTAAGCGCTTTTGCACTAAAGCTTTTACATAAGGGCCATCAAGCTTCATATCACGCATTTTTTGCACGCGCCCTAATCCTTGCCCCGTGACATCTAACATCACTTTATATGTGAGCTCACTGCAGTACGTACGTGTGTCAGAAAATTCAAAATAGATATCATACGGCTTATTGTATTTCTGAATTGCCGCCAACATCGCCGAACGCATCGTGGTCGGATCAAAATGACGAAAGCGGTAGATTTCATACGCTTTATCTTTACTGCGAGCAATAAATTCACTCATCGGCGTACTCACCACTGGGCCAACAGCTTCAGCGACGTACCATTTTGAATTTTGTTTTACTAAAAGACCTACATGAGTCCACACAGAGCCTGTCGCCTCGCGAAGCGCTGCCGACTGCGAAGACTGACTTTGAATAAAAATAATATCACCTTCTTGATATCCTGAAACTGGTGCAGGTGCTGGTGTCGGCGCAGGAGTTGGTACTACAACCGGTGGGGTCTGTGAAACAATGGGAGGGGCTGATGTTGTCGGCGTTGGCGTAACTGGTGTTTGCACTGGGGCATGCTGAGCCGAATTCGACGGCGTCGAGCGTTTTTCCCAGAAAGGTTTTCCACGCGAAAATGCAAAAATTTGTTCAGTTGATAGGGTTAAAAAAGTAAATGTTAATAAGATTATGTTCTTTGTTTTCATTAACCCAGAGTCTAGGGATCAGAACTCACGGAGCAATTTGTTTACCCCGTTTTCTGGACGATCGTAGTAAATAAAAACTCTAATCTTTGTTTGAAAAATATTTTTTAAGTTTGTTTGCTAAACAATTACTGAGCGGGTTTACAGTTCGGAGCTTCTGGATCTTTTTTGCAGATATAAGCTTTTAATTCGTCGAATTCTTTCACTTTTGTTTTTAATTCTTCGTTTTCAGCTTTAAGTGAAGCGATCTCGCGCTCAACGCCAGTGATTTTGTTGTAAAGTGTTTTAACAGCTTCTACCAATGGAGCTACTAGATGCGAGTAGTTCACTGATTTCATGCCTTGTTTATCTGTTTCTACAAGTTCAGGGTAGATTTCTTCAAGCTGTTGGGCGATAAAACCAATTTGTTTTTTTGGCGATCGGTCTTTATCAATCCAATTATAACTTACGCCTTCAATCTGCAAGATTTTCTCTAAACTAAAATCAAGCGGCATAATATTTTTCTTCAAGCGCGCATCTGAAGAATCGGTAATACCAAAACCGCGGATTGTTCCATTCACATCAAGTTTGTAACTTGGCGTTGTTGTACCGATACCGTTATTACCATCAAGAGCAAAGTGCATGCGAACCGCATTATTTCCATAAATTTGTAACACACCATCTGAGACCCAATTAATACCGGTATCATTATCACCAATCGCTAAACTGATGGATGGAGTAACCGATCCCCAGCCTGAATTTGAATACACGTAAGCTTTACCTTCCATAAAGGTATTACCACCGCGCACTTCGAATTTACTTGCAGGAGATGCGGTGCCAATACCCACATTCGTGCCGTTTAAATTAAGTAACATTGAAGCTGAAGCTGTACCTAAGCTTAAAGTACTGTTCGCAGTTGATGAAATTCGTCCATCAAAATCTGTATTCGTACCACGGCTTAAATCAATGTGCGGCGTTCCGCCTGTTTGAGTTAACTGAATTTGGTAATCATCGCCGGCACTTTTTCCTAAGAAAATGCCCTCTGTTGGCGAATTGACCTGTGAAACTGTTGACACGATATGAAGAGAACCTTGCGGTGCCGCAGTACCAATACCCACGCGACCGTTAAAAGTAACGTTGTCTGAATTGTAACGATATTTAAAAACTTCGTAATCTGTACCATTATCACGGCGGAAGAAAACAACATCATCACTAGCGCCTAACATAGCTGGAGAATCATCGCCGTTATACAACATACCGGCACCATAGGCTGTTGATTGTCCGACATAAAGCATTCCTGATCCTTGAGCTGAACCAGTTGCTGCAATTGTTGCAGTATCTGTATCTGGCGCGAAAACGTGTAAGTTCGCCGATGGAGTCAGAGTGCCCATACCAACATAACCAGTCGAACCCTGAATAAGCATACGGCTTAACCAACCAGAGCCATTGTAGTTGTAAAAATTAATATTACCTGGAGCTCCGCCCGCGATGTAACTGCCGATATCTACATTACCACGGCGATCATCAGTTCCACTCACTGCATTTGTTCCGTAAAATTGGGCGTAACCACCGTTTGATGAACCTGAATTTCCGGCCACGACAAGACCAGTGTTAGGTACCACACCGCGGTTTAAACCCATAACACCACCAATTTGTGTCGTACCATTTCCTGTTGCGATATAACCCGCGACATCTAAAGTCGTACTTGGAGTAGTCGTGCCGATACCTACGTTACCGTTTGCACCGATACGCATTTTTTCTGTACTGTCACCACTACCTGCTGTTGTCGTAAAGAATTTTAAATTTCCCGGCACTGATCCGCTTGTTGCCGCGCCATCAGCATGTGAAATCATATAAGCTGAGCGAAGTGTTGTAGATCCGTCGTGACCGTAGAACGAAAGATAACCTAATTCATCATTATTTTGTGTAGCGCCGTAATTTCTATTTTTCCAAAATGCAATACTCGCACCTGCCGCGTTCGCGGAATTATTTTCTAAAGCTTGGTTACCTAATAGATGTAATTTAGCACCTGGATTCGTTGTATTAATACCAACATTACCATTCGTATTAATAAACATACGTGATACACCAGCTGTAAAATCATAAACTTCATAACCTGCATTACCATCACTGATATTTAAACCATTACCGTAAGTGCGAGCTACACCGGCTGCTGATTTTCCCGAATGGCGAGTATAAGCTGCAGAGCCGTTATTACCACTTTCAACATTGCTAATAACGTTACCTGAACCCTCATAAACTGATAATTTATAAACTGGAGTTGCAGTGCCGATACCAACATTACCGCTCGAATTAATTCTCATTCTTTCCGTTGAAGCTTGTCTAAAAATAATTGGCTGACTTGTCACACTTGATCCAGCTGTGAAATACATACCGTTACTGATGCCATTACCTGTAGCTATTTCAAACGAAGTAGCTCCTGCTCCATTTTCAGACACAGACATAATCGAGTAAGAATTAGCGGTTCCAGTGGCCAGATCAAAGCGAGCTTGCGTTCCAGCTGTAGTATTCGAATTTACAACTTTAGCAATAGTAGGAAGGCCAGCTTGGTCTTTTCTAACTTCTAAGAGTTGTGTAGGGGCACTCGTACCTATACCTACAGCCGTTGCTGTAACTCGCATGGCTTCAACATCGTTTGAAAAAATTGAAACGATACCGTTAGCTCCACCAGAACCTGGCGAAAATAAACCTGTATCGCCATCTATTCCAAAAGAATAACCATTTGTTGAACTATCTGCTGCATTCGGCACACCTTGGTTTGCGCGATAGCCTGTAGCTTTGACTTGCGCTGAACCACTGATTGTTCCAGCTACATTTAAATTACCACCAATACCAACACCACCTTGAACAACTAAGGCACCATTATTAGATGATGTTGATGCTGTTGTTGATGACACAATAACTGAACCTGTTGGCGTTAATGTGATGTTGCTTGTTGAATTAATCGTTGAAGCATTATCAATACTGCCCGTTGATGAACCTGTGGCAATTGTACGACGCTGATTTGAACCATCAGTTACATAGAAATTTACGCCATCGTACTCCATTGTGCCTGATTGCGGAGATGTAAGTAATGTGCCTGAAGTAAATTTTAATGGAGCCTTTGACGTTGTACCTGCTGCTAATTGAAATTTCGCCGTTGGATTTGAAACACCAATGCCGATGTTACCTGTAGAAAGAGTTGAACCAGTTCCATCAATGTCATTACCGAAAATTAAATTTCCGATATTTAATGTGCCAGAGGCAGTAGCCGCAACCGTATTAATGTTATTACCGATCACAATATTATTAGGACCAGTTGTTAAATTACCTGCGGCATTTGCTCCGATCACGATATTGTTGTTTGCGCCTGTTGAAATATTTGTGGCAGCATCGTAACCAATAATGACCGTACTGCTTACATTGGAATTGTTCGATGGACCATTTCCTGCCCATGCTCCTAAATAAACATTTCGATTACCTGTTTGATTGGCTCCGCCAGCACCTATCCCCATACCTACGTTGTGAGTACCCGACGTATTGCGACCTAAGGCAATCATACCTACAGCACTATTATAATGCCCTGTAGTATTGTAGCTAAGGGCTGCTCCACCGACTGCTGTATTCTCAACACCTGTAGTATTACTCCACATTGATTCAGCACCGATCGCCGTATTAAATTGTCCAGTTGTATTTTCTGCTAAGGCGTACCAACCGAAAGCTGCATTTTCATAACTTGTAACCGAGTTTTCAAGCGTTGCATAACCAAAAGCTGTATTTTGACCACCACTTTGATTAGCAGCCATTGAATTTACACCAAACGCTGTGCTTTCTGCCGTATTTGAGTCTTCAACTAGTGGACGCGAAGTGCCTGAGCCAACAAATAATCCACCATTACCTGTATACACATGAACGATATCATTTAAAGTCACTTGCGATCCGCTGATCACGCGACCTTTACCATCAACAGTGACTTTCGTGTATTGTGTACCACTTGCAACACCTGATCCGATGGCTGGTAAGTTAGCCTCTGATAAAGTTCCTGAAGCAGCTGTTGAGCTTAAATCTATATAATTTAAAGTAGCTAACGCGCCTAAACCTAAATTTGCACGCGCGACTGTTGCTGATGCTAAATCAGATAAGTTATTTGCTTTAACAAGATAAGTTCCAGAAACAGAATCATTTAATGGTGTATAGCCTAAGGCAGAAATCACAGAAGCCGATGTAGCACTCACTTTATTTGTAAAAGCTAAATAATCTGCATTTGATAAAAGACCAGCAGTCACTGAGCCAGAAGCTGCTAACGGAATATTAAATGTGTGAACTCCGTTATTTGAAGAAATATTAAAAACTGTTCCGGTAATTCCAGTGGCAAAAGTTTGCGTTCCAGAAGTTGAACCATTCATTGCAGTGATTCCCGCTCCTGCTACACCAAATGGTAACCATGAAGCTCCGTTACAATATTCAACGCTTCCAGAATTATATCGTAAAGTACCTGTAAAGCTTGCAGCGCAAGTTGCAGATTCCATGCTGATGCGAATACCACCGGCCACATCTAATTTAGTTGTAGGGGCTGAAGTTCCAATCCCCACATTACCAACGCCAGTAATACGCACAACTTCCTGTTTCACCGAACTTCCGTTAGGCGTCGTCGAAAACATAAGTGCAGATCCGTAATTTGGACTAAAATTTTCTGTGGCGATACTTTCAATCGCCGCAGTATCTTTGCCGTTAACACCAAACCTATAGCTACCTAAGCTCGTTCCACTCGCCGCGGAAGAAGACCAAGCCGATGCTT